>NZ_BORS01000002.1:0-470757 GCF_018333295.1 Paenibacillus apis
ATATGGGTGAGGACACTGGAAGACACCTCTGCCTTTCATAGAGCGGTGTAATACGGCAGAATAAGGAGCAATCCTGTGAATTCATAAACATTGTAGGGTAGGACTCCGAAATAAGGGGGCCTAGCCGATTAATCGCTCAATACTCCCAGTAAAGGGTATAAACTCAGGATTGCCTTGTTGCATTCTAATTAATTCTTGGCTACTACCCTCAAAAAAAATAGGTAAAATCCCAACATTGGTTTCTATTGAAATTGGATTCTCATTTATTAGACCATTGCTCTTTAAACAATGCATTGCTGCCATTGTCGCATGCCCACAAAGATTGATTTCATGACCTGGTGTAAAATATTTCAACTTAAAATTTGCTACTGTAGATTGGTGTACAAAAACAGTTTCATTAAACCCTACTCGTTTAGCTATATTCAACATTTCATCTTCTTGTAAATTATCAGCACTTAAAACTACTCCCGCTGGATTGCCAAAGTTCGGAGTATTTGTGAATGCTTCAATATGAAATACTTTCAATTATTTCAGCTCCTTTCTTTACACACTTAGCCAATTTCACCTAACGATTTGTGTTCATGACGTCGAAAGGCTTAAGTTGCTAACCCATCCAGCGTAGTGATTGGGTTGCCGGGTGGCTTCGCCACTTAGCCTTGCAGACGTGTCCGCCTGAGATTCTTCACCGTTACTGACTCAGCTCCGATATGATTATTCTTCTTACTACTTCTTGCGGACCAGTGGCCACAGCCGCTTGCGGGAACATTGTGTTAGACACCGCCTTTGCCCTCTTGAAATACTTCCACACACACACCGATCTTCATCGATCTACTTCTATTAATACATATTGCTTCCTGGTTCTTCTTACTTAATTATGTATTTTGCAAAGGTGGCGGCTAACGTTCGTGTATTCACGAACCCGAGAGGCTTAAGGCCCTAGGGCCGGGTGGCTCCGCCACTTAGCCTCGCAGGGTTGTCTGCCTGATTCCACTTCCTCGAAAAATCTTCTGGCAGACCAAGGGCCGTAAGGCCCGCAGCGTGAATACGGTGTTATGCGCAGTACAAACCCTCTTCGAATATACTTAAATCCCCTTTTTCTTTAATGTCCTAATAACAGCGTGATATGTAGCTAAATAAAAATGAAATATCCATGAATGCCATATATTCGTGTCGTAATTACTTTTTTGATTTGGATTATGGTGTCGTAGACTAAAATTATTGGCTATTTCAAAAAGTGCACTTTCATCTTTTTTATCAAGTGCCTCAGATAATTTGTCGGTTTTCTTTAACCATTCAAATACGTCAGCCAGATCTAGCACTGCTTGCTTACGTTCACTCGCACTTAGATTACGGTTTTTCCATTTCTTGATTGCATTTTTTACTTTAGTATCTATATTCAAGTTGTCGTATTCTGGAATCTCAGCTTCTAAGATCTCTTCAAGTCCATTATTTCCTTTTGCAAGTATTTCTCCAGTAGGGACTAACTCGAAACCCACATCATAGTCGTTAATGATCATATTAACTGCATCTCTGAATTCCTGTTTACCTAAATCTTCATCAAAGTCAATATACTCTTGGTAGTCAATACCTGTTTCTGATTGCATCCAAGTCTGTTCTCCAGGTTTTGAAACATGATGGTAAAGAAATTCCATTGTGTCAAATACTTTATCTTCATTAATGTCTAATCTATCCCATTTATTTATTGGAAATGGATTAAACTTAATCTCAAATACAGCTTTATGGCTTACTTCTTCGGGCATATAACCTGAGGATATTCTTAGTTTTTCATAAAAAAAGTCTTTGTTTCTAAAGTATAAAAATAGACTTTGTAATTGAACATATACTTGGTAGATATCGACACTACTCTTCTTATTTCGTGATGAGTAATATATTCTCTTCATCTGTATATCCCCTGTTAATTAATGTATTAACAGTATTTTACCATAGGTTCTGTTTGTATTGCGCATAACGTTATTGTATTCACGAACCCTCACTGGCTTAAGGGGCGTAAGCCCCGGGTCCGACGGACTTAGCCAGTGCAGGGTTGTCCGGCTGTTCCCACTTCTCCGAAATTCCTCTGTCCGGACCGAGGGCCGAATGGCTCGATGCGTGAATATGGTGTTAGCTGAAGTCATTGCCTTCTTCGAACTACTCCCACATTCTTGTTACTTCAATTAAGTCGTTTCCTCTGATTCTGAGCTTATAAATATCAGGCATTGAAGTCGATTTCCAAAAAGTATAACCATATTGTTTGTTATAAAAATTCATCATCAATGTCATGATGTCCCCGTGAGTTCCAACTACTATCTTCTTTCCTCTGTTTCTATCAATGATACTTGCTATGGCTCTCACCGATCGCTCCTGTGCATCAATACTAGATTCTCCTCCTGGAAAAGCAAAGTCCATTTCTTCATAAACTCGATACTTCGCTTCTTTAAATGTTCCAGTTGAAAAATCTCCAATTGATCTCTCTCTTAAGTCTTCTTCTATAAGTATTTCCTTTTTATATTCATTTGCTGCTGATCGGATCGTTTCTATAGATCGTTCATATGGGCTTGAAACAAACATATCTATATCTTCAGGTTTCAAAATAGTTCTTATCGTTTGAGCATCTTTCATACCTTTATCTGACAATCCTCTAGTTCTTTCTTTACCTTCAACATATATAGATTCAGCATGTCTGACAAAATACAATACAGTTTCCATCACTACTATGTCACCGCTTTCATTAATCTTTGCAATAATTTCGGCTAACGTTCGTGTATCCACGACGTCCCACCGACTTAAGGTTGCGTCAGCAGCCGGTCGCGATGCGGTTAGTCGGTGCGGATGTGTCCGCTGAATTTACTTCTCTGACGACCGCTTCTCACGGACCGAGGGCCGTCAGGCCCGAAGCGTGGATATATTGTTATCTGATGTAACCGACTTCATAGAATCCGCTCATCAAAATTCAGTATAACTTCAACTTCGTCATTTATATTAGTAGAGATTGACTCAATCCATTCATCTTTATTTAATACATCAATAGGAAATCTATTATTCGTCTTTAAATAATGTTTTAGTTTTATATAGCTACTTAAAGGAAAATCCTGAGCATTCCATTGTTTACGATATCCTACGATTCCATGTTTTCTTATTATTTTCTCCATAGAGTTAACTACAAGATCAACAAATTCCTTAAAATTACACTCTTCATTTAAAAGTACTTCACCTGTACTTTCAGTAATCCCATCAACAAATAAAGTAATTTCTATATTAATTAGATCCTGGCTTAATTTATGAATAACCCATCTATGGATAGCCGGTTCAGAGTCCCATTCAAAAAGTACAATTTCACTGATTTCATCTTCTTCAGCACATTCGGGAATCAGCCTCTCAATTGCTCTAACCATATCTATTAGTGGTTCGGACAAATAGCTTGCATCAATAAATACTTCTGAATTGTTAACTTTGATATAAACATCTGCCCAACCGATGCTTCTTAAGGAATAAGTAAAGTTCATTTATTATTTTCCTTTCCGGTTATTTCAGATAACGTTGTTGCATTCACGAACCTTCACTACCTTAAGGATCGAAGAGCCGGCCGCGACGCGGTTAGGTAGTGCAAGGTTGTCGCCTGATTTCATCCTCTTGGCGACCGAGGGTCTTTTTAGAGGCCAGATGCGTGAATGCGGTGTTATAAGAAGTCCCTGACCTCGGAGCCTTTGCTTAAAAATCACTTAATCTCACTAGTTCATTCTTAAATTCAATTAAGTTTTTAATTTCCCTAGATCTTAACTCATATTGCTCTATTAGATTATTTATTCTACTTGTTAGTTGTTTAATTCTAGTATCTTGATTACCTTTGCTTACTATAAGCATTCCATCGTGATATCCAATATCTACTCCTAAGACTAGATCAATAAATATATCATCATCGCTTAAGATATTTTCTAAAGATGGTCTATCTTCTAATAATAACAATTCCCTTATATCTTCAATGCTTTTCTCTTTTGATAGACCATATATATTCATTTCTGAGTATGCATTTGAGAAGATCAAAACATTGTGTAAAGTTGTTAGTTCTTCTAATGAATTTATCTCAAAAATTGTTCCATTATCCCTGTGTCTATATTGAAACTCATCCCTAATTGGTGAGATTATGTATGAAGATTTAGCCTGAATAAAACCGTTATTTTCAAACTTATTATCCTCCGCAGTACAATTGTACTGCCATCTAATGAAGTTATAATCTTTATTCAATTTTTTAGTGGCCGCATGAATATCGAAAATCGGAACGATAAATACCCTTCTTGATTCAAGCATCTTCCATATAAAAGATAAGTAAATTACTGCCTCCTCACAACAATACGATGACACACCAAATTGTTCATGAAGTCTATCCCATTCTTCACTTTCTACAAATTGAATAAAACCATTCCATGGTTTTTTAATCACATCTTTTTCAATTGAAAGATGCCTATATTCATATAGATTATTTTGAACCGAAGATTCAAAGTTCAATGACATATACTTTAAAACCTCACTATATATTTTAGTTAATGACAATGTTTTTCGGGGATTTCTTATAACGTCTTTGTATTCACGAACCCTCACTGGCTTAAGGGGCGCCATCCCCGGGTCCGACGGACTTAGCCAGTGCAGGGTTGTCTGCTGATTCCGCTTCTCCGAAATGCCTCTGCAGACCAAGGCCGTAAGGCCCGCAGCGTGAATACGGTGTTAGTCGATGTGGGCATCTTCTTCGATACACTTACATAGGCTTTATTCCTTTAATTATTGTCGCATACTTACTTTCAGTCTCATTAATTGATTCAACTTGGAAACCAACAGATTCATATAAATGTAAATATTCATCTAGGTTATTTGGGTATAGTTGAATCTTCCTATCGGTAAACTCAAACCAATCATCATCCTTACTAATTGATAAAACAAATATCCCATTAATCTTCAATGAATTGTAAATATTATCAAAGGCCTTCTTTTTATCTTCTATGTGTAAAAAGGTAAGTACACTATATGCCAAATCAAATGTATTAGGCCGATTAAAACTTACAATATCATTTACTAGTAGCTCGATGTTTGAATATTCCTTTAGGTTTATTCTTGCCCTTTCTATTGTCTTCGGAGAAATATCAATTCCAACAAGTTTCTGACATCCTGCGCTTAGTACTTCTTTTGCAATCCTTCCAGTTCCAACCCCAATTTCTAAGACTAATTTATTTTTGGGAGATAACGAGCCATAAAAAAGAGGGCCATCCCATCTACTCATGTATGCTTGTAATAATGGAGGATCTTGAACAGGATCAGTTCCCTCATCGATAAGTAATTCATAATGTTCTAAGGTATTGACAATCTTCATTGAATAGCTACCACCTTTATTTTTTTAATCTTTATGCCCATTTCGACTAACGATTTGTGTTCACGACGTCGAAAGGCTTAAGTTGCTAACCCATCGAGTGCAGCGTGCGGGTCGCCGGGTGGCTACGCCACTTAGCCTTGCAGACGTGTCCGTCTGAGACTCCACCGCTACTGATTCAACTCCGATTTGATTATTCTTCTTACTGCTTCTTGCGGACCAGCGGCCACAGCCGCTTGCGGGAACATTATGTTAGACGCCGCCTTTGCCCTCTTGAATTACTTCCTCACACACCGATCTTCATTGATCTGCTTCTATTAATACATATTGCTTCCTGCTTCCTCTTTCTTAAATATGTATTTTACAAAGGTGGCGGCTAACGTTTCCATGTTCACGACGTCCCACCAGCCTAAAGGAACGTAGTGACTGGCCGCGATCGGTTGGGTGGTGCGGATGTGTCCCGGCAACTGCTTCTCCGACTTTTCATCCGGGACCGAGGCTGCTTGTCCGCCGATGCGTGAACACATTGTTATATGATGGATGGCAGGCTTCTTCGAATTATTCCTCTAGATACCAATTTGGTTTTATCCGATTAAAATAATCATGGTCTTCCAGAAACGTATAGATTTTATCCAGCATCTGATCCATAGTCTCAGGGGTTACCTTTAATGTCCAAACCACTGTCGAGAATACGCACATGGCGAGGTATAGAGAATAGAGTCTCCAAAACAATTCCCCCGGTTGTTCATTTTGGAAATAGCCTTTGATTTGTCCAATTGAGAAGGGAATGCTAATTTCTCTACTGAAGATACCTACTTTAAGGAATTCATGAATGGGGTCTCCCCAGTCATATCGATTAAAATCGATTATTCCTGAAAGATGCTTGTTCTTTACGACTATATTGCCCACGTGAAAATCATCATGTTGAAACACATTTGGTCTTTGCTTCATATATTTAATATTTTGGTCAATAAATGATATTATCTTTTCGTCATTTCTTACTCTCACTCCACAGGTCAAATACTGACCTATGTATCTTGTATGTTTGTTTACTTTTCTTTCAAACCAGGGAGAGACATGGTTAGGAGCAATATATTGATGCATTTTTCTTAACTCTACTCCAGCTTCAAATCCAATATTTAGCTGTTCACTTACCGAGTATTTGGGTAGTTCATCCATAGCATCATGACCTTCTATAAATGAGACCAACATGTAACCAGCCGTTGAAGATTTTCCTATTTCAAGCGGTCTCGAACATTCCACATCATACCTTTGCATCTGCTGTAAAATACTGAATTCATTCTGTTTTTGATCATACTCATTCAACTCAAATAATCGAAGTAAGAATTTCCTGTCTTCACTGGAATGAACAATATATTTCTTATCTGAAGAGTATCCTTTATGTATTTGAATAATGTTGCAACCTTGTATTGATTCAATCTCTTCCTTTATGCTTTCAATATCAAATTCGTTGAATGAACTCACGAATATCACCTAGTTTTTTTAAGTTTTTCTGCCATCTTTCATATAACGGTTCCGCATCTACGACACGACCCGGCCTTAGATAGCTATTATCTTAGGCCGGGTCGTGTGTTGTCTGAATATTCTTCCTTGCTTACACATCTGACAACCAAGGGGCGAATGCCTATAGCGTAGATGCATTGTTATACGACGGGGTCCTTCTATGAGTATCCCCACATCGTTTACTGTTATTATTTATCAGGCGTGTATTCAATCAAATCTGATAATTTGCACTCAAATGTATCACATAGCTTTAATAATGTTTCTAATTTGGTCGTTTCAATATTTATTTCTTTATACAGTTTGTTAATCGAATTTCTACTCAGTCCAGATCTGTTCATTAATTCTGTTATATCATCAATTCGGTGTTCAGCCATAAGAACTCTAATATTGCACCTTATCAAGCAGACTCCCTCCTATGCTCAATATGTTATCTCTCATAATTACTTTTTTCAATAAAAGTCATCATTTTACCTTCTAGAGTTAATAATTATCTTTACAATTAACCTCATAGGGGCATATAATAACCTTATAGAGTTAATGAAAGGAGGGAAGTCATTGATTGAATCTTTAGAAGTTTTAGCTGAGCCTTTAATTCGCCATCGTTTAGAACCGTTATACTCAAACTCAGAACTTGAACAATTTTCTTCGGAATGTGAGCAGTATCTAAAAATAATTCGAGAGTCGCTTCCCGATAACCTTCAACACACCCTATTTCTTTATGAAGACGCTCTAACTTCATTGCAAACTGTTTTGGAAAGTAAAATATATTTGCAAGGATTTAAAGATGCACTATATCTTTTTAATGAACTACATATTCAAATGAATTAAGGGCCCTACGGGCCTTTTTTTTGCTCCTTCAGACCCTGTCGTATAACGTTCCTGTGTTCACGACGTCTCACCGACTTAAGGCTGCGCCAGCAGCCGGCCGCGATGCGGTTAGTCGGTGCAGATGTGTCCGCCTGAGCCTCTTCCCTGCTTATCATCATCGGGCGGACCGAGGAGCCGCAGTATCCGATGCGTGAATATGATGTTATCAGATGTCGATGACCTCCTGATTATCCCCACACAAATCTAATTATCATATTTTTTTAACACTACAATTTGACTCTTAATTGAAAAAATCTCTAACTCAATACCATATTGATTTGTTTTCGCTTCCCCATAACAAATAACTAATGCATTCTCTATTGATTCAATAAACTCTTTGTTTTTCTCAACATAATCCCATCTGATAAATAAGGAAAAATCTTTTGTATTCTTATATGCAGGGTTTTTACCTCTGGTTAATGGGATCACTATGTTGTTTTTAATTGTCTTAGCTTTTCTAGTGTTGCCTCTTAAAATACAGATAACCCTCTCTCCATTTGTAGCATCAATTCTTTGAATAACTTCATCCTGTGATCCCACTAAGTCTTTTAACTTTATTATATTTCCATCTTCAATCAGTAGTTCTAACTCTTCATAGTCCTTCTTTAGATTAAAATAGTTTCTACTATCTAATAAGTTTACAAGAGAATAAATAAACTTTCTGCTTCTTCTTCCTCCAAATTCTTTTGCTCTATTAGCCCTATTGATATTTATTGTAGTATTGTCATCCTTTAACCTTTGTGATCTAGGCAATATGGTAGATACTAACTTCTCAATCTCCCCGTAATTTTCAAATTCCTCTTTTTGCTTCTCAATATTAGGAATGGCACATTCACATAGATGATTTTTTAATGGCCAGTTTTTGAAATGGGGATCATTATGATCTTTTCCTCTTGTAAACTGCACCTGAACTCCGCAGAATTTGCAACTAAATTTATCTCTTTTGTCTTGATACTTGTAATATTCGCTATCCACATCAAGCGCACAAACTAAATTATCTGTTTGTTTATTAAAAATTGCATGACTCATTCTTGTCATTACTTTTCCTCCGCTATTTCCATCGATTTCTGATAACGTTCTTGTATTCACGAACCTTCACTGGCTTAAGGGGCGCAAGCCCCGGGTCCGACGGACTTAGCCAGTGCAGGGTTGTCTACTGATTCCGCTTCCTTGATATGCCCCTTTGCAGACCAAGGCCCCGTTAGGGGCAGCAGCGTGAATACTATGTTATAGGATGTTCCGGCCTTCTTCGAGCTACTTCTTAATTTTCATATAAGGTTGTATAGTGTGTTTATTCAGGTCTTTGCATTTTGATTTTCGGGTTTTCATCGTCTTGTAGATATGGTATCATTTGTATAAGAAAAACCGAGTGCTACGAACACTCGGCTATACAATTGGCTTGGATGGTTTATTCCCTTTTAAGTTACAGACAATAAAAACCCACCTCTGGCGCTAACCTTAGGGTGGGTTTTTACTTTCTCTTGTTGTTATTCCCGATGTATGTTAAAAGTGCAAGAATAAACATTCCAAATAGGAACATAATTTGGATTGCATCTTTAACTTCCATGGTCTCACCCCCTTTCGAAGGGAAACCATGCCCACCCAAGATTCAATTGTACTTCCTTATTCTACCACACATAGCCAGTTCTAGATAGAATGTTTGTTCGGGTTTCATGATTTATATGTAGTTTGCCGGAATTTCCTATAACGTTGTTGTATTCACGAACCCTCACTGGCTTAAGGGCGTAGTCCCTGGTCCGACGGACTTAACCAGTGCAGGGTTGTCTGCTGAATCCGCATCTTCGAAATTCTTCCGCAGACCAAGGGCCGTTAGGCCCGTAGCGCGAATACTATGTTAGCCGAAGGGACCTTGAGATGCTCTCACTTTATTGTTTTTTAGACGGTGTTTTATTTTTATAGTTAAATATATTAGTAAAGTGATAGCAAAATTGTTTAGCAGTAATATACAACCAAATAAATACCCATTATTAAAATTACCCATTTGTAAAGATATGTAATAAGATCCATGGACATACGGTAGATAAAAAAGCCATATAACTTCCGGACCAACGAAACTAAATTCCTTTCCATTATTCATGTTTAGTATGTATATTAAAAAAATTAACAACCATAATACCAATCCCAAAATAGTTACACTTGAAGCGGATATTAGATTATGAATTCTACGCTCAGATACCTTTAAGAATAATCCTAAAACTATATAACTAATCAGGCCTATAATATCTACCAATAACGTATGTTCTTTAAGAAACTCATTCAAGTATAAGAATATACACCAAAATACAAATGAAAAAACTAAATGTAATACAATTGCAACTATTATATTCTGTTTAGTTTGTTCTCTTAAGTTCTTACTAATATGACCACGTCCTTTCGGCTAACGTTCCCGTATTCACGAACCCGAGAGGCTTAAGGCGACGAAGTCGCCGGGTGGCTTCGAGACACTTAAACTCGCAAGGTTGTCCGCCTGAACCCTCTTCCTCGAAATCCCTCGGACGGACCGAGGGCCGAATGGCCCGAAGCGTGAATACGGTGTTAGATGATGTGGGCGACTCCTTGAAATACTTTCAAACTTGCTTTTCATATGCACTTATATCTTTCTATTGTTCCATCTTTCTTGATCCATTGAATTTCATTACAATCGGGGCATTTATATAAACGTTCTTGAAGTTCATTAATTCGAGAAATTAGTAAATCCTGATCGGTATATTCAGTCTTTCGAGAACTTTGTAGTTGAGATAGGTTTATTTCATATTCAATTAATGACTCATAGGTTTGATCTTTGATCACAATATATCCATCGTCAGGGATTGGACTAAGATTATGGATATAACCACAAGTACAAAGTAATTTAGGCAATTGAATCACCTTTCGATTTTTATCATTGTCTTAGAGCAGTTCGGCCATTTCATATAACTCCCTTATCTCTGCACGCCGTAAATCCCACCATAAAGCAGGGATTTACGCATCTCTCACGTCACATCTTGATTATAACTCAATTGCATGATTATGGAATATGAGTTCGCTACCTTTCTCAGCTCTATCTATCTCGTTTTCCCACTCTATCTCGTTTTCCCACTCTATCTCCTTTTTCCACTCTATCTCCTTTTTCCGCTCTACCTATCTTCTCTCCGTTATTCTATCCCTCTCTCCTCCTCCCCCATAATACGATCCAGCGGGCTCTGAATACGTCTGATGTTTTTGGTGCTGACATGGGTGTAGCGTTCGGTGGTGGCTGGGTTGGCGTGGCCGAGCAGTTCCTGAATGAAGCGCAGATCGGTGCCGTTCTCCAGTATGTGCGTAGCAAAGGAGTGTCTCAGCACATGGATACTGGCTTTTTTGTTGACCCCGGAACGATGAAGAGCGTCAGTGAACACCTTCTGCAGGGAACGCACGTGCATGTGTGTGCCGGGATATTGTCCCGGGAACAGCCATTTACCGGGTCGTTCCTTCCGGATATAGGTCTGCACCAGGCTCCAAGCAGCTTGTGACAAGAGTGTATGCCGATCCTTCTTCCCTTTTCCCTGACGAACAGTGATGATTCCGCGTGAACAATCCAAATCTTCTGGACGCAGTCTCACGACCTCACTAACCCGTAGGCCGGATGCATAGGTCAAATAAAGCATTGTCCGATGCTTAAGGTTGCCCGGCGAACGCAGAATCTTCAAGACCTCATGCTCCGAGAGCACGTAAGGAAGCTTCTTTTCCTTTTTTGGTCGGATGTACCTTGCCTGCTCACTGGGCATCTTCAACATATCAGCAACCAGATACCGCAATGCACTGATCGCCTGGTTCACATAAGCATGCGAATGCCCTTGTTCGAGTAATTGGATAGCATATCTTTGCACTTGTTCACGGTCTAATTTATCTGCAAATATCTTCTTCGTAACTAGTGGGCCGTCAGCACATAATTCTTCAATATATCTCCTGCAAAAATACTCCACAAACCGCCGCATATGTCCGCGAAAGGCTTTGATGGTCTTCGCACTGTATCCCTTAGCCCTCAACCCTAATACTAATATTTTCTCCAAGCTCTGCCAGAGTTGACCTGTACATCTCATAATAGCCTCTTCAAGCTCATCACGTTCTCCCGTCTCTTCAGCACCACCGATCTTATCGGTAATATCGATAAGGTCGATATTACTGGGCTTACCAGTCCTACCAATCTTATTAATCTCTATATTCTCACCGGTCCAATTGATCCTATTAGTCCTGTCAGTCTCTCCATTCTCCTCGCTCCTATCTGTCCCGTCATTTCCTTCATTTCCTTCATTCACTGCAGCCTCTCTGGCCTTCCTCTCAATTCCATTCTTTTTTCCCCGCTGAAAAATGGCGTCCTTTAGCAGTTCCTCACTAGGAACAACCTCCTGCTCAGCAAACAAGCTATAAATCTCTTCCACCAGTTCCTTGCTGTAGCCAAATCGCCAATGCTTCGCCTGCTCGTCCCATTTTCCGCCAGAAATTTTGCGAATCCGTACCAGTCCTTCATGACTGAACCGATCCATTTTCGCCCATATTGCTCCATCACCCGTATTTCCCAGCAATAACCTCATCTTCTGCCTCTCCCCTTTCACCAAATGTTCTTCCATTAAAAATAGTACAAAAAAAGACAGTCCCCCAATTCCCATTGGAGTTCTGTCTTCCGATGCTTTCGGACTGAAGAAGCAAGAGACTTTGCACCGCACGCAGTTACCAACGCACAATGCTTCGCCTGTGTTCAAAAAGTCACGTTCATATCTCATTCATCATCCTATTAATTTACTTGCTACTCCTTCACTTTTAACCCCAGTAGCTTGGCGAAGCCGACCGCTTGGGCAGGCGATACAGTGCATCCGGCCAAGGCCTGAATCGGCATGTCGATCCGGTCATATGTACAGGTGCTGATGTCAATTCCCTTCAAGATAGTCTGATTGAAATCAGCATCATTCAGATCACAATGCTCAAGCTCCACATCCTTCAGTTTACAGCCATAGAAGCTGGCATTTTCCAATACACATCCGGTAAATCGCACCTGCTTCAACGACGATTCCGCCAGATCCGTCAGATTCATCACACAGTTCTCGAAGGTCACATGCCCCAGATTGACCTTGGTCAGATCGATCCCTGTCAGCTTGCAGTCCTTGAAATGTGCCCGGTGAATAACACCTCTGCTGAATTTAGCATTCGATAAGTCACAATGCTCCAGCACTACATCCGTCAAATCCAGACGTTCAAATACCGTCCCGGCAAATGAACACCCTACTAACATTGTTTTTGCCAAAATACAGCGTTCCAGACTCGCGCGCTCATATTTTGCCCCGCTAATTTTAGCTTCTATCAGCTCATAATCCGGATCGTCCAGCAAATCCTCCCAATCACGGACAGCAAGGTCCTCCTCTGCAGGCAATTGCGGCGCGAGCAGCTTTACTTTTCCAGCCATTGATTATCCTCCCCATCTATCTATAATCCACAAGGTACGGGATCTGCCTTTCCCTCTCGATCCTTGGTTCAAACAGCGCAACATCGGATGCCCCCGCTTCTCTACAAGCTTCTCTACAAGCTCCTTTACATGCTCCTTTTACAAGCTCTTTTATTGGTTTTTCTCCTGCCCCTGCTCCTTCAACGCCTTGCTCAAGCCCTCCGCATCCAGCCCGTCTGTCGCAAAAGCACGCCGCACCAGCTCCGGGGGCACGAATTCATCATATTTGCCCAGATAAGGCGCTTCTCCAGCAGCAAGGATCGATTCGGTATCTTCCATCTCAGCAAGCTCCGTATGAATCGCCGACAGCAGTTCCTCTGCTTCCGCTCTGCCAGAGACCACCATATAGTAAGGCTCCATCGGCACAACCTGCCGCAGACCCATGGAGCTGTGGAGATTATTTTTCAGTAGCCGTTCTAGAGTACGGAATTGCTTGCTTCCTGCCCATGGCAAAATGAACAGCGAATCCCCGCCCGCTGGAATAACCGGACTGGTGAGCAGTCCGCTCTCCCGAGCCAGCCGCCGTGCACGCTCCAGCCGGTTCACCGCGCCGGGTGCCAGATAAGGATACAGCGTATACTCCTCCAGCACCTGCCGCATCTTCTGCAGCACCCGGGTATGAATATCCCCGCCGCCGCCAACCCACAGCGTGTCCACCTTGCCTCGTGAAGATTTCACGTACACTGCTTTGTGCTTGTTGTCGACCTCCTCGACCTTCCACAGCTTCCCGGCCAAGGTGAAGCAATAGCCCGGCGGCGGCACGGTCGTGATACTGCCGATTTCCTCGGAGCCGTCGTACACAACATGCTCTTCATCATCCTTGAACACCGCATAGAAGCGGAAATTGTTCACGATCTTCTCTCCGCCGAGCCCGATGATCAGCGTGCCTTCCTCCGTCTGCTGGATATGATCGGTCGCCAGCAAATATTGCAGCAGCTTCCGGTATTCCTCAGGCTCGACGCCGCGGAAAGCCGGCAGGGTCAACACCGCCCGCGCCAGCTCGGCGGGCTCGGCTTCGCCGATGCTTTTGAGCGTGCTCATCGTCTGGTGATAGAGCACGCCCATCGGCTTCTTGCGCAGCGAAGGCGGCTCTACCCATCTCTCGCGGATATAGAGCTCGATGACGGCAATTGCCCGCAGCAGCATCCATGGCATGCGGGCTGGCAATTGCGCAGTCTCGTCTTCCTCCTCCGCGCAGAGGAACATCATCTCGGACGCCGCATCGCCCCGGCGTCCGGACCGCCCCAGCCGCTGCACGAAGCTCGAGCAGCTGTACGGCGCGCCGAGCTGCACCACGCGCTCCAGCTCGCCGAGATCGATGCCGAGCTCCAGCGTCACCGTCGCAGCGGCCACTGCCGGACCGGGGCCCGTGCGCAGCGCGGCCTCGGTCTCCTCCCGCAGCATCGCGGAAATACTCCCGTGATGCACATGAAACACATCGCGCTCCTGGCGTTTGGCCGCGATGCGCCGCAGCTCCAGCGTCGTCAGCTCCGCGTCGGAACGGCTGTTGGTGAAGACGAGCGCTTTTTTCGTATTCGTATGGTCATAGATAAAATTGTAATAATTCTGCTTCGCCAGCTCCAGATGCTCGGCTTCCCGCTCATCGCGCGGATCGGGGAACGAAAAATGCTCCACCGACAACTTCAGCTTCCGCCCCCCCTGCGGGGATACGACCTCAACCGCCTGACAGCTTCCGCCGCTCAGCCAATGGGCAGCCGTATCATAATCGCTGAGGGTCGCGGACAAGCCGATCCGCCGCGGCGTGCAAGAAGCCATCCGCTCCAGCCTGCTGAGCTGGCTCTGCACCTGAATGCCCCGATCTGCGCCCATGAAGGCATGAACCTCGTCGATCATAATGTAGCGCAGATCATGGAACAACGCCGGAATCGCATTCGGCCGGTTCATCAGCAGGCCCTCCAGCGATTCAGGCGTAATCTGCAGCACGCCGCAGGGACGCTGCATCAGCTTGGTTTTCTCGGCCTGGGCCACATCCCCGTGCCAATGCCAGACCGGCACCTCGCCCTCCCGCAGCAGTTCCTTGATCCGCTCGAACTGATCATTAATCAAGGCCTTCAACGGGCCGATGTACAGAATACCGACTGAGGAAGAAGGCCGCTCAAACAGCTCCGTCAGAGCCGGAAAGAACGCCGCCTCCGTCTTGCCGGAGGCGGTGCCTGAAGCGATCAGCAGATGATGCGGCGTATCCAACAGCACCCGGCAAGCCTCCACCTGCGCCTCCCGCAGCTCGGACCATTGCTTGCGGTACATATATTCCTGAATGAACGGCGCCAGCCTTGCAAATGCCTCCCGCCCATTCATAGCTCGAACTCCGCGAGCAGATCGTCCAGGTCGTCCCGCACCCGGTCCGCCCGATCTTCTCCGCTTCTTTCGGCTCCTCCGGATCGCGCCAGACGCCCTGCTTCATGGTTCTGCCCGCCTGTACTGCTTAATTGCCCCTCACTGCTTAATCCACCTTCGCTGCTTGATCCACCTTCGCTGCTTGATCCACCTGAACTGCTTGATCCACCTTCAATGCCCAGTCCGCCCACACTGCTTAATCGACCTGCACTACCCGCTTCATCTGCACTATTCAACCACGAGTCCCCCGCACTCGCCGTCCGCGAGCCGCCTGCCGCACCCTTCCTTCCGCCTCCGGCGGCCTGCGCCAGCTCTCGCTCGCCCATTAATGCTTCGAAGGTCAGCTCCTGGTGCTGGTGCAGCATATGCAGCACATCCATGAAGTCCCGCACAACCTCCCGGGTCGTCAACAGCTCGTCCGCTCCGAGCCGGTTGACGGCTGCCTGCATGAACGCAATAAGCTGTTCATCCCGAAGCTGCGGCTCATATCCGAAATGCATGGCATGGATGCCGCGCAGCCGCTGCAGGAGCACCATAATCTCTTCG
This sequence comes from Paenibacillus apis, assembly GCF_018333295.1. Lineage (NCBI taxonomy): Bacteria > Bacillati > Bacillota > Bacilli > Caryophanales > Paenibacillaceae > Paenibacillus > Paenibacillus apis. The sequence continues at coordinate 16,131 of NZ_BORS01000002.1, forward strand.
TGCGACAGCATATCGAGCCGCAGGATCGGCGATGTATATGTCCGATAGGCGCCGCTGCTGTATCTTCCGTCCATCAGCCGCGTCCGCAGCGCATCATAGCTGAACAAGCCGCGCCTGCTGTCCTCCACGAACTGCGGAGTGCCGCCGAGATAGATACCCAGATGCTCTGCTTTGCCCTGCATCGTGTCATTGAACATGGTGAGCAGCTTCTCGTAATTGCTCTGGCGGGAGACACTGTTCGTAATTTTATACAAATTGACGCCCTCGTCGATGAACAGCAGCAATCCTTTATAACCGATCCGCACCGCAAACTCGGCCCACAGCTTCATATAGTCGTACCAGTTGTCATCGTCAATGATGACGCCGACACCCAATTCCTTGCGCGCCTCCGTCTTGGTCGGAATTTCCCCGCGCAGCCAGCGAAGGGCCGATGCTTTCCGCTCCTCCTCGCCGAGCTTGTAGCCCGTCCAGTAAGCCGACAGCACCTTGGCAAAATCAAACCCATGCACCAGACTCTGCATCTCCCCTGCCACCTCATAAATGCGCAGCTCAACAGACTCCAGCAGCTGCGGGTCGCCGGGGCGAAGACCTCCGGCTTGCATCAGCTCCTGCTGAAGCCCGGCGATCCATCGCTGCAGCATCGGCTCAAGCGCTCCCCCGTCCGGACGTGTCCGGGTCGACAAGTGGCCGATCAGCTCCCGGTAAGTCGCCAGCCCCTGACCCTTCGTGCCGACAAGACGCCGCTCCGGGGAGAGATCGGCATCGCAGACGACGAATTCACGATCCATCGCGTAATTGCGGAGCATTTGGAGAAGGAAGCTTTTTCCGCTGCCGTATCTTCCGCTAATAATCCTAAATGCGGCCCCGCCCTCGGCAATATTCTCCAGATCCTGAAGCATGGAAGCCACCTCCGGCTTGCGGCCCACCGCAATATGCTCCAGACCGACCCGCGGCACAACGCCTGCCGTCAAGGAATTGACCAGCGCGGTTGTCAGCCGCTTTGGAATTGACATCTGTTTCATCGTATCACCTCAACCTGATTATCTCTTTAGCCATTCGCCCAAATCCCCGGCGTATTCCTCCAGCACGCTGCCTCCGTCGATGAGCAGGTCGCCGATCGCTTCCATCGCCAGCTCGTTGATCTCATCATGCAGCAGCTCCGGCATCGAGCCTGCCTGCTCGGCAATCGCAAACTGCGCCGCGGCATCCGCACCCTCCACCATCACCAGCAGCATCTCCCGCTGAGTTGATGTTAGCAGCGACAATAAGCTTTTCCATTCCTCGGGAATCGGATTCGGACTCCCCATCAAACCTTCAGGCTCCTGCAGCAGCATCTGCAATCCAGCTTCCGGCTTTGCCAAATCCAAATCTGTACCAGTCCAGACTCCGGCTACATCTATCCCATTGCCGCTTACTTCTGAGAAAGGCTGCTCTTGCCCCTGTGCCGAAGAAGACGCGAGCTCCTCATGAATTCCCCTCCCAACCTCTTCGGGCGCCCGGCTTGTCTCTTCAAAAAGATCACCCTGCTCCCAAGCATGCTGCTCCTTCTCTTTCTTCCCTTCTTCCTCCACAGCCCAGCTTTGCTCAAAGTCGAACTCGGGCTGCAGCCATCCGTTAAGACCAGCTTTTCCTGCTCCCGGCTTTCTGCTGTTACTTTTTATAGAAGAATCCAGCGTTCGCTCGGTCGTAGCTGCCGTCCTCGGGCGGGCTGCCTCACCCATAACTGTCGGATCCGGAGCCCGACCCGGATCATCACTGAGCAGCAGCTCCCGAACCTCGTCCGATTCCTGCTGGAGCTTCCGCAGCTTGGCGGTATTCAGCTTGACCTTCGGCGCTTGCTCCCTCAGCTTCTCGGCCCTTCTGCGTTCAAACTCCTGCTCCAGGTATCTTGTGACCAGCCGTTCGATGTCCGCGTCAACCTCGACGCCCCTCAGTTTCCCTTTAACTCCGGTCAGCTCCCTCAGCTTGTTCTCCGTCAGCCGCACCAATTGGGTCAAGAAGCGGCGCAGCGGCAGATGACCGCTTATCGATTGCGTAACAACCACTGTCGTGCGTCCGTACATCTCATGATCATAGACCGCACTGCGGAACAGGAATCGCTGCACCTTTTTCTCAGGAGGAAGATAGAGCTCAAGCAGTCTTTTTCCAGTACGTTTCCGTACCAAGCCATCCACAAGCGCTACAACCTTCGGGGCAAAATGACTAATCTCCTTGCGGCCTTCCTTGGTGTAAAATTTGCTCTTCTCCACCTCATAATCAATCAAGGGACGCAGCAGCTCCCAGTTCAAATCGATCGGCTCCGCCAGCAGTCTCCGCTTCCATTCCAGCTCCTGCACCTCGGGAGATAATGTGCGCGGAATCTTCTTCATCCTGCCCAGATCGGGCTGCTCCAGCCTGAATACCACGGCAAAATCATACATCCATTCCCGAATATAACCGTCCAGCTTCGGATACCGTTCCCGATAGCCCGCCCATACCCTTCTCATCAGCTCGGCTCCCTGTGCCGGCACGCTCCAGCCAAATCCGTGAATCAGCTCATACAGATAGACGAACAGATAAGACAGGTCCGTATCGGGATAACGCTCCGCTCTCACCTCACCGCGCCAGTACAGGTACCACCGCTTTTGCTGCGGATTCATTTGCTCATAGGTCGGCCAGTAGTTCTGAAAAGGCACAAATACCGCTGCCTCCGCCGTCTCCCAGACCAGCTCGCGCGCGGTCTCCACAAATTGCTGCTCCCGGGACAAGTAACGAAAGCTGCGTTCCCAATCAAGCTCGCGTGCTCCTGCCTCAGGAGCCACGACATGACTGGCCGGGCCGGAGGGTGAATTAACCACCTGCTCGGCAAATTCGGCAAACACCAGCGATTGCTCCCGAACCCTTCGCACCGTTGAATCTTCAGAGCCATTGATGCGTATATTATTCAGTTGGCGAAATGATTGCCCATCGTGGTTATCCTTCATATCCCGTAAACCTCCATCACCCATCCATTATAGCATTGATTATAGTAAAAAATCGAAAGTTTGTTCGCTTTTTACGGGCATTTTTCAACGGCGTTGAACTCACTTATAATGAAAGCTGGCAGGCATGCTTGCAGGGAGGGATTTTTTCAATGAATAAATGGCTTAAAGCGTTACTCTATCTTCTCGGCGCTGCTTTTCTGACCAGACTGATTCCGTTCTCGAGCTGGTTCCGGATGCTGGATACAATGATTCATGAATTCGGTCATGCGATCGCAACCTTACTGGTGTCGGGCAGAGTGCTTCGCATCGAGCTCTATCCGGATCACAGCGGAGTGACTTATTCCGTCATCACCTCCGGTTGGAGTCAGCTCATCGTATCACTGGCGGGCTATATCACCGCTTCATTGTTTGCTGTTGCCCTGTTCTACAGCTATTCCAGACAGAAACAGGGACAGGGTCTGATGATTATTACCGCGCTCGCGCTCGTCTCTGGACTGCTATTTGTGCGAAATGGGTACGGCTTGATCTGGCTGCTGATCTTTATCGCGTTAAATTTGCTGTTTCTTGTGATCGGCGGCCGGATTCGCAGCTTTTACTACCTGCTGCTGGCGTTTCTATGTCTTGAGGAATCGGTGATGGCCCCTCTCACGCTGCTTCTGCTCGCCATCAGCCGTCCCGGATCAGCCGGAGACGCCGCCAATCTCGCAGCATTAACCGGAGTTCCGGCCATGGTGTGGGCGCTCCTGTTCCTTGTGGTCGCTGTGCTTTGCGCCAGGGCGGCGCTTAATCTGTACTGGAACCGCAAAGCGGCCAACAAAGCACCTCAGACGTCATTTTCGCCCTATAAATGATGTGAAAAACTTACTTTAAACTTATCTATCAAGTTATGAGGATGAACTGCATATGAAGCGTAATAAATTCAAGCCTGTCAAAATCCTGCTGCTCAGCCTAGCCGGGCTGCTGATTATCGGTGGAGCCTGCTTCTATATCTGGTCCCAGCAGACCTATTCGGCTTCGGCAGAAATGGTTGCACGGGTTGGAGAAGAGAACATCCAGCTGGGGGAGGATTGGGTTATTTTCACCCCGGATCAAGGGGTGGCCGAGACCGGCCTGATTCTGTACCCGGGCGCCAAGGTAGAACCCGAGGCTTACAGCTATATCGGCCAGGGTTTAGCTCAAAGGGGCTACACCGTTATCATCCCTAACGTCCTGCTGAACTTTGCTTTCTTCGATGTGAACAAGGCGGATGAGATCCGCGAGGCGCACCCCGAGGTCAAATCCTGGTATATCGGAGGCCATTCCCTTGGAGGTGTTGCCGCTGCCAGCTATGCATACAAGCATGAGGAGCAATTAGACGGTTTGTTCTTCCTGGGATCCTATCCTGCGGATTCGAATGATTTTTCGGATATGGCGCTACCGATTCTCAGTATTTATGGCGAGCTTGACGGACTGACCACCGTTGAGAAAATCCATGCTACCCGGCCTCTGCTTACGCCAAATGCCGTTCTGCGCGAGATCACGGGAGGCAACCACGCCCAGTTCGGCATGTATGGCCCGCAAAAGGGCGATCAACAAGCCGCCATTAGCGCGGTAGAGCAGCAGGATATTATTGTCGAGACGATTGGGGATTGGCTGGATTCATTATAAATCAATAAGTTGAGTTCAATTCAAGCTTCTAATCACGCTCACTATTGAGTTAACTTCATTTTAAGGAAGGAGGGCATCGATGGACATCCCTAGAGGCACCTACGGGTTTCGGTTCGCTGAGGATAAGGAGCTCCAGCTGTGCGTTCTATTTGCAGCCGGCTATGATGTGATTACGAGCCCTTCTTACCGGTGGGACGGACTGGAGCGGACCGATGGTCCCCTCTTGCTGTTCCAGTACACAATCTCCGGTGAAGGAATATATGAGTCGGGGAACCGGACTCACCGCGTCACCGCCGGACAAGCTATTCTCGCTGAAATTCCAGGACCCCACCGCTATTATTATCATCCTGAATCCCGGGAGCCCTGGGAGTTTCTGTTCCTGCTGTTCCGGCCCAATCTGATTCTGCCCCATTGGCGCAAATTCCTGCGCGAAGCAGGGGAAGTGCCATATCTGCCGTTGGACAGCGCACCGGTCCGGCTGTCAAGAATGATTGTGGTCGATGCCGGGGCAGGCAGAATCAACGACCCCCTGGCCGCGTCTTCCTGCGTCTATCAGTTCATGACAGAACTGGCTAGAATGCAGGTCACCACACTGCGGGACAGGGAAACTTGGCCGGAGAATGTAAGGCGAGCCGCTGAATTTATTGAACTGAACTATTCCAGGATGATCAGTATCGATCAGCTTGCCGAGCAGGTCTCCCTGTCTAAATACCACCTGATCCGCCGGTTTTCGGCCGCCACGGGCCTGACACCCGGCGCTTATTTGACCCGGATCCGTACAGAGAAGGCCATGGAGCTGCTCCGGGGAACCGGACTTAGTATTGAGAGCATCGCCGAGCAGGTCGGTTACTCTAGCGGCAGCTATTTTATCAAAGCATTTCGCGGCTTGACCGGGCTTACGCCTGGAGAATTCCGCCGCGGAGATGAGAGCCTTGTGTATCGCAAGCTGTTCTTTGATTGACCGCAATATTTTGCTACTATTCGCCTAAGATTACTGTAGATATTGAAATTCTCCTTTATTATGATGAGCATAACAGAGCAATAATTCAATAGTAAAGGAGACTAATCAACTATGAATCATAAGCTTACAGCGCCTACTCCGCCGCTCGGTTGGAACAGCTGGGACTGCTACGGCGCGGCCGTCACAGAAGACGAAATTCGGGGCAACGCGGAATACATGGCGAAGCATCTCAAGGCATTCGGTTGGAGCTACATTACCGTTGATATTCAGTGGTATGAGCCCTATGCCAACTCCTCCCAATATCGGCCGTTTGTTCCGCTCATCATGGACGAGTACTCCCGGCTCATGCCGGCTGAGAACCGGTTCCCCTCCGCAGCAGGCGGTCAAGGCTTCAAGCCGTTAGCCGATTATGTGCACAGCCTGGGTCTAAAATTCGGCATTCATATCATGCGCGGCATCCCCCGGCAGGCCGCCCACGCGGGCACAGCAATTCTGGGGTCAACCGCGACAGCACGCGATATCTCCCATACGAATTCGATCTGTCCATGGAATACGGATATGTATGGCGTGGATGCCTCGAAGGAAGGGGCGGAGGCCTATTACGATTCTCTCTTTGAGCTTTATGCCGAGTGGGGCGTTGATCTGGTAAAAGTAGACGATATCGCGGCTTCCAGACTGTACGACACCCATCAGCCGGAAATCGCCCTGATCTCTCAAGCGATCGAGCGCTGCGGAAGACCTATGGTGCTGAGCTTGTCCCCCGGTCCCGCCCCGGTGGAATACGCGGCGTTCTTCGCCGAGCATGCCAACATGTGGCGGGTTACGGACGACTTCTGGGATCAATGGCCGCTCTTGCTCGATATGTTCGACCGCTGCCAGGCTTGGCAGGGCGTACCTGAGCCAGGCTGCTGGCCGGACTGCGACATGCTGCCGCTCGGTCACATCGGCATCCGCTCTGTGGATGGCGGAGGTGCCGACCGCTGGACCCGGTTCACGCGCGATGAGCAGCTGACGATGATGTCGCTCTGGAGCATCTTCCGCTCGCCGCTGATCTTTGGCGGCGAACTAAGAGACTGCGACGACTGGACACTATCGCTGCTTACCAACCGCGAGGTGCTGCGCATGCACCGGGAGAGTCGCGGAGCCAAGGAAGCGCTCCGCCAAGGGGATCTTATCGTCTGGACAGCCGAGCACGCCGATGGCTCCCGCTACGTTGCTGCATTCAACACCGGCGAGAGCCCGCTGCAGCTGGATCTGCCCATGAATCAGCTTGAATCTGGCCTGCCCGATGCCATTACAGGCACCGAGCTGTGGAGCAGCACGCCTGCCGAGCTTGCCTCCGGCGCGCTGCAGGCCAGTATTCCGCCTCACGGAGTACGCCTCTATCGATTCTTTTAAGCTCACATAGAAACCAAGGAGCTAAGCGGCCTTCTCTCGCTTGAATCCTTGGTTTCTTTGCGTCTACTACGGCTTTCTAGATCAAATCGAGGAGCGAGGGAAATCCACCCGACCTCCAAACTTAGCTGGTTTTGGCAAGCCTCAAAGCTTTAGTGACATTCTGCAATATCATGGCCTCACGAGACCCACGCACGAACGCCCACATCAGCATTTTTAATGCCTTTCTGCACTATAATCGCCACATATGCTCCCACATCAGCATTTTTAATGCCTTTCTGCACTATAATCGTCACATAAGCTCCCACGTCAGCATTTTTAATGCCTTTCCTGCACTATAATTCTTCACTTGTCTTTTATATTCTGGTGAAGAGGGTGAGGGTGTCCCAAAACCAACCCGTCATCTATGTTGGTTTTGGGACACCCTCACATCCCGGAACTAATCATTATCATTAAGGTACACGCGGACTACAATATCTTGATCATGATTGCCAAATCCGGCGCCATAGAGCGTCAATCCCCCTACGTTAACGGCATGCTCGTCTACTGCGAATCGAAGAGTCCAGAACGGATCCCGCAGCTTGAGATCCGCAAGGGTCACCCCCGACATCTCTTCGCCATCCATAAATGTGCCCGATGCATCAATACGGATCGTCTTCAATAACCCGTATTGATTCACATTCCGATGCCACCACTCCGGCGTAAGCCTGCCCCGTGCGGCTCTTCCGAAATCAGCAGGACTAGTCCATGTGCCAAGGGAGAGGCCGTTAAATATAAACTCGATATCCGAAGGCCAATAGTCTCTTAAGCCAGGGGCTTCCGAAGCAATCTCCATAGAGATTTCGATGGCGTCCGCCGTCTGGTCGGCAAGCAGATAGTTCGGTATTTTGTATTCAACATATCCCCAGCCGAACCATAGAATAGCCGCATGGACGCGTTCGGGATCGAGAAAATACCGGGGATCATCCCACACGCCGATTTCCTTCTCGAGCGTGCCGAGCCCGCAAGTAGGATGGACTTCGAATGCGGTGTAGTGGCCGACTGAAATAGGCTGCTCTCTGATCTGGACAGTTCTTTGGGTAGAAGGCAGCTCAATCTCGATCAATTTTTCTTTGAGAAAACACATTTTGTGTGTCCCCCCATTGAGCCGAACCCTGCGGCTTCCAATAAGCCCGGCTTGTTCGAGCTTTCGAACGTGCATAGTAACAATGGAAGGGCTAAGTTCTAAGCGGTCTGCGATATCCTTCACATTCAACTCGGTATCGGCAAGGAGACCCATGATGCTCCACCTGACTTCACTAGCCAACGCTTCGTATAACGCGATATACTTCGGTTCCCCGTTCGCTTTAATGATCACCCTCATCTCCTGTCCTCGTTCCTTGAAATCACATATATATTATATAAGTTGAACTACTTACTTAAATTTTACGTTCTGGGGGCGACGTGTGAAGTGTGCTTACGATCGCTGTTATTCGCGGATTTCTCTAATTGAACTAAGTTATTATAAGGTAGAAATCCACTCACAAAGGCGAACGCTTACAAGCATATGCTCCCGAAGCAGCTTTCTTGCAGAAAGCTTTCACTTCAGCACACCTCACACTCATGCCCTTTCTACGTAGTTTTATAGTTCAACTTATATAATTTATAAGATTTAACAGGAACCATCAAGCTTATCCCATATAAAATAAATGGCCGGTATTACCTCATGGCGGTTGAAGCATACTCCGGCTGAGGCAAAAATTAGGTATGGTGATCGGACTCGCTATAAATAAAAAACTCCCTTGCTGGAGACGGTCTGCATTAGCAAACCGCCTGCAATAAGGGAGTTTTCTCTAGGACTGTTATTTCGATCACATCGCCGCTTCAGCTATGTTCCCGATCTTCGCCCCGCTCAAATGATGAATCGTGCGCAAATAGCTCACTGTTCTGTTCAAGGAGTGCATTATGACCGAATGGGTTTCGGCCCTTCGGTTCGACAAATAGCGCACTCCGTTCAGCAAATCGCCCTGCGTTACGCCGGTTGCGACGAACAGCACGTTCCCCTGTCCCACCATATCGTCCATCGTGAGCAGCTTCAGCGGATCCTTCATGCCCATCCCTATGCACCGTTCATACTCCTCGGTCGTATCCGGAATCAATCGCCCTTGCATTTCTCCGCCAAGGCATTTCAGCGCCGCCGCGGCCAGTACGCCTTCCGGAGCTCCCCCGGAGCCAACATACATATCCACTTCGCTCTCCACCGCAGCTTCGATGGCTCCCATCACGTCGCCGTGCCCAAGCAGTTTGATCCGCACTCCCGCGTCGCGCAAAGCGGAGATCATCTCCCGATGGCGCAGCCGATCCAGGATCGACACGGTCATTTCGGATAGCTGCTTCTGTAAAATTTCTGACGCTTTGGCCAGTGTAACGCTGATGTGGTCGTTCAGCGAGAGTCGCCCGGCCAGCCCCGGCCCAACCGCCAGCTTCGCCATGTACATATCCGGCGCATGGAGCAGATTTCCTTCCGGAGCGGCGGCGATTACGGAAATCGCGTTGTTCAGCCCATTTGCCACCGTCTCGGTTCCTTCCAGCGGATCGACGGCAATATCAATTTTCGGGCCACGACGGCTGCCGACCTTTTCTCCGATATACAGCATCGGCGCCTCATCCATCTCCCCTTCGCCAATCACGACGGTCCCGTCCATGTCTACGGAATGAAACATTCTCCGAATAGTCATCGTTGCTGCTTCGTCTGCGCTGTGTTTGTCGCCTCTTCCCGTCCAGCAGGCTGCCTCCAGTGCGGCTGCCTCCGTGATTCGCGCTAATTCCATAGCAATATGGCGTTCCATCGTTCTCCCTCCAATTTATCTTTGTCTGATTTGCTTCATAACAAATACGGCCGTCTCCTCGATCGCCTTTCCTGTGATGTCTATAATGGGACAGCCCAGCGATTCGTACAGGTCTAACGCGTAGGCGAGCTCCTGCCGCACCCGATCCAATGAAGCGTAGTGAGCCTGGTCAGGCAGGCCCAGCGACTTGAGCCGCTCGGCCCGGATATTGACCAGCTGCTCCGCATCGATTGTCAATCCGACGAGCTTCGAGCTGCAGACCTCCCTGAGTTGCGTCGGGGGGGCCAGTTCGGGAACGACAGGATAATTCATCGTCTTGAATCCTTTATGCGCCAAAAAAATCGACAGCGGCGTCTTCGATACCCTGGAGACCCCCAGCAGGACGAGATCAGCTTTCAGAATCGCTCCCACGTCTTTGCCGTCATCATTGTTGACCGCAAATTCCACCGCTTCCACCCGACGAAAATAATCCTCGTCCAGTCGATGCAGCAAACCTGGCAGCCGCTTCGGCGTATCCTTAAACGTGTCAATAAACGCCTGCATCATCGGCCCCATAATGTCGACGGCTCGAACATTCAGCCTGACCGCTTCTTCCCGAATTGCTTCTCTGAGCTCCGGCTGGACAAGCGTGTAGGCGACGAAGCCGCCGCGCTGATGTACTTCATCCATCACGGCGCTGATTTCGTCTTCCGTGCGGACGTTCATAACCCGCTTGATTTCCGTATTCGGCGACTCGAACTGTCGAAGTGTAGCCCGTACGACCGCTTCCGCAGTCTCACCGACCGAGTCCGAGCAAATTACTATGAAGTGAGCCTGTTCCGGGTTCATCCCATTCCTCCCGTTAATTCTCTGCTACTATTCCGAGCAGCATTTTAATGATATTCGTCTTGGAGATCCGCCCTACGACCTTCCATTCCCCTTCTATGCCGCTTGGCGCCGGGACCACGACAGGCAAGCTGTCAATCTGGTAAGCGATGATTTTCCGGGCGGCCTCCAGCACCGTGTCATCAGGCAGAACCGTAATCATGTTGGCCTTCCGCGTCATAATAAAGCTCACCGGCATCGTCGATGCCGAGGCATTCCCGAGCGTAACTTTCAGCAGATCCTTGCGCGAGACAATCCCCGAGAGCAGGCCGCCCTCATCCGTCACGATCAGGTGTCCGACATTTTCAAGAAACAGCGTCACCACCGCTTCCTGAATTGTTGTTGTTTCACGAACGATTACCGGTACGCCATGAACGTCGCCAACCTTCATTTCCAGCAAATGCTGCATGTTTCCGTTTTCTGTCTGGGCTCTTTGACCCAGAAAATACCCTACCTTCGGCTTGGCATCGATATAATCGAGCATCACCAGAACCGATAGGTCCGAACGAATCGTCGGACGCGTCAAATTCAGCATTTCCGCGATCTGCTCACCGGTGATGGGGGCATGTTTTTTCACGATTTTCACAATTTCCAACTGGCGTGATGTCAGCTTGATATAAATCCCTCCGTTTCCGGATTTGTGCCGCTTGCTCGCAGCAGTATTGCCTGCTCCTCCTCTCCATCTTCATAAATTGGAAAGTTAATGGTTATATAGTATGTCATATTTAAATAAAATGCAATAATTAATACGTCCTATTATGATTAGAGTGGATTATAAAAGGGAAGAGACTCATCTACTTCGGTTCCCCGTTCGCTTTAATGATCTCTCTCATCTCCTGTCCTCGTCCATTGAAATCACATATATGTTAATCTAAAAGATTTATCAGGAACCAGCTAGCTTATCTCATTGCATGCCTTAAGCCAATGTTGTTTAATCTCCTTATACAAGATGAATATATGAATTGCATTTTGTTCATCTTCTATAGGGACTACCCCATTAAATTTCTATATACATGAATTCATAAAAGAGGTGGATATGATGAAGTACAATAACCCGGTGATCAAAGGCTTCTATCCGGACCCCAGCGTTTGTAAAGCAGACGATACCTATTACCTGGTTTGCAGTTCGTTTCAGTATTTTCCGGGCGTTCCGATATTTGAGAGCAAGGACCTGATTAACTGGAAGCAAATCGGTCATTGTCTAACGAGAGAGAGCCAGATTCAGCTTCGTGAGGTGGGTAGCTCGGGCGGAGTATTCGCTCCGACGATCCGTCACCACAACGGGCGCTTCTATATGACCACAACCAACGACACTACGCATCAAAATTTCTATGTTTGGACGGACGATATTTACGGGGAATGGTCTGAAGCGATTTATGTGGATCAAGGAGGAATCGATCCCGACTTGTATTTTGAAGATGACAAGGTCTTCTTTATGAGCAACGGAACGGACGACAACGGGATTGGCGGTGTTGTGCAGTGCGAGATTGATATTAAGACGGGCGGCAAGCTGTCGCCAAGCCGTTCGATCTGGCAAGGGACGGGCGGACGATACCTGGAAAGCCCTCATATGTATAAAATAAATGGCCGGTATTACCTCATGGCGGCTGAAGGCGGGACGGAATATGGCCATATGGTCGTTTATGCCCGGGGAGAAGCTGTCTCGGGTCCATTCGAAGCCTATCCGAACAATCCCGTATTGACCAATCGCAACCTGGGCGGTTATGAACTGCAGGGTGTGGGCCATGGCGATCTTATTCAAGATCACGAGGGGAATTGGTGGATGCTCCATCTGGGCTTCCGTCAAACCGGCCGATGGCTTACCTACCATCACCTGGGCCGGGAAGTTTTCCTTACGCCGGTTACTTTTGGCGAGGACGGCTGGTTTACGGCAGGACATAACGGGACTACGCTGTCAAGTGTTGAGACCGATCGAATCCCAAGTCACATCATCCAGCAGGAGAAAAAGACCTTTACTTTCGAGAATACGGCTTGGAATCTGGATTGGTGCTATCTCCGTCATCCTGCCGCAGAGAATTATCTGCTTGAGTCCGATAGGCTGCGGCTCAAAGGGACCGACGTATCGCTGGATACTCCGGCATCCCCAACATTTATTGGTCTCCGCCAAAAGGACTTCAACGCTGAGATCAGCTGCGATGTCCAGCTTACAAGCGGCGAGGCCGGCATTACACTCTATATGGATGAGAATCATCATTATGATTTGGCTGTACGCAAAGACGAGAATGGATATAAGGTGATCGAGCGGCTGAATATCGGCGATATCAAGTCCATTGAGCATGAAGTCGGCCTGGGGAGCGGGGACCGGGCTACGCTGATTATACGGTCCAGTCATGAGCGCTATAGCTTCCTCCTTCGCCAAGACGGCAAGGATATCTCCCTGGGTACGGCACAAACCAGATACCTTTCCTCTGAGGTTGCTGGAGGATTCACAGGCGTGCTCATCGGTTTATATGCTTATGGGGAAGGTTCTTTGGCGGAATTTTCGCAATTCAAATGCGAATATCTTTAATACTCGGACTGGGACTAGATTATTTCCTTTCGATAACGTTAAGTGTTAGCATATGGATAAGCTATTAATCTTGTTCTCAGGAGATGATGTAGATGCTATATCGTAAGCTGGGCAACACAGAAGTAAGCATTCCGGCTATTGGCCAAGGAACCTGGAAATTTGGCGAAGATAAGCAGCAAGAGAAAGACGAAATAGAGGCTTTGCGTTTTGGGATTGAAAAGGGATTGACACTGATCGACACGGCTGAAGAGTATGCGGGGGGCGGATCTGAGCAGGTGGTTGGTCAAGCCATCCATGATATCAGAAATGATGTTTTCCTTGTAACTAAAGTGTCTGCTAAAAATTGTTCTTACAAAGGTGTGCTTAGAGCAGCAGAGGCAAGCTTGGAACGTTTAAGAACAGACCGCATCGATCTATATCTGCAACATTGGCCAAGCGAACAATATGAGGTTTCGGAGACCATGGGAGCCATGGCTGAATTAGTCAGCAAGGGACTAGTCAAATATGTAGGTGTGAGCAACTTTTCCATTCCATTAATGCAAGAAGCCCAGCATCATCTTGGAAATGTACCCTTGGTATGCAATCAACTGCCCTACCACTTAAACGATAGAAACATAGAGAATCAGATTATACCCTTTGCAAAAGAGAACGGAATAACCATTATGGGATATTCGCCCTTTGGATTTGCTCCTCATGTATTTGGCGGGAAGGGATTCCCTGAAGCGGGCACACCAGAGAGAAGCACATTGGACACCATAGGAGCCAAGTACGGCAAGACAGCCTATCAAGTGGCGATCAACTGGGTGTTAAGACAGCAAGGATTAGTTACGATCCCTAAAGCTGCGAGCAAGGAACACATCGTTGATAATCTGAATGCTCTCGGCTGGGAATTAGACCAAGAGGATATAAACCGGATTGAGAATCACTTCCCGGTATCTAACAGCGAATCCGTTAACGGGTAACGATAGTTCAAGGTAGACCGCCTAATTACAGGCGGTTTTTCATTTGACGAAAAAGGAGCAGCACGCTGCTGCCCCTCTCCGCGTTTACCGTTTGATCGTGGACGAACTAACGACTCCGTACCGCCATAATACTTTACTGCCGAACCAGCCGAACAATCGGTCAGTGATAAAGCCCATCAAGCCTAGTGAAATCAAGCCGACGAAAATCCAATCCGTGCGGAAGAACAGCCGTGAATTCCAGATCAAGAAGCCGACCCCTTCGTTCGCGGCGATCATTTCTGCGCCGACGATCGCCATATAGGAGGTCCCCATCGCGAGCCGGACTCCGGTGAATATATAGGGCGCCGTAGCCGGCACAATCACATGAACGATGATTTGCCATTCCGAAGCGCCCATGCTGCGGGCGGAGCGGATTTTGTCCTCCTCGACGGACAGAACGCCTGTCAAGGTGTTCATCATGACGATAAACAAAGTCGCATACAGAATGAGCGCGATCTTGGACTGCTCTCCGATGCCAAACCAGACCAGAAACAGCGTGATAAAAGCGATTGGGGGGATAAATCGGATGAAGTTCAACAGCGGCTCGGCGAAATGGCGAATCGCGTCCACCTTGCCGATGATAATGCCGAGCGGAATGGCGATCAGACTGCCGAGTGTCCAGCCGCTCAGAACGCGGACAAAGCTGACGACGATATATTTTTGCAATGAACCGTCTTTAAACAGCTCAATCGCTCCCTTTATCGTTTGCAGGGGACTGGGTACCACCTCCGGTCCATAGACCAGCGCGCCGCCTTGCCATGCTGCCAGAACAACAATCCAGAGCAGAACCAGGCCAGCCCATTTTCTTTTCCACCATACCGTCATAGCTTCTTTCCCCTTACTCGTCAAAATGCGCCTGAATTTGCTTGTAGTATTCGTAAAACTCCGCCGCCGACACATCCCGGGGATAATCCAGCGGAATCTCGTAGATATGCGAAATCTTTGAGGACGGGCCCTGCGACATGATGCCGATCCGCCCGCCCAGCAAAATCGCTTCCTGGATATCATGCGTCACGAATACGACCGTTTTCTTCGTCTGACTCCAGATCCGCACGAGTTCCTTCTGCATCGTTCTACGGGTCATCGCATCCAGCGCACCGAACGGTTCATCCATGAGCAGAATTTCCGGGTCATTGGCCAGTACCCTGGCCAATTGGACGCGCTGCTTCATTCCCCCTGACAGTGCTCTGGGCAGTTTGTCGTCATGGCCCGTTAGTCCGACAAGATCGATGTACTGATCCGATATAGCTCTGCGTTCCCGTTTGGGCACCTTTTTCATCTTCAGACCGAATTCAACGTTCTGCCGGACCGTCAGCCAGGGAAAAAGCGAGGAGTCCGCCTGCTGGAAGACGACTGCCCGGTCCCGTCCGGGCTTGTCGATTTCAGCGTCTCCGATTCGGAGCCGTCCATCCGTTTTGGAAATAAAGCCGGCGATCATATTGAGCAGTGTCGATTTGCCGCAGCCGCTCGGACCGAGCAGTACAAAAAATTCACCGCCATGGATGACCAGATCGACATTCTTGATAATGTAATGAATATGGCCGCCTGCAGCGCCGGAATGCTCGCCATAGCTTTTGTTCAGGCCTTGAATCGTAATTGTCCGGTTCGCTCCGAACGAGTCCTTCTGATTTTGAAGGGCCAATGACATGCGGTTTCCTCCTCTCTATGGGGTGGCCGTTACCCGGTCCGGAAGTATTTCTTTCAAGAATTCAAGATTGATTTTGTCCGCGAGCTCGAAGTCCGTCTGGATGATTCCGTTCTCCACCATATATTTTTTCTGACGGTTCAAACTGTCGAGTGCATCCTGCGTAAAATCAATGTTCCAATTGCTTTCCGACAAATCCTTCAACGTCGCTTCCCGCGGCTGTTTGACTTCGTCGTACAAAATATCCGCCACTTCATCCGGATTCTCCTTCGCAAATTGGGACGCTTCATCTACAGCCTTCAGGAAGTTAGCAACCATCTTGGGATGCTCCTCTATCAGCTTATCCGGGACGACGATCTGACCGCCGATCCGTACGCTTGTTTGCGCCATGTCCGTTAGCACATGTACACCTTCGATCTCCTCGAACTTTTGCAGCATTACTGCGCCCGTTACCCAGGCGGCATCGACCTCGCCGTTCTTCAGAGCGATATACGCTTCATCAGAACCGCCTTGACCAGTCAACGTGACATTTTTCGGATCAACACCATTTTCGGTCAAAAATACATCCCACAGATAAGTAAGGAACGTCCCCCGCATAAAGCTCAGGTTTTTGCCTTCCAAATCGCCGGCCTGCTTGATTTCATCCCGAACGAACAACTGCCACTTGAGAGCATTGCGATCCGTCGAGGTACCGGTCGAAGCGACAATCGAAAACTCCCCTTTGCTGACCGCGTTCAAAATCGGGAAATCAGCTCCCCAGCCGATATCCGCCTGTTTGATAAACAGCGAGTTGATCCCTTCGGCCGGAGTAGCAAAATTGACGATCGTCGCATCAATGCCATTTCTCTCGAAAAAGCCCTTTGTTTTGGCGACACGAAGCACCGGATTGGAGGAAATATCGGCGATGTTCAGCTTGACGGCCTCCGCCCGGTCCTTAGTTCCGGACTCAGCGGCCCCTCCGCTGACAAATGACCCGCAGCCAGGCAGCACGGCGATCAGGATAAGGATTGAAATAAAGGCAGTAATCAAATAACTTCTCTTGTTTTTGTGAATAAAATTCCGCATGGCTTCTTCTCCCTTCAATTCCTATAGAATCTAATCCTGGTTGGGCCTTTCATCTATGCTGGCAACACAAGCGGCTCCATCTCCGTAAGAGAACGTCCCGTTAACTACGACTACGGACTCCGCTCCCTTCCCTGCCGCTCCCGGAACCCGGAAATTCGCTACATCCAGCGGCTCGATCGCCTGCTCGACTGGCTTCGGCAGCTGAGGAACCCAAGCATAAGGAACACGGTACGCACGATACACCATGTTCGTGTTCCGCTTATTTTTGTAAGGAGAAATATACTCCCAGACTAACTCATGCTCCCGTGTCACCTCGAATATCCGGCCGTCCGCCCCTTCCGTAATCAACGTGTTACCGTTCGGAAGCCGTTGCGCGGAGCTGATGTACGGGCTGTAAAAGCGGTACGAATCCAGCGGGGCCAGGAACCCGGCTTCGGTCGGCGTGTATTGCCATACGATTTCGAGCGTCAAAGGATCGATCTCCAGGATGCGGGAATGGTCGCGGACCGCGTTCTTCTGTCCGAATGGAGACGCCGGGTTCGGCGAGCCATACCCCGCCCATCCGCCGTTGTCGAACACGAGCAGATTGCCTTCCCCGGGCAGTCCCCGAGGAATCAAGTGAGCATGGTGCTGACCGATAATCCAGCCCAAATGTCTGTACTCCGGAGCGGAATAGTCAGGGCCAAGCTTCCAGACGATGCTGCCGGTTTTTTTGTCGATGATCGCGATAATGTTAGTTTCTCTGCCGTCCCAAATAAGGTTATCGGGATGGAACCGTTCATCCCCGGCGTCGTAGAACCGGTTCGGTCCAAGAACGGAAACCGAGTTGATATGCATCCAGTCCCCGGCCCCGGAGCCGAAATACCGTGTGTTTGGATCGCGGAACAGCACATTTTTGGCCTGCTCGTCGAAGCCGAGCTCATCGAAATGCTCATGGCAGTTCCATTCCCAGACGATATTGCCTTCCCAATCCACCTCCAGAATCGAATCATCCAGCAGGGGCTTATCGGATATTTTCGGATTATGCACATTTTTATGGACGAGGATGATCGTATTGCCTTCAGCGGTTTTCGGATCGGCGCCGAGGACATAATAGCCTACCGGATTGCCGGAGCGCTGGTAATCATGATGCGCCCTGGCCATCCATTGCGGCTCGTGTCCAGGGTCCTCAATCCATTCATGCCGGTTGAACTGCCACACAATGTTCCCGTCCCAATCGACCTGGACGAGATCAGCTTCATCCTGGAAGCCGTGCTTCGGATCCCGTTCGGCCGTGCTCCCAAGCACGTAGCCGCCCGGAAGCAATTTGTTCGGAAAGCCTCGCAGCCCTTTCCATAGGTGAACCTCCCTGCCGCTCATATCAATCAGCAACGCACCCAGATCGGCCGCCTGAAAAATGGTGTACCCGCTCCATGCTTTGTCCGGGTTATAAACCGTTGCCCCTGTAGGATAAATCGTCGGATGTCCCATAAAATTGATCGCTCCTCTTTAATAAGATAAATATTTTCCTTGCCTGTGATTGTCATCCTCATCCGTCGGTTTGGCGTTGCCCTTCGCAAGCAGATTGAGCGTTTCCGAGTATTGCCCGATTCGTTCAATAAGCAATTTAAAAAGACGATGGATATCCGCCAGGTCGGCTTCCGTCATGTCCGCAAACAGGAGCGTGATCCCGTGCAGCCCGACATTTCGATTTCGTCGGACGAACTCCTTGCCTTTAGGCGTAATGTCCAGCCAGACCGACCTTCGGTCACCTCCGCTCCGGATCCTTTGGGCTAGAGCCTTCTTTTCCAATTTGTCGCACAATCCGGTCACAGCACCTGATGTAAAATCAAGCTCCTCCGCCAAATCGCCGAGTCGCTGCTTCCCTTCCCGGCACATTTTTTGCAGGACCAGAAGGCCTGGAAGCGAAATGCCTTCCACCTCCACTTTGTCCCGTTCCTTGACGAACTTCCTGACCATTTTTCGGAACAGCCAATCCGCCTCCTCAAGTTGCTCCCATACCTCTCTGCTTTTTTCGATGACCCTCCCTCACCTTCGATTCGTATCTTTTCTGCTCTGACCGCCAAACGTCAAAAGGCTCCCGAAGGATTCCCATGCAGGGAAACCCTCGAGAGCCTTCGGTGAACCGATCGGCTGCTTAGTCGCTTTATTTCTTAGCTGTAAGATAATGAGTGCTAAACGATTTTTCCATATATTAAACCTATTATTCACACCTGTCAAGTATGAATTAAATTAAATTATGCACCGGTTTTGGCATGAAGCGCCTTTAGTCGTCTCATCTTGGCGTAAGTTCGCTACTGCTCTTCCTTTAGCGCCGCCTTGATTTGCGGAATCGACAGACCGTCGGCCTTCAACTGCTTGATCCGGAAAATTAGCTCCACCGTAGCTTCTCTAAGGTATCTTCGCGTCAGGTTCTCCTCGGCCTGCTCAAATGGCAGCATGCCTTCTTCCGTGTAAAATTTCAGCGTACTGTATCTCGCCCCGGTCAGCCGCGTCAATTCGCCGATCGATACATATTCGGAAGCCAGAATCGCTTCCATGGAACGTTGTCTGGACATGAGTACGCTCCTTTAAACCGGGTGCTTCGGAAGCAGACGAACCCCGTGGATAGGCACCCTTCCGTAGATTGCGTGCGGAATCGCTTCGTAGACCAGATTATCAATTTTAAGGAGCGGATTCTGTCCGGTACGCAATACCTGCACCCGATGCCCCTTGGATTCAAGCCGTGCCAGCACGTCCTTCAAACGGGTTTCAGGACCGGAGAGCATCGCCTCCGTATCAATGAATACCGCCTGCGAACGCTCAAGAATCGGGAACAGAAAGTTTACCCCGCTGCCGGTCTGCGTCGCTACGGTATGTTTTTTGAATTGCAGGAATTGCTTGGCTGCGGCTTCAAGGCCGCGGCGAATCCGGATCGGGTACATGACTTTGGCCAAAGGATCGCTTTGCATCAGATTAACCATTTTCCCGGTAACCTGCTCCAGTTCATTTCGCGAAAATAAATCATGCATACAGCCGCTTTCCCGCAGCAGCCACAGCAAGCACACCGATTGCTCCGCCGCTCTCCCGTCCTCCAGCACATCGGCGCGCAAATACTCCGTAATCCTCGCGTATTCCTCCAGGTTGCTCCGATACTCCTTAATCGACACACCGGAAGAGTGAAAGTACAAATCGCAGCCGAGCAGATGCGGAATCTCTTCCAGCAGCTCTCGCTCCTTAAGGGAATCAGCGATGCTTCGTTCGAATCGAACCAGCTTTCTCTTGGATAGACGGGATGCCTGATGCAGCCACCAGAGCAGTTCCCGGTTCAACTCCCGCTTACCGTTCACCAAGGGCTCTATCACCGCCTTCCGGTAGATCCATTCTTGCGGTCCGCCAGCCCTATCCTGCTTCAAGCTACATTGAGCCTCCGGATGCTGTAGCTCCCCCTCCAGATGAAGCTCGAGAATTACCGCGGCTGCCATGCAGCGAAGCGCCGCCTTTTTTGCAAGCGTCAGCTCCAGGCTCCGCTGCGCATTCAGCGCGATCAATGCAAAGATCTCGGCCAATTTCAAATCTGCCATCTTCCATCTCTCCATTCTTCAAGATAGACTTCAATCCGGATTCTGACTGATTTCCAGGTTTACTTGCTACTTACCCTTACTACTTATTACTTACTACTTACTACTTACTACTTACTACTTACTACTTATTATTTTATTTATATGCTATTCCGGTCAAAAATGTCAATGATTTACTTGGATGGGTGCAGAGATTCGTCTTAACCTGGAACATAAAATGGGCATCACCACTCCTTCCGGCTCAATACCGACTCTCTGATTAGCCATCTGATGCTCGCTGTCGAATACTTTAAACTCTCCAACGGACATTTTAGACGCTTAGCAGACTTTTTCTCATTATTGGAAGGGTTAACGGACATTTCGGGCGCTTAGGATGCTCAAACGACTCTGGTTCACTCGATGCTACTCTCTTAGCAGCCAAAATGTCCGTTACAATTCTGGCTCATCCAAAGGCGGACCGTAAGGAGACAAAATGTCCGTTAGACCAAGTATGCACAAAGAAACCGTCTCCTTTTTGGTCTATGGTTGGGTGATACCTCCATTTTCCAAAGAGCGGTTTCTTTTTATTTGACGTAATGAAAGAGGGTGTCCCTCAGTTCATCTTATGATGACTTCTGGGACACCCTCTTCTGGCTCCAACCACGCCAGGGCGTGATTGGAGGTATTACCTTAATCTCTATCGTCGTCATAATCATCGTCATGATCATCATCGTAGTCGTCATCGTAGTCGTCATCATCATCATGATCAATATCCAGTACCTTGCCGGTAGAAGCCGATATCTCAACCTCGGCATAACCGGAGGCGGTTCTCAGCGTAACCTCATATTCTTTATCGTCATCATCCCAGTCCGTCTCGACGCGAAGAACTTCGCCCTTCACTGCCTGCTCGGCCAATGTGACGGCCTGCTCCTTCGTGATAGACTTGGTTGACGTTGCGGGCTTTGAAGCTGTGTCTGTCCCATTACCAGTTGCCGCCGTAGCTGTTGCCGCCGCAGCTGTTACCTTACGATCATCATCAGCGTCATTTTCTACCTTCAGCACCTTGCCGGTCACAGCCTCTACATGAACATCCACTTCACGCCCGCTATCTTGCCGGTCAATCTCTACCTCATAGTAGACCACGCTGCGCTTGCGCTCCAAGTCGACGTCCGTTACTTTGCCGGGCGCTTCCGTAAGCGCAATCTGCTTCGCCTTTTCCTTGCCGATGTAGGCTGTCGCAGCCTCCGCAGCTACCACCGCACTCGTGCCTGCCAACGCCACCACCAGTCCGACTCCAAGCATCCATGATTTCTTGTTCCTCATCCGAATTCATCTCCTTCATTTCTTCTAGTTCTTTCTCTTCGGGAACCCGGTTATCCTCGGTACGATTACTACTTTACCCGGGCAATCTAAGAGAATCATTACAAGAAGATTAGAATTTGATGATAAAAAAGCTTATTAGGAATCCTCGTCGTCGGTATCATCATCATGATCATCATCCCAGGTTACGGAGATTACCTTACCGGAAGCAGCATTCAGCTGTACTTCGGCCTCGCGGCCGTCCGCAGTCTCAATCTCGATCAGGTAATATCGCGTCCCGCCGTCCTCTTCAATGTCGATATCCTTCACAAGGCCAGCCACAGTCTTCAATGCCAGCCCGGTCGCCTCCTTCTCCGAGAGGAACCCGTCCGTACCCGGGGTGGACGCGCCCCCTTCCTGGGCACCTTCACTCCCAGGCGGCTTGTGATCCGGATGGGTCGACGGCGGTGCGGTTCCAGGGTCTCCCGTGGCATTTTCACCCCCAGGAGCAGTGAGATCGGTAGGCAGATCATCCTTACCAGGGACAGTGCCCTCAGGGACGGTGCCCTCAGGACCATCGCCCCCGGTTGGCGGTTCCTGGGCGTAATCCTCCAACCGCCGGATCTCCGCGATATCCCCACTGTCTCTTCTTACAATCAATTCGTACAAACCCTGCCCCGTTTTTAGAAATACCACAAAGTCAGCTCCTTGCAGACGGCTGTCTACAACGCTCCCTTCGTAGGTGTTAAGCACCCTTTGCTCGGCTTCGGCAAGCGTGAGCTTGGGGCCGCTATCGGCACTATAAATCATCCATACCACCACAGCGATGAACAGCAACCCTCCAGCGAGAGCGAGAGCCGCTAGCCGTCTACTTTTCAAAGTGAATCTATGCATGCCTCTCTCCTCCTGTCTATCTGGGCTATAGCTAAGCCAAATACTCCTGCCCAGAGTCAGGAAGCCAGATCGTTGCCGTAGTTCCTGCTCCGAGCGTACTCTCCAGCTCAAGCCGCGCTCCCATCGCTTCGCACAGCTCCTTGCCGAGCGACAAACCAAGCCCAGTTCCACCGGCTCCCTCTTGCTCCCTGCTGCGCGCTTTATCTACCCGGTAAAACCGTTCAAACACATGGGGAAGATCCTCTGGCGGAATCCCTTCCCCCCTATCCTCGACCGCAAGAAATGCGGTCCCCTGCAACCTTCCTGCCACGAGTTCAATGTCGCCAGCACTATACTTTCGGGCATTGTCCAGGAGGATAAACAGGACCTGCTTTAGCATATCCTGATCTGCCAAGACTGTTAAGTCCTGAGCCGTCGCTTCGGCCTCGCCTGCTTCCGGGACCAGAGCGGCTCCTTGCACAGGGTCCAAGCTGCTTATCACCGTAACGTTGCGGCGGTGCACTTGGGAGAATATCGTGGAGACCTGTTCGGCAAAAGCAACCAATCCGACAGGCTGCATATCCGCCTTCCATTCCCGCTTGGAGGTCGCCAGCAACAAGAGTTGCTCGGTCATTGTCTTCATCCGTACGGCCTCCGAATGAATCGCCTCCACAGACTCCTCCAGCAAGTCCGGCCGCTCCGCTCCCCGCCGCTTCAGGAGACTGGCATAGCTCTCAATGATCGTCAGCGGCGTCTTCAATTCATGCGAGGCATTGGATACGAACTGCTCCTGACGGACAAAGCTCTCCTCCAGCAGCCCAATCATTTCGTTGAACGTATCCCCCATCTCCGCCAGCTCATCCCGGGATTTGCCCGTCTGTTTCAGCCTGGCGAATTCACCACTGCGAATAATACGCCTCATGGTGCTTGTCATGCTCGTAATCGGCCGCATCACAAGCCGGCCTAAAATTCCGCTGGAAATGACCACCGGGACAAGGACTGCGGCCGACACACTGATTAGCACCAGACGCAGAATACGCAATAGTTCCGTCAGTTCTACCAGGCTGGACATCATCTGGACATTGGCCACCGAACCGCTTGGGCCAATCACCGGAAGCGACACGAAGCCGTAGCGCTCACCGTTAATGGTCACCTGCTCCAGCCTGCGCTCGCTGTAGAAGGTTTGCTCCTGGCGTCCCAGCTCCAGTTGATTGCCGGAAGCAACCAAAGCACTGCCCTCGCCGGAGGCTTCCACCCATCGGAGCGTTCCGTCCAGCGGCACATAGGCCCGCAATAACCCATTCAGCGCCAAGCGGCCTTCCGCCGTGCGCAGAACCTCGGCCGCCTGCTCGCTTTCGGCCAATAGCTGGCTCATCTCCCGATCCATCATCAAACGGTGAAATACCGTATATATCGTCACATTGGCCACCAGGAGCAAGATGGCAAACAACACCGATGAATATAGATGAATCTTGCTTCCCAGCTTCATGTGGCATCACGGAGCACGTACCCCACGCCCCTTACGGTATGGATCAATTCCGGGAAAAAGCCTTCATCCACCTTCTTGCGAACATAGCGAATATATACATCCACCACATTGGTGTTCCCGGTGTATTCAAACCCCCACACCTGGTTAAGCAATTGCTCCCTGCCCAGGACCAGCCGCTTGTGGCGAAGGAGCACAGCCAGCAAATCGAACTCCCGCTGGGTTAGCACAATCTCTTGTCCCGCCCGCTCCACCTGCCGGGTAGCCTCATTAAGACGCAGGTCGGCCGCGCATAGCCACTCATCGGGATCGGGCTCTCCAGCAGCCGGGGCCCCGTTAGAAGTCGGGGACTTGCGGAGGAGTACGCGAATGCGGGCCAGCAGCTCTTCCATATCGAAGGGCTTCGTTACATAGTCGTTAGCGCCCAGATCAAGTCCGGTAACCTTATCTGCAACCGAGCCTTTAGCCGTCAGCATGATGATCGGAGTCTCGGCATCAACCACCCTGATTCGCTGCAATAAGTCAATGCCGCTTATGCCGGGCAGCATGACGTCTAGCAGCACCAACGCGATATCGCCTGCCTTGTACGCGGCCCATCCCTCCACGCCGTCCGGAGCCAAACTGACAGCATAGCCTTCACTTTCCAATTCAATTTGCAGAAGACGGGCAATCTTACGTTCGTCTTCCACAACCAGTATGGTGGTATCGCTCACCCTGTTCTCACCCCCGCCAGAAACTAAATTTGAATTAAACAGATTAAAGAAATCCATGAGCAACAACGATCAGAGAATAACTTTATTTTCATTTGATTCATTGTAAGCCAACCCCAACCCGGGAGGCAAACCTCCATACGGTTGAAATGCGTCTTCCGCTCCAAATGACGTAAAAAAGTCTCGATGAAGGCAATGGCCTGCACCGAGACTTTTTAATAACCTTCCAATTTCACCCTACGAACACTTACTATACCCGCAATTACTGCAAGTTTTACACCCTTCAACATTAATCAGCGAGGCCGATCCGCAGGACGGACAAAGGTCACGCGAGGTGACGGAGCCGCCATGTCCATGAAGGGTGTCCCCTCCGAACGCTTCCGCCGCAGGAGCCTGCTCCTCTTCCTGATGAGTCAACGTAGCCGCAACCGGAGCCGGGTCATGGTATGGCCCGTTCTGGATATGGGTCTCAAGCGCCTTCGCAACGGCGTCGGCGATGGACTCGACGCGGTTCGGTCCGAAGCCGATAGCGCCTGAGCCGCCGATGCCTTTCAGGTGCTTGATCAGCAGCTCTGCCTTCTGTCCGTGATCCCCGTAACGGAGGAACAGCGAGCAGACGCGTCCAAGCGCTTCCGCCATGGCGAACACGTCGGAACCGGCTTTGCCGACGTTCAGGAAGATCTCGCTTGGCACGCCGTTCAGATCATTGATCGTGATGTAGGCCATGCCGAATGGCGTATTAATTTTATAGGTTGCTCCGTGGAGCACTTGCGGGCGCTTCTTGTACTGCGTATCGTTCACTTGCTTCTCCGGTGCCGGAGCGGAAGGCGTTACGCCAAGCGTCTCACTGACGCCGTTCAGCGTCTCTTGCTCAGCTGCGGAAGCCGCACCCTCAAACGCTGCCGGTTCCTCCGTTGCAGGCTTGCTCTCCGCAGCCTTGTCTTCCTTCTTCTCGGTCTGAAGCACCTGAACGTCACGGCTTCCGTCGCGATAAATGGTCACGCCCTTGCAGCCCAGATCAAAGGCCAGCTCATACAGCTTCTTCGTGTCCTCGACCGTGAAATCAGCAGGACAGTTCGCCGTCTTCGAGATCGAGCTGTCCACCCAGCGCTGGATGGCAGCCTGGGAACGAATATGATCCTCGGCGGACAAATCCATGGCGGTTACAAAATAATCCGGCAGCTGCTCACCCGGATGGGCATCCATCCATTCCTGGGCGATAGGCACAAATTGCTCGTCGAAGCCTAGCCGGCTCTGACGGAAATATTTGAAGGCAAAGTAAGGCTCGATCCCCGTCGAAGTACCGACCATGGTGCCCGTGCTTCCGGTAGGCGCCTGGGTAATGATCGTGACATTGCGGATGCCCTTCTCCCTAACGGCCTCGCCGACCTCAGGATAGACCTCGGTCATAACCTTCATAAATCCGCTCTGTAAATATTTGTCCGCTTCAAAGGCAGGGAAGGCTCCCTTCTCTGCTGCAATATCGGCCGAAGCGAGATATGCTTCCTTAGCGATGAAGCCGTACAGCTTGTCTAGGAAGACTAAAGATTCCGGGCTGCCATAACGGATCTTGAGCTTGATCATCAGCTCGGCCAAGCCCATCGTCCCCAGACCGACACGGCGTTCCTTCTTCTGGTTCTTCTCATTTTCCTCAAAATGATACGGGGTCTTGCTAATGACATTATCCAGGAAACGCACAGAATACCGCGTAGTTGTAGCCAGTTCGTCCCACGCCACATCCTGAGCTGCTTCATCATAGAATTTCGACAGATTCATCGCGGACAGGTTGCATACGCCCCAGCCTGGCAAGCCCTGCTCACCGCAAGGATTCGTGCAGATGATCGGATTGAAATACCAGCTGTTCGACATCTGGTTGTAATATTCCATGAACACCACGCCCGGCTCCGCCGATTTCCAGGCCGATTCCATGATCGTGTGCCAGACCTCGCGGGCTTTTACCGTTTTGTAGTGGATTACCTTATGACCTGCGGCCTTCCACTTGTCCAGATCGCCGTCCCACAGCTCATTGTAGTTCTCAACCGTTGTATCCGGGAAGACGAGCTCCCAATTCAGATCCTCCTTCACGGCCTTCATAAAGCCGTTGCTTACGCAGACCGACAGGTTGGCATTCGTCACTTGACCCATGGTCTGCTTGACGGTAATGAAATCCAGCAGATCCGGATGCCAATCATTAATCATCAGCATCAGAGCGCCGCGGCGGCTGCCGCCTTGCTCGATCAAGCCCGTTGTATAGCTGAACAGCCCGCCCCAGGATACCGCGCCGCTGGAAGAACCGTTCACACCTTTTACAATAGCCCGGCGCGGACGCAGCGAGCTCAGGTTAATCCCGACTCCGCCTCCCCGAGCCATAATCTCGGTCATTTCCGTCAATGTCTCCATAATCCCGCCGCGGCTGTCCTTCGGAGAAGGAATAACGTAGCAGTTGAACAGGGTCAGCTCATCGCTCGCTCCGGCTCCGGCTGCGATCCGGCCGCCGGGAACCAGCTTCCAGTCATCCAGAATATAACGGAACTTCTCTTCCCATTCCTGTTGCAGCTCAGGCGTCGCTTCTACAGAAGCCATCGCCCCAGCCAGACGGTCCCACATTTCCTCAGGCGTCTTCTCAATATTCAGCGTCAGCTTCTCCACATCGGATTTGACGATTTCTCCCTTGCGGGTCTTGACCGTCACGATGCGCCCTTCGCGGGCAATGACCTCGCCGACCTCTTTGGTCGGGAACTTCGGATCATCCTTCGTCAGCACCAGCACCACATCGCCTACCTTGGCATTGGCCGGGTCCGCATCCTTCCAAGCATATCTATCCAGAAATATTTTCTCGCTGAGCCCTTCCAGAGTATGTTTTTGTGTCGTTGTCAAAGGGAACACCTCTTTTAAAATATTATTTAATCCATGTCCAGCCATGAACAAAAAAAGTTCGGTCACCTGTCGACAAAATCATCATCCGCAAGCCCGGCACAGGCACGCTCATTTTGCGGCTATTTCATCAACCTTTAACCGTTCTTCTTGCCCGACAAATCATCGAATTTATGTAATGAAATCTACATATAGTGTCTATCGACCATTATACTACACCATATTTCGTTATCATAGCCTATTTTTGCGATTGGGAGCTTCGACCCACCCCTTGTCTAAAAATAGACCTGCTGCTGCATCAGCAATGCCAATTCGACTTTCACCGCCGCAAGTTATGAAGAACTCTCTTTATGTCCATACTACTCCTACTGCGTTCTACGAAACAGGAAAAGGGAGGTTTTCAACATGAAGCCGCATCACTCCGAGTTGGACGCTCCTGCTGCCAAACCCGCTTCCGGCAAGGTTCCGATCCAGTTCGACCGAAGCTGGTACGACGAGCTCCAAGGCAGACTTGACAAGGGTGGTCCTTGGGATGACTGGCAGCTATTTCAGCTGGCCAAACAGGCGGAGGAGGCTTCCCTCGTCACCAGCTTTGAAGAGATGATCTGCCTCAAGCATCTTCAGCAGGTCACACCGCTTCCGCATCAGGTCGATACGGCGCGCAAGGTGCTGTTCGAGATGCGGGGAAGAGCCATCCTGGCCGATGAAGTCGGTCTCGGCAAGACCATTGAAGCCGGACTTATTTTAAAGGAATACATTGTCCGCGGACTTGTGCAAAAGGTGTTAATCCTCGTACCCGCCTCCCTGGTGCTCCAATGGGTGCGGGAGCTGAACCAGAAGTTTGCTATTCCGGCCGTAGCCCAGAAAAAGGCGCACTCCTGGCAAAATCCGGTCGTGGTCGCCTCGATCGATACCGCCAAGCGGGACCCTCACCGCGACATCCTGCTAGGCAGCGAGTACGACATGGTCATTGTCGACGAAGCGCATAAGCTCAAGAACAAGAAGACCACCAACTATCAATTCATGCTCAAGCTCCGCAAAAAATATTGTCTGCTCCTGACAGCTACGCCGGTACAGAACGACCTCGGGGAGCTGTTCAATCTCATTACCCTGCTCAAGCCGGGACAGCTCGGAGGGCAGAGTGATTTTACATCCAACTTCGTCTTCGAGAAGAGAGTGCCGAAGAACGGCGAACAGCTTAAGGAAGAGTTGTCCAAAATCATGATCCGCAACCGGCGGGGAGACGGTGAGCTGGATTTTACGAAGCGTCATGTGAAAAATATTGAAGTCGAGCTTTCACCCGAAGAAATGGAATTGTATGACGGGGTTACTCGCTTTGTCAAAGACCAATATCAGGCAGCCGGCGGCAACCTCAGCAGCATGCTGTCTCTCGTCACCCTCCAGCGGGAGGTGTGCAGCAGCCGGGATGCCGTATTCGTAACCCTCGTGAATCTGGCCAAGAAGCTGGCTCCCGATTCCCCGCTGCGGGACAGAATCTGGGAGCTGGTCGCCTTGATCAAGGCGATTAAGGCCAACAGCAAGGCCGAGCAAGCGATGAAGCTTATCCGGGAGATGGATGACAAGGTGATTCTGTTCACCGAGTACCGCGCCACCCAGGAATATCTGTTGAACTATTTCAAGGAACGCAACATGATCGCAGTCCCCTACCGCGGCGGGATGAACCGGGGCAAGAAGGACTGGATGATGGACCTGTTCCGCGGCAGAGCCCAGGTCATGATCGCCACCGAGGCCGGAGGCGAAGGCATCAACCTGCAATTTTGCCACCAGATGATCAACTTCGATCTGCCCTGGAATCCGATGCGGGTCGAGCAGCGGATCGGACGCGTTCACCGGCTGGGTCAGCAGAATGACGTTCAGATCTACAACTTATCCACCAAGGGAACCATTGAGGAGCACATCCTGAGACTGCTTCACGAGAAGATCAACATGTTCGAGATGGTTATCGGGCAGCTTGATGTCATTCTGGAGCGGTTCGAGAAAGGCAGCTCCTTGGAGAAAAGCCTGTACAAAATCATGCTGGAATCCAGCAGCAACGATGAAATAGCCCGTAAAGTCGATTCACTGGGCCAGTCCCTGGAGCATATCCGCACCGAACTGGATGAACAGGCAGATGGACCCGGGGAAAATGACGGGCTCCAACAGCTGATGGGAGGTTGATCGCCATGACGATGTCACAGGAGCAAATCCGTGACTATTGCAAGACTTATCTGGAAGCAACCGCATGCCAGTTTCTTGAAAAATCACCCTATCACGTTACCGTCAAGCTCTCTCCGCAGGCCGATAAGGAACTGACTAACCGGCCGTATTATTGGGGCTTTGTGGAACGGATGGGCATCGAGCCGGAGACCATGAGCTTTTGCTTCATCTTCGATCCCGAGAAGCACCGGGAGCTGGAGGACGCCTCCGCCGCCCCGAGCGCCGGGCATACGGATCCTGTGCTGGACCGCCACTTCGGTGCGGTTCGGCCGCTTCCCGTGCTAGGTCCTGGCCGAATCCAGAGGGAAGAGATCACCTTTGGCAGTCCGAGATTGAAGCAGATTTTTGCCGCAGCCCGGCAAGGCGGCCGCCAGGTCTATCTGTTCGAGAACCCGGGCCACCTTCAGCGGCGCACCTTGCTCTC
This sequence comes from Paenibacillus apis, assembly GCF_018333295.1. NCBI lineage: Bacteria > Bacillati > Bacillota > Bacilli > Caryophanales > Paenibacillaceae > Paenibacillus > Paenibacillus apis. The sequence goes on from NZ_BORS01000002.1 coordinate 46,452, forward strand.
AGCCGCCTACGAGCCTTGGCTCGGGGTGCAATACAAGCTTGAATTTTGCTGCGATGTCAAACGGGAAGAGCTTCATTTCCTTGGCATTTCGCTGCAGAACGGCATGGTTGACGATGCTTTTGCTAATAGGTTGAAGGGGAAAGATTTGATCCCGAGGCTGCCCGAGAACGTCCATATTACTCCTACCGGGCTGGCTCTCCCGGTTGCGAGAGAACGGCTGGAGAAGCTCATTACCAGCAGGCTTGAGGATGCGGACAGTGCATGGGCGGATGCGGCACAGGAGCGGCTGGAGGAGGAGCTTCTGCTTATCGACAGCTACTACAGGGACCTGCTTCAGGACCCCGATGAAGAAAGACAGCTCGCCTTCCGGGAGCAGTATGAAGCAAGAAAAGCTGAAATCCGCTGGCAGTATGAACCGAGAATTGTCGTATCTGCTCTGGGCAGCGGCATCTTTCACCTGCGTTCGTCTCTGTAATCGGAAGGTGCCTTCACAATGACTGTTCTCGCTAAAATAACGCAAAAATAGAAGCGCATTTCCCGTTCTTCCGGCGACAGAATGCAGCAACCTTTTCTGGACGGACAAGCTATACTGAACAAACCTGAGGCAGATCATTCCGATTTTGCTTTGCTTCAACCTAATCCAAGAGATAGCAGGTGAATTGATGATGAACCGTCTTTCGCGCATCCGGCGTCCGTTGTCCGGTACGATGAAAATCATGCTGAGCCTGTGCCTGGTCAGCCCTGGATTTCTCGCTCTACCGTCGTTTGCCGTCAAGAATGAGGGTGCGATGAACTTAGTCAGCCATGCTGCCGCTGCTGCTCCAGCAAATGAGTCAGTCGCTCCGGAATCACTCCGGCATTTTGCAGCCGATACGATCAGCAAGCTGTCTGAACAGACCCCATTCCGATCCTGGGCAGGGGCTTCGACTTCAATAGAGCCGCTTGGTCCCGGCACCAGAAGCTGGCTTGTCACCATTTACAGGCCGTCAATTGCCAGCCCTGCTTCCTCTTCACCTGTTCAGATCGGCTATCTTATTATTTCAGCTGCGCCTCAAGGATTGTACAAGCTGATTGAGTATGGCACCGGGCCTGACAGCCTCTATTCTACAAATTTGGCTTCCGATCCCTTGGTGGTCGCCGGGTCATCCCTGACGATCATGCCTGTCTATGGAGGACCCTTGCTGGCGGCCTGGAGAGTCACTGGCGAAGGCAGCGGCGGAGCTACAGGTTCAAGCGCCGAATATCTGGATGCGCAAAGCGGGGAAGCCTTGCCTGAGACGGATACAACCTGGAACCTTCAGAGCGGAGAATACAACCCGCCTTCCGGAGCTTATGGCAGCGATAACGCCGAAGCTTTATTCCCGGGAAATACAACGGCCGCCGGAGAATACTTTGATCCCTATGACAACATCCTGTGGATGGCTGCGGATGCCAAGCAGTTGACCCCGGAGGATGTATTGATGGCACTCGATCAAAAGCACAGCCTCGTCTTTGCCGCTTCCGGCAATGACCGCACTTATCGTTTTCCTCTGCCCATCTATGGCTATCAGACCTGGAATGCTGCGCCTGCTTTCACTGGAACGGCAACGGATACACCAACAGCTCCTGCCATCTATGTCCTGACCGGAAGCGGAGAAGGCAGCAGCTCCCGGTGGATATCGCTGGATGCCATTGCCGACGGCGGAAGCTTTCACCCGCTTCCTTAATACAAATTAAGGCCATTTCCTCTAGTTCCTTCGAGGAGATGGCCTTTTCAGATACGCTGCGATTTACCGTCATCAGCTCTGCCGGCTGCGAGTCTTCTTGCGCTTGCCGGGCATCTGCTTCACCCAGAGCGAGATCGAAAACGGAATCATGCCAAACCAGCGGCTTCCCCATGATTCCTTAGCTCGAGAGCGTTCCCGCCTTACCTCGCGGGGCGTCTCCACATAGTCAACCACACGCTCCGTGATATATTTTACCAGTTCATCTCCCTTCGCCATGGTTCTCCCCCCTTTCCCGTGTTATCGTTCTATAGCTAGTGTGCACGGATTAAGCACTTCTCAAACAAGCGAACCGTATGCATGATTTCTCCTTATTCAGTCCAAGCTAAGTCAGAAATGACTACTATAAAGGATGATGCTTATGCTTCAAATAAAAACCGTGAACCGCGCCATGATCTTTTTCTTATTAGCAGGCTTGCTCGGCATTCCATCGCCATCCTTTGCCGACAGCTCGGAGGAGCAGGCGATCCGGCACGCCTTTCCGCAGCCCGTCATTCTTATCGATGTCGGCCACGGCGGTATTGACGGCGGAACCTCCAGCGGAACCTTGCTGGAAAAGGATATTAATCTTGAAATCGGCAGAAGACTCTATATGGTGCTGCGAAGCCATGGATATATCGCGATTCTCAACCGAACGGGAGATTATGCCTTAAGCGACGATAACCGTTGGCTGAACAGCCGTTCCAGACATCTCCGGGACTTGGCGCAGCGCAAGGAGCTTAGTGAGCAGGTGCCCGCCTCCATTGTGATCAGCCTTCATGTCAATTGGGGACGGAATGCCTCCCGAAGAGGACCGCTGGTGCTGCATCAGGACGAAGGGCAAAGCGCATTGCTCGCCGGAGCGCTTCAGCATGCCCTAGAGGATGCTTATCAGCTCAATAGGAGGCGTCTGCCGGAATTGGGAAGCCCCTTCTATCTGCTGAAGCATACCGATCCGCCGGCTGTCATCGTAGAGACCGGCTTTATCAGCAACGCCGAGGACCGCAGTCTGCTCGCCAGCCCGCGCGGCCAGCAAAAAATCGCAGAAGCACTATACAGCGGAATTGTAGAGTACTTTACGGTAATGTAAATCCCGGGCCAGACTTGATTCCCGAGCGCATCTGTTCCATAGCCAGATCAGAAATCCGAATAAATTGCACACCGTCTGCCTTGAGATCCGGAATTGCCTTCTTCAAGGCGGCGGATGTAATTTTCCCACGGATACCGACATGTCCAATCGTAATACAGCTATGCTGCTCGCGCGCGAGCTGCTCCGCTTTTCGTAATTGAGCGGTAACATGTCCGGTGCTGGACACATCGTCCAGGAAGATGCTGTTCTCCAGCACGGGCAAGCCTCTCTCCCGGCAGAGCTCGTCGACAACAGAGCGATAATTCGTCTTGCTGTCCACAAAGAACAATCCCTGCTCCCGGCACACATCGAGAATGATCCCCATCACTCGCTTGTCGCCGGTTATTTTTGAGCCCATATGATTATTGATCCCAACCGCATGCGGCACATTTGCGACCGCCGCCTCGACCTTGCTCCGCACCTCCTCATCGGACATCGAAGCCATAATTGCACCGGGACCAAGCCACTCCGGCTTCCCATGCTTAGGCTCCAGCGGAAGGTGAACCAGCACGTCATAGCCCTGTTGATGCGCCCGTTCCGCATCCTCGGCAGTCGTTGGAAGAAACGGCATGACGGCCGCCGTCATCGGAATCCCGAGCTGCAGCATTTCATCACTGCCCCCCATGTCATTGCCGAAATCATCAATGATGATGGCAATTCTCGGCTCCTCAGCCTGCCCTTCCTCCTGATTCGCTGCAAATGAAGCTGCGCCACCGGACCACAGCAGGGATACCGTGAGAATTACTGATAAACTCAGCAGCCGGCAAAAGGTAGATTTATGTCCGCTCTTGTTCATTTGTCATCCTCCTTTTGCCTCAGGCAATCAAGCTCTTTCTCCAGGCCTTCCTCCTAACCAGACAGGTGTAGACAAAGTCGGCAAGGCACAGCAGAAGAAGTAATGGAGCCGCCGTAGTCCAGACCGCTTCCACCCTGTCGAAGATATGTTCTATCCCCGGGTGGATATAACGCAATGTCAATAGCGACAAGATTCCCCAATACACTGAAAACCGGATGCAAATGTGACCATGAAGCTGTCCCCGCATCCCGGAATAATCCCACCATGTCCGCCCGAACCAGGCCTTGAGTCCACAGCCGCTGACATATTCAACCACGGTTGGAATCAGAAAACAGAGGAAGATCGAAGTAAGTAAAAGCTGGTGCTGAGGAATCCGCGCCGTCACCCATATCAAAAGAAGCGGAGCCGCGCCATACATCGGCTTATACGGGCCAAGCAGCAGACCCTCCTTCCAGAATCGCCCCGTTGTTGCCAGGCTATAAGTGTTCTCCAGCAGCCAACCCATCACCGAATATACCAAGAAATAAAACAAAGCTTCACTAGCTGTCATCTTCAAGCCACCCCTGATGTCAAAGTCATCCAGCATCTCTCCTATTATGACTTGAATCCTGCCATTTATTCACAGCAAAGAGCCCGGCCAAGGATTGCCGGGCTTAAGCAGGTGCTATAGATTTTATTTCACAGTGACCGTATGCAATTCCACGCTGCCGGAGAGCACCTTCACCGTAAGGAGAGCATGCTGTGCTGGCTGCAGGGCCGCTTGGATGGTTTGGACTTTCTGGACTGCTTGGACTTTCTGGACTGCTTGGGCCAGTTGACTCCCCGCTTCATCGGCCGTTATTTTGCTCTCTGCGATCAAGGTTCCATTCTGAAGCAGCTCCAGTTGGGCCTCCTCCCGGCATGTAAGCTCGATCGACACCGTATGTCCTTCACCGATGCGATAGAAGCTGTATCCGGCATACTCGCCCGCCGTCAGTTTGAGAGCCAGCCAGTTCCAGCCGCTGTCGAACAGGTGCTTTTTCTCCACAGGCTCATTCGTGATCGGCACAATGCTCATGCCGGTAGCTGCACGATACTTATAAATGTTGCCTTCCCGCCGAAGACCGCTGTAGGATACGCCTTTTCCAGGCAGCTCGTCAAAATCGGTCGCTCTCACCCGGCAGCCCGGCAGCCGGAACACAGACGCGGTGACCTCTGGATGATACGTGCAATTTTCCGCCTTCATATGATCCAGGTACCGTTCCAGAATTTCGCGGGCCCGGTCCGGACTCGGCTTTGGCCCGCCCTTCGTATAAGCTAACAGCTCGTCCCAGCCCTCCGGCTTGTTAACCGTGTAAGGGGAGTTCGGACGCTCCATCTTTTTCCAAGGCCACAAGTTGTAGCCGATCCCCAAAGCGGCGGCAAGCGGGTACATGGCGGCGAACCATTCCAACTCGTTCTCACCGGTCTCCCCTAGCCACAGCGGCTGATCCAGCCTCTTGGACAGCGCCAGATATTCGTCGTACGCCTCCTTGCCAGGCATGCACGCGTAACGGTGAAAGTGAATCACCATATTGTCATCATACCGCTTATAAAAGACAGCCGTATTCGTCGCCCAATGATGCCCCTCAATCGAGAGCATATGTCTCGTATCGATTTCCCGGATCGCTGCAATCGCTTCGTCATAGAACTCCGTCAGCTTCCGGACCAGGTAATACTCTTGCTTGCCCTCCATCAATCCGGGGCGAACCGGCTCATTCAGCAGGTCATAACCGCCGACGATCCAGCGGTCGCGATAGCGCCGGGCCAACTCCTTCCACAGCTCAATCCCCTTATGCCAGCTCTCCGGATCGGTGAGCAGCCGCGGGAGATCATCGACCGAATCGTCGATGTTGGCCCCGGTCTGGCCGCCGGGCGCGCCGTGCAGGTCAAGGAACGCATAAATCCCGAATTCCTCGCACCAATCCAGGCATTGATCGATCAGCCGGAAGTTCTCCTCCTTCCAGAAGATCCCCGGCTCGTCCTCCATCAGCACACGCCACCCGATCGGAATTCTGATGGAATTGTAGCCTTGCTCCGCCATCAGACGGATATCCTCACGAGTGATATATTGATTGCGAAACCGCTTCCAGAATTGTTCCGCGTATTCGGTCCCTGTCAAATCCCGGATCACCGCTTCGATCCTTCTCGGACGATCAAAGCTTTCATCCTGCGACAACCACATATAACCTTCGCATAACAGCCAGTTTCCCAGCCCCCACCCGGTCAAAATGATCTCCTCGCCCGCTTCGTTCACAACCCGTGTTCCTTCAGCGCGTAAAAATCCCTTTACCCGTGACCGTTCCATCTGTTCTCTCATTTCGCAGTCCTCCTCTGCCTATGTATGTTATATGAACTTAGTTGTACGCAAAATTGCGTACCTGTCCGTAGGGAATCGCCCAGGCATCAATATACCTGCTTGTATCGATTCCGCCTCGACACACAATTTTGTTCGAAAAACCGTACAACGTCCCTACCGTCTGCCCACGTTACGCAACGTTTTGTACGGAAAACCGTATAACTCTCCCTCTATACGGCAGCCCCAGCACTCAACTTTTGTACGATATTCCGCACAAATAACCCGCCATCTGCATCAAAGCGTTACTCCCCAAAAAACAGTTGCCATCCACGTAAGCCTAAGCGCCCTCACATAAATTATAACATTCACTTCAGGACAAGCAGGATGCCCATATTTCAGGTCAGAGGACAATTTTCAAGGCGCAGTTATAGCAACCATCTACTATCTTGAGCGTATTAATCAGGAGTAAGCTATATTTGGAAAGGAGCACCCCACTTGGAACTGATTCTGGATCAAATGGAAAAAGCCTTTGGCGACAAGCAAGTGCTGAAGGGTGCCGGGTACACGTTTGAGAGAGGAAAAATTTACGGGTTGCTCGGACGAAACGGCGCCGGCAAAACAACGCTGTTCAACTGTCTGAGCCGGGAGCTGTCGATGGATGCGGGACAAGTCCGGCTGCGCAGCGGAGATACCGTGCGCGAGCTACGTGAAGAGGATGTCGGCTACGTCTACTCCCTGCCTATCCTGCCGGATTTTCTTACGGGATACGAATTCATTAAATTCTACATGGATATCAATCGCGATAAGCTGCAGGCTGACGACTCCATCGACGGTTATTTTGAATTGATCGGCTTCTCTGAGGAAGATCGCCATCTCCTGATCAAGGGCTATTCCCACGGGATGAAGAACAAGATTCAAATGCTGCTGTTTCTGATCATGAAGCCGCCTGTTATTTTGCTGGACGAACCCTTGACCTCCTTCGATGTAATCGTAGCGCTGGAAATGAAAAAGCTGCTCAGAGAAATGAAGCAGGATCATATTCTGATCTTCTCCACGCATATTTTGCAGCTCGCCACCGACCTATGCGATGAACTGGTCATTCTGAACAATGGCAGCCTGTCCGCTGTTCCGCCGGGACTGATGCACAGTCCGGAATTTGAGTCGAGCATTATTCAATTGCTGAGGGAAGAATCCGATGCAGCGCACAGTTAATCAGGTATTCGGAGTCCGTATCTCGTCCGCCGTCAACCGATTAATTTACTATATCCGCAGGCTGCCGTTGGCAGGACGGCTTGTGCCGGAATCACTGTATGGCAAGGTTTCGGCCAAACGGGCCCTGTCCGTCGTCGCCTGGATTCTGATGATCCTGTGGGGTCTGTTATCCAAGCTTCTCTATCTGGGTCTGATAGTTTATTATCCTGCAGTGTCGGTCAAGCTGGACAACTTTGCAGGCTATAGCAACCCGCAGCTCAGCCTGTTCAGTCATATATTTCTGATCATCAGCTTCATTACGGCCGGGGTGTCAAACTGTACCATCCTGGAGCCAAAGCGGGAGAAGTTCATAGCTGTCAAGCTGATGCGCATACAACCCGACATCTATATGAAGGCGACACTCGGCTACAAATATCTCACTTCCTTCATCTACTACATACCGGCGCTGCTGCTGTTCGTTCTGCTTCTGGACGGTACGGTTATGCAGGCTTTGTCTCTGGCAGTGACGGTCACACTGTCCCGGGTGATCTGGGAGTACATTCATTTGAAGCTGTTTGAAGCCAATGGCATGGTACTGGTCAAGCAGAACCTGATTGTCTGGCTGACCATCGGCGTTACCTATGCCCTTGCCTACGCTCCCTTATTGTTCCCGCAGGTTCCACTGCTCGGGGGAATATTGCTGTCATGGATTGCGCCCATTATCCTGATTCCGCTCGGAGTTTTTGCTTTGCTTCGTTTAGCTAAATATCATGATTACCGGGCGGTAACAGATGCCGCTACCAAACGGGATGATCCGCTGCTGGACATGGGACGTCTAATCAGGGAAGCAGAGCTCAAGAGCGTTCAGACCAAAGCTGGCGAGACAGACTTGACGGTCAGGCAGGATGGACAAGGCGGGAACAAGCAAGGCTACGCCTTTCTCAACATGCTGTTCTTCGCACGGCATCGCAGCCTGATCCTGGACCCTGTACGCAAGCGCCTGGCCCTGATTGCCGGCCTCGGAGCTACCGTCTGTGCAGTATTCGCCCTGAACGCTGACGCAATCGGACTGGTCATTACCGGCCCCGGCTTCTTCGTTCCTTATTTAGCCTTTACACTGTATCTGCTATCTGTCGGGGAGCGGGTATGCCGGGCATTCTTTTATAATTGCGACCTCAGTATGATGCGTTACAGCTTCTATCGCGCCGCAGCGCCGGAGCACTTCCGGATTCGCCTGTTGAGCCTTGCGGGGCATAATTTGCTAATCGCTTCGACCTTTGCAGCGATGCTGACTCTGCTCGCCGGAATCGCCGCTCCCTGGTCGACGCCGGATACCGTGATGCTGTGGGTTTCAGCGTTATGCTTGTCCCTGTTTTTCACCGTTCACCATCTGGCGCTCTACTACCTGTTCCAGCCCTACTCCACAGAGCTGAACGTGAAGAACCCATTTTACCATGTTTTGAATATGGGCGTGTCGATGGTGTGCGGCGCCAGTCTGTTCTTCTCCATTCCGCTTGCGAGTTTCACCGTCATCATAGCAGGACTGACCCTGGTTTATCTGGCCTGCACCTGGATTCTGGTAAGCAGATTCGGCCACCGGACGTTCCGGGTCAAATAGGTTCGGTTGATCTTTGCCTTGCGGAATGGTAACATGGAGACACCAATGTTGAAGAGGAGTGGAAAGATGAACAACTTTCTTGCGAACTAATCAGATGAGAACGAGCAGAGTCTTCCTTTGCGCGTTTTGTCATGGTTATGCAAGAAAGTGTGTATTCTTTTCATCCCGGACGATATAGGCCTCCCTGTGACAGGGGCATGGTCTGTTATAGGTATGGGCTGCAGGAATTCCCTTTCTTGCAGCCCATACCTTTTTTTGTACAGGAGGAACTTGACTATGTCCCAAATCACCGTAAACAAACTTACTTTTGCCTATGAAGGCAGTTACGATTTGATCTTCGAAAATGTCAGCTTCCAGCTCGACACGGATTGGCGGCTCGGCTTCACCGGACGAAACGGACGAGGAAAGACGACATTCCTGAATCTTCTTCTGGGCAAGCTGGAATACAGCGGCACCATCTCCGCAGATGTCGAATTCGAATACTTCCCCTATCCTATTGCGGATCGGGATCAGCTTACGATGAATGTCGTTAGCGACATTTACCCCGATTATGTTCACTGGGAGCTGATGCGCGAATTCCAATTGCTCGAGGTTACGGAAGATGTGCTGTACCGCCCGTTCTCCTCCCTGTCCAATGGCGAGCAGACCAAGGTCATGCTGGCTGCCATGTTTATCAAGGAGAACCGGTTCCTGCTGATCGATGAGCCGACCAACCACCTGGATCTTCGGGGACGGGAGCTGGTCAGCGAGTATCTTCGGACCAAGCGCGGATTCATTCTCGTCTCGCATGACAGGGCGTTTCTGGATCACTCTGTGGACCATATTTTGTCGATCAACAGGACGAATATTGAAATTCAGAAGGGCAATTTCTCCAGCTGGTGGATGAACAAGGAGCGGCAGGATCAATACGAGCTTGCCGAGAACGAGAAGCTGAAGAAGGACATCAAGCGGCTGTCCGAAGCCGCGAGGCGCACAAGCGGTTGGTCCGACGAAGTGGAGAAGTCGAAGAACGGCACCCGAAATTCCGGCTCCAAACTGGATAAGGGCTACGTCGGGCATAAGGCTGCCAAGATGATGAAGCGCTCGAAATCGATCGAGCAGCGGCAGCAGAGCGCATTGGAGGAGAAATCCTCGCTGCTGAAGAACCTGGAATCGGCAGACCAGCTAAAGCTGTCCCAGCCGGTCTATCACAAGCAACAATTGCTCCATCTAGATCATGTCTCAATTCAATACGGTGACCGAACCGTATGTCAGGACGTCAGCTTCACGATCAATCAAGGTGATCGGGTCGCGCTCCGCGGATCGAATGGCTCCGGCAAGTCCAGCCTGCTCAAGCTAATCTGCGGAGAAGCTATAAGCCATACCGGCAATGTCGACATCGGCAGCCGGCTTCAAATCTCCTATGTCTCTCAGGATACCTCGCATCTGGCAGGCAGTCTGACCGATTATGCCCGAGCATGCGGGATCGACGAGAGCTTGTTCAAGGCCATTCTCCGCAAGCTCGATTTTGCCCGGGTCCAATTCGAGAAGGACATCGCCTCCTACAGCGGCGGGCAGAAGAAAAAGGTGCTGATCGCCCGCAGCCTGTGCGAGCATGCGCATCTGCTTATTTGGGACGAACCGCTCAATTTCATTGACGTCATCTCCCGGATGCAGATTGAGGAGCTGCTGCTGTCCTATGCGCCGACCATTCTCTTTGTCGAGCATGACCGGGAGTTCTGCGAGCATGTCGCCACTTCCGTGATCGAGCTTTAAATCATAGTGTCCCAAAACCCAAAAGCCATCGTAGATGATCGAGGACACCTTTTTCAATGTGAGGTTACGCCGTGCGTTACGAATCAAGTGCCGATAAGCATTAAAATTGCTGACGGGGCGGCTCAGGCGGCTTTGTACACCCTCTTTTAAATTCGCAGCCAGAGTTCAGAAATGAAGTGTACCTGTTACAAACCGTCACCATAGAAAAAAAGACCTGTCAGGCCTTCAAAGCCAACAGGTCTTCTTATTTAACCTCGAAATGTAACCTCAACTCTCCGACACGCGATAAACTTCACTGTACAGAATGGCCCTGCAAGCGAGGAACTCTTGCTCGGTGAGTAGCTGCGGATAGCTCATGATTTTCAGCGGCAGCGGGTCCCCGCCTTCCCGCAGCGGCGGTTGAACATAGCTGTATTCATTCAGGCGGAAGCCGAGCCGCTCATAGAAAGAGATCCGTCTTGCGGACGACTCGTCCTCCGGCAGCTCTACCTCGAGGATCGTCGGCTTCACCGGCTGCTCCTCCAGGCATTTTCTCACAAGCTTGTTGCCAACCCCGCCCCCGCGCACCGAAGGATCAACCGCGAGATGCTCAATGAAGCGCAGCGCAGGAAACTCCCAGACTGCCAGAAAGGCAATAATCCGCTCTTCCTCATCCCTCTCAGTGAGCAGCCGATACTCCGAACGATCCAGAAGCTTCTCTTGCCCGGATTTGGTACGATATTCCGTCACCGGAAAGGATGCTGACATGATCTCGTATACACGTTCAAACTGTTCTAGCTGACTCATTCGAAGTAATCTCCTGTTTATCCTTCCGTTACGCTCTGGCAAGCCTCGCAGATCCCGTACACCTCGAAGCGGTGCCGGATCACCTTGTAATTTCCCGGCAGCTCCAAGCCATGGTCCATCGGACAGAAGTCAAAAGCCAGTGTTTTTTCGCAATTAATGCAGATCAGGTGGTGGTGGTGATGCGCCGCGCAATTTTCCCGGAACTTCAAGCCGCCTTCCATGAAATAGAAATGCTCCAGCACACCCATCTCACTCAGCATCCGAAGATTGCGGTAAACCGTATCCAGACTCATGCTTGGATAATGAACGGACATTTGGTCATAAACATCCTTCGGCGATAAATAGCCGTCATAGTCGGCAAAAATCTGCGCCAGCGTCTTTCGCTGCTCCGTTACCCTCCACCCGTTACGCGCCATCGTATCCAGCATCTCTTGAACCTTGGAGTGGCTCTTTTCCATTCCTGCGCACATTCCCTTCCTTGATATCTAAAGCGTCTGGTCCGCCAGCCCCAGCCCGCATAAAATCCTATCGTTCTATTTTATCAGGAAAAGGGAGAGTTGTCACAATCACTCCTTATATTTCAAGCTCGTTATCGGCCGTAAGCGAGAATGCCTCGGGCTGCTTGCCGGTCAGCTTGCGGCTTCGCTGGTCCGGCTGGGAGGTGCCTGCATAGACGGTGTAGGTTCCTTTCTGAATCCTGCGCACGCCTTCCTCGTCGCATAATGAGAAGGCGGAAGCAGGCAGATGCAAATTCACTTCCTTGGTCACGCCAGGCTCGAGGTGAATTTTTCGGAGCGCCTTTAGCTGGGCATTAGGCGTCCCGGCCCGCTCGGCCTTCACGTAAAGCTGCAGGGCTTCTCCCCCTGCCCTTTTGCCGTCGTTACGCAGCATAGCGGTTACCTGAACGCCCTGGGAAGTGACCCGGTCCGTATCCAGCTTTACGCCTTCCAGGACGATATCGGTATAGGAAAGCCCGTAACCAAACGGATACAGCGCCTCGCCCGTCATATAGCGGTATGTCCGGTTTTTCATCGCATAATCAGTAAAGGCGGGAAGCTCCTCTGTTGAGCGGTAGAACGTCACCGGCAGCTTACCCTCCGGAGAAAACTCGCCGAACAACGCCTCCGCAATGACCCGTCCTCCTTGGGCGCCCGGATACCAGCCTTGCAAAATCGCCGGAACATGCTCGTCAGCCCAGCTGAGATCAAGCGCACTTCCTGCCAATACGACCAATACCACGGGCTTGCCGCTGGCATAAGCGGTTTTCAGTACTTCCTCCTGAAGTCCCGGGAATTTCAGATCCGGTTTGTCACCGCTGCCGAACTGGTTTCCGGTATCCCCTTCTTCCCCTTCCAGCCCCGCATCCAGTCCCAGACAAACCACGACAACATCGCTTTCCGCACAGACGGCCTTGACCTCGGAAATCCGGTCGTTTCCGGTGCTGAGCCCGCTAACGCGGTCTTTGTACAGATGACACCCCTCGGAATACAGGACGCGGGCAGCGTTCCCGACATAATCCTGAATACCTTCCAATACCGTAATATAGCGAGAGGCTGTCCCTTCGTAATTGCCGACAAGCGCCTTGCGGTTATTGGCATTGGGGCCGATCACGCCTATGGTACTGACCGCGTCTTTGCTCAGCGGCAGCAGTCCAGCTTCGTTCTTCAGCAGCACCAGGCTCGAACGGGCGGCTTTGCGGTTTAATGCCTGCATCTTGGGGGTATCCACTTCGTTATAGGCAATCGCGTTAAACGGTACTTGTTCCGGCTCGTCAAACAGACCGAGCTTCATGCGGGTCGTGAACAGCCGGATCACCGCACGGTCGATTTGTTCCTCGGTAACGAGCCCTTCCTTGACCGCATCCAGCAAAAACATAAACAAGCTGCCGCAGTTCAAATCGCAACCCCGGTTAACCGCTAAAGCGACCGATTCCACGGCGTTTTCCGTTACATGGTGGTGCTCGTGAAAATCCCTGATCGCCCAGCAATCCGACACGACATGCCCGTCAAATTGCCATTCGCCGCGCAGGATTTGTTCGAGCAAAAGCTCGCTTCCGCAGCAGGGTTCACCATTCGTCCGGTTATAGGCGCCCATTACCGCTTCAACCTTGGCTTCCTCAACGCAAGCCTGGAAGGCCGGCAAATACGTCTCATACAAATCCTGAGCAGACACGACTGCGTTAAACTGATGCCTGAGATCCTCCGGTCCGGAGTGAACGGCAAAATGCTTGGCGCAAGCGGCGAGCTTGAGATAATTTTCGTCATGGCCCTGCAGGCCTTGAATAAACCGGACACCCAGTCTTGCGGTTAAATAAGGATCCTCCCCGTAGGTTTCATGACCTCTGCCCCATCTTGGATCGCGAAAAATATTAACGTTTGGCGCCCAAAAAGTCAGACCTTTATAAATGTCCGTATCCTCGTACTGCTGCTGCATGTTAAATTTAGCTCTTGCCTCCGTGGCGATCGCATCGGCCACTTCCTCCAGCAGCTCTTCGTCGAACGTGGCCGCAAGCCCGATCGCCTGCGGGTACACGGTGGCCACACCGGCTCTGGCGACACCGTGCAGCGCTTCGTTCCACCAATTGTAGGCTTTGACGTCAAGCCGCGGAATTGCGGGGGCGGCGTGCAACATTTGATGCACCTTCTCATCCAGCGTCATCTGCTCGACGAGACTCTGGGCACGCGCCTTATACTGATTCATTTTTTCACGGTTGTTTACGAGTTCGACCATCATCTCAACCTCATCTTTCACCTGTTTTTTGATCAAATAGGATTTGATAAACTCTTTTCGCGCATGGTATCATTTTGTATGCGATTTCATCGACTTTATTATACCGGCTTTAGCTTCGTTATTTCTTCGTAAATTTAGCTTTTAACTTCTCAAATATTGCTAAATTTGAAGCCTAGAGAGGAAGAATACAGATGATTGAAAGTCTGAATGGCGCCAAGGAAACCGTTTCTTACCGGGACCATCCCGGAATCCGTATCTATTTGAACCAAGAGGCTGAGGATTACCCTATGCACTGGCATACGGCTGCTGAGGTGATCATGCCGATCGAAAATAATTACTCGGCGGTTGTCGACGATACCCGGATAGTCCTGAATCCCGGGGACATACTCATCATCCCTCCGGGTGAGCTGCATCAACTGTTTGCCCCGGAAACGGGAAAAAGGGTCATTATGCAGTTTGACAGTACGCTTCTCTACCCGCTGAACGGCTTTGACTCCACCTTTCACCTGCTTCGCCCTTACATCATCATCGCTTCTCATCAAGATCAGGAACTGCACGGTGCGCTGAAGCCGCTGCTGCTTGAACTGATGGATGAATATTTCAGCGGCTCCCTGCTTAAGGAAGCTTCCGCTTACGCCATGCTGATTCAATTTTTCGTTGTGCTTGGCCGGAACTATATGCATCTGGAACGCCGTTTCCCCAACCGAAAGAGCCAAAAACAGCAGCATAAATACATCGATAAGCTGCTGGAAGTATGCAACTATATTAACGAGCACTGCACCGAGGAGATTCAGGTTGAAAAGCTGGCCGAGCTGGCCGGAATCAGCAAATTTCACTTTATGCGTTTGTTCAAGCAATTTATGGGCATATCCTACTACACTTATCTCAACCAGCATCGGATCATGCATGCAGAGAAGCTGCTGATCGATGCGAATTTGTCGATTATGGAGGTCGCCATGAGCTCCGGCTTCGGCAGTTTGCCTACCTTTAACCGCGTATTCAAGAACTATAAAAAATGCACACCTTCGGAATATAAGCTTTTACATGGGGTTCATAAGCTTTAATGCCTAAGCCAGAGGACAATGTGAAGAGGTTGTCCCAAACCATCGTAGATGATAGGGGGGGACATTTTTCAATGTGAGGTTACGCCTTGCGT
Organism: Paenibacillus apis; assembly: GCF_018333295.1. Classification (NCBI taxonomy): domain Bacteria; kingdom Bacillati; phylum Bacillota; class Bacilli; order Caryophanales; family Paenibacillaceae; genus Paenibacillus; species Paenibacillus apis. Next base: position 61,672 of record NZ_BORS01000002.1, read on the forward strand.
CGCGAAATAAGTGCCGAAAGGCATTAAAATTCCTGGCGTGGGTGCTCGTGTGGCGAAATAATGCAGAAAGGCATTAAAATTGTTGGCGTGGGTGCTCGCGCGGCGAAATAAATGACAAAAGGCATTAAAATTGCTGGCGTGGGTGCTCGTGCGGTCTTTATAATGCAGAATGTCACTAAAGCCTCGAGGCTTGCTTGCCAAAGCCAGTTTGGATGTCGGGCGGATTCCCCCTCGCTCCTCATTTGCTCAAGAAAGCCGCTGGGACGCAAGAAACCAAGGCACCAAGCGAGAGAAAGGCCGCTTAGCTCCTTGGTTTTTATATGAATATCACTCTATTATGCTACTAAGGCTGTACAAAAATTTACTTTCGGGACTCCCTCTCATTTAAATCCTCTCTTCGATCTCTCCCTCAAGCTCCAAATAGCGGTTGCGGAGTTCCTCAAGTTCTTCCTCCGTCGCCGGCCAATAACTGCGCTGGTGGGATTCCAGCAGGGTCTCCAGCATTTGATGGTATGCGAAGCGATTGTTCTCCAGCAGCTGACGGCTGCGGGCTTCATCCGCGACATAGGTTTCATGCAGTGCGGAAAACACCCACGAATCCACTTTGTTCGTCGTCGCCGCAAGCCCGAGTATATTTTCGAAGCGCTGTGCGATCTTTTGCGTTCCATGGTAATCATGCTCCAGCAGCGCGTCGATCCACTTCGGATTGGTCAACCGGGTACGTACACCCCGGACAATCGACTGCTCCGCCGATTCGGTCAAAGGCAGCTCCCCGGTCGTGTCTGTAATATGAATCTCCGCCGGCGTTCCCTTCGCCATCTCAACGGACTTGGACAAGCCGCCAAAATACTCATAATAATGATCGGAATCGGTAACCTCCCATTCATGGCTGCCGCGAATTTGCGAAACGACATCGACTGCCAGCAAATGAGTTCGGTACAGCTCCGGCTCCGCGTGCCCGCGTTGCTCCAAGCTGTAGACATACTGCTGACTGTCCGCATAGGCTTGCCCCAGCTCCGCTTCCTCGCTCCAATGCTTCGTCTCGATCAGCTTGGTCATGCCCGTCCCGTATTGACCTTCCGCAGGGCCGAAGATCCGGGCGTTCGCCAGATCCGCGGCGCGCTCAGACTCGTAGCCTGACGAGAGCAGTCCAGCCTTCGTCTTGCGGGTATGGGCCTTGAACAGGTTCATATCCTCCGGCTCGTCCAGCTCGGAGACACGGCGGAAAATCCGGTTCAGATCCTCCAGCAGATTCGGAAACATGTCACGGAACAATCCGGTGATATGGACCACGACATTCAGACGCGGACGTCCCAGCTCGGAGAGCGGGATGATATCGTATTCGGTTCGGAACGTACCGAGCCCTCTGCCGGTGCGTACTCCCAGATAGCGAAGAATCTGGCCGATCGTCTCCCCTTGCGTCCTGGACGTTTCCAGACCCCACAGCACGATAGCTGTTGTGCCCGGATATTCGCCATGCTTGTCGTAATATTGGCGAACCGAGTTGTCGGCGGTCCGCGCTCCCCGTTCCGCGGCGGTAACGCTCGGCACGGCACGCGGATCGAATTGATAGAGATTTCGTCCGGACGGCAGCACCTCCGGCGAGCGCATCGCGTCGCCGGCCAGTTTGGCCCGGAGATAGCGCCCCTCCAGCGCCTTCAGCAATCCCTCCATCTCCTCGTTGTTCATGGAGTTCTTGTATGCCTGATAGCCGTACTCCAGCGTCTGCTTCAAGGCCTCCTGCCATTCCGCCGGCTCCTTCGCGCAGGAGGACGGAAGCTCCCTCGCTGCAAGGTAACCGGCAATCAATTCTTCCGCCTCCTGATCCAGTCTCCGAAGTTCCTCCGTTTGCCTCTGCTCAGCAAGCTCCTCCGCCTTCTTGCCGTTCCGCTCCGCCAAGAGTCCCCGCAAGGAACGGACCGTTCCCCGCTCATGCCGAAGCACGAACCGCATGTAAGCGGCAGCCTCTTCGGAGGAATAGCCATCGCCGAGCACATGCAGGCCGCTTGGAATCATGGAACGCTGCATCCGGTACAGCTCCTCCTCCATGTCCTCCGGCGTCTTCGCGGCAAAGTGCAAAGCCTCGGCCGTCTCCTCCAGCTTGCGGAGGATATCCCGGCAGCGGTCAGGGTCCAGTTGCTCCGCTTCGCGGTACTCCTGCAGAAGCAAGTCCAGTTCAGCCCATTCGCCGTACAGCTCTGCCTCGGCAAACGGCGGCGCCTGATAGCCGACCAGCACCGCATGGCTGCGGCGTTTGGCGATCATCGCTTCCGAGGGATTGCCCACGTAATAATAGTACAGGTGAGGAAGCTCCCCCAGAAAATCGTCCGGCACGCAGTCGCCCGACATGCCGCATTCCTTGCCGAGCTGGAACTCCAGTGTGCCGTGGGTGCCGATATGAACGACCGCATCCGCCTCCCACTCCTCGCGAAGCCATTGATAAAAGGCGGTATACTGATGCGTCGGAAGCAGGGAACGATCATGCACGGACTTCTCGGGATCCTCATGAATGCCCCGCGAAGGCTGCAAGCCGATAAAAACATTACCGCTTGCGATGCCGGGAATCAAAAAGGCCCCTTGCTCCGCCATGATTTCACCGGGAGGTTCGCCCCAACGGGCTTTCGCCTCGGCACCCCACGAACGGGCCGCCAGCTTGGCTGCAAATTCAGGATCGCTGTAACGGATCATTTCATCCGCGGCCTGCTCGCCCGTCCATTGTCCGGAATTGACCAGACCGCCCTCAACAAAGCGGGAGCGCAGCTCCTTCGCAGATATTTCCTGAACATCATAACCTTCCTTTTTCAGCCTGGTGAGCAGCCTAGATACCGATTCAAACGTATCCAGAAACGTGCCTCCGAACACATTGGCCTCGCCGGGAGGGTAGTTATAGCAAATCAGGGCCAGCCGTTTCTCCCGGTTTGTCTTTCTTTTCAGTTCCAGCCAACGCCGGACGCGTCCGACCAGCCGTTCTGCCCGTTCGGGAAGGAGTGCCAGCCTGCTGAGCGCAACGCCCAGCCCCCGATCCTCTCCTTCACGGCGCAGAGCAGCGATCGGAAAGGTCTCAATGGCTCCGTCCAGCTCCGGCAGCACAACCTGAACCATAAGCTGCGAGGGACTTACTCCCTGAACCGACTGCCTCCATTCCTCCTCTGTTGTGCCGGATAGGAAAAACGGATGCAGCATCGGCGCTCCCACGGCGTCCAGCCAATCCACCGCACCGCCTGCTCCGGCTGGAGATGATGATGCAGCCCCGCCTCCGCCCGGACCGATCCCCAGACGGAAGGGAAGCAGATTGATGATCAAATCAACCGGCCGATCTTCTTCAACCAGCAATTCGCGAAGACGCTCCAGCGAAATATGCATGACGGAAGGAAAAGCCACCGGCAAAACGTCGGCAAAAGCCTCGATGCTGTCCATCAGCTCGCCGATACATTCCGCCATGTCCAGGGGATTGCCGTTACCGAGAAACAGCAGCGCCACTGTTGGCCGATGCTCCGTATATCTCCGGCTTTTCCGGTAGTCCGCCAGGGTCGAGAAACGTGTTCCCCGGAGCGGGTCTAACAGGCATAGCTCCTGAACGAAGACCGGAGCGGGAGGGACGGGCAACAGGTTGCACCCGCCATACTCCCGGCCCGCCAGACAGAGCAGGCCGAGCATATTTTCAACTCCGCCGCCCCGCCAATATTCCGTTATATTCACATAGCGGTCGTAGTCCTTCCTGAGTTCATTCGGCAGTTCTGTCTCTGCGTTCACACCCGGGCTCGGCAAGCGGTCGGCAGTCAGTCCGCCTAGCCGGAACAAAGAGCGGATCTCGGCCGCATCCCCGCCCACAGGAACGAACTGCGCCGCCCCTTGACTAAGAAGCAGCTTGATTTGTTCCACAACCTCCTTGCGAACGCCGTGCGCATCGAATACTACAAAATCTGCGGCATCCGGTCCGAGCTTCGTCTCCAGACCCGGCGGCGATTTGACGGATTCGGGTCCTCCCGGGTCGACGACGGCCAGCTGCAACTGATCCCGCTGCGCCTCATCCAGCCTACGGTACGCTGCCGACAAGTGAGCCTGTGATGCCTCGCTGTTCGTCAATACGATGATTTTCAACCTCTCATCTCCCCACGTATATATTAAAAGAAACGTCTGGCGGCCCTTCGTTATATAACAGAGCCGTCCCCACGCTCTTGCGCTCCTGCATCAAGTTCCTTGCCGCACGTTCGATCACGCCGGCATCCAGCTCCTCCAGCCGCAAATACTGCGCCTGCATGCATTCCGCCAGCTTGCGGGCGTAGCCAAGACGGACAAATCCCTGCTCCGTATCGATGACCAGGGCCTGGATCCCCGCAGCCGCAATACGGCGGCCAATGCCGCGAATTTCCTGCCAAAGGTCAAGCCCTGGAGTTGCCCCCACGTTCGCTTTTCCATCCGTCATGATGATCATTGCCGGAATGAGCCCGCTACCCTTGCGCTGCATCGTTAGCATCGTCTCCGCCCCTTTCTCCAACCCGGCCAATAGCGGAGTTCGTCCGCCGACAGGCATCGATTGTAAGCGGCGTTCAGCCAGCTCGACACTGCGCGTGATGTCCAGCAGCAGCTCTGCCCCGCTGTCCCGAAAAGCGACCAGGCCGACGCTGTCGCGCTGCCGGTAAGCGTCGCGCAGCAGCGACAGCACCGCACCCTTGACCGCTTTCATGCGCTTGGCCGCGTTCATCGAGCCGCTGGCATCGACGACGAACAACAGCGCGGTCCCCGTTCGGCTCTCCCGCACCTTGACGCGCAGGTCGCTTCCCTCGACCAGCACGCGAGGACCGCCTTCGCCGCCGTCAGCAGCTTGCCGCAAACGGCGGGCCTGCTGATAAGGAGCCGCCGCCCGCAGCGTGGCGTCGAGCGCCAGATCGGAGACCGCCCCTCGCGGCGTCTCCGATCGCGCATAGCGGCCGGACCGTCCGCCCTCGCTCGCCTGGTTGCGTTTGCCCGCTTTAGCCTTAAAGCGGGTGTGCGGCGGAGCAAAGGCAATCCGGCGGACGCCGAAGTCCCGGCCTACCGCCTCTACGACGGCACGCGCAGGGACGGATGCAGCGCCCTCTCCACTGGAGGCGGAGCCCTCCTCGGCAGCATTGCCCCCAAGCGCCGGTTCTGGTGCCGGCGCTTGTTCTGGCGCTGATTCTGGTGCCGGCGCTGCCTCCCCGCTGCCGGCCTCCGGCAACGGCGAGCCGTCAGGCTGCATGTCATCCTCCTGTGCATCGGATGACGGCGCTTGCTCCGGCGGCGGTTCAACGTCCGCCTGGCCGCGGTCCGGTTCTTTTTCCGGCGCTGCCTGTCTCCCGGCTTCATTCTCCGCCTGACGCATGCGGTGCGGCAGAACAAATCCGGCCGCCTCCTGCACATGCCCGGCACTGACCTCCGGCTCGCCCTCCCAGGCAGCCAAAGCGCGAGCAAGCTCCGCAAGCAGAATTTCCCCGCGCTGTCCCGAGCATCCGGCTTCGCTGGCAATTTCGGCGGCCAGACGCAGCATCGGCTCGCCGATCCGCACGGCGCCCAGGCGCTCCTGTGCCTGCGCAAGCCTTCTCCGCAGCGCTTCGGACTCTGGCTCGAAGGAGCGCGCAAATGCTTGCGGATCCCGCTCGAAGGCCAGCCTGCGGGTGATAATCTCCGCCCGTTCGACAGGATCGTACGAGGTGTCGACCCGGACATAAAGTCCCCAGCGGTCAAGTAAAGCAGGAGTCAGCTTGGCCTCCTCAGGATTCATCGTCCCTAGCAGCAGGAAGGAAGACCGCTGCCAACCGGCTGTCCCTTCACGCGCTCTTTCAAAACATCCTAGTTCTGCAGCGGACAAAATCGCGTTCAGCGCCCTTTCGCTCATCAGGTTCACATCATCTATCGTCACCAGTTGCCCGTCCGCTGCGGCCAGTAAGCCGGAAGAAAAGGTTCTCTCGCCAAAGCGGATGGCAGCTGCCGTCTCCAAGCCGCCAAAGAGCCGGTCGTCATCGACATGAAGCGGAATGCGGAGCTCCTTGCGTTCCGGAACCAGAGAAGCAAAGCCGCGAACAATTGTCGTCTTTGATGTCCCCGTCTCTCCGGCCAGCAAAACTCCCTTGACCGACGGATTCACGGCGTGCAGCAGCAGCGCTTTTTTGGCCCGCTCCTGGCCTACAACGGCGCAGAAAGGATACAAGGAACCGCCGTCAGCACACATTCGCGGCCTCCAGCAGCAGATCGCCGAGCCGTTCCTTGATCGTCTCCGTCCCGTACGCCCCATCCTCGAACGGTCTTCTGCGCATCCGATGCGGCATGACAAGCGAAGCCGCCTCAACCATGTCATCTGCCAGGACACAGGTTCTGCCCTCCAAGGCGGCGAGCGCCATCGCCGTCTTCATCAGCGTGATATCCGCGCGGTGACCGTCCACCTCCAGCCGAATCCCGACCTTGGCGGTCCATTCCAGCAGCTGATCGGCAGGCTCAATCCTGGCAAGCCGCTCGCGAGCGCTCAGAATCCGGTGATAGAGCTCCGTTTGTTCTCGCGCATATTGGCGTCGAAACGCTTCGGGATTCGCATCAAAGGCAAGACGTCGCTTGACGACCTCCATACGGGTCTCAACCTCCCGCTCTCCCCCTACTTCCACGGACAGCGCAAATCGGTCCAGCAGCTGCGGGCGTAGATCCCCTTCCTCCGGATTCATCGTCCCGATCAGAATGAAACGGGAGGGATGACTATACGACACCCCCTCCCGTTCGACCGTATTTACACCCATGGCGGCAGCGTCCAGCAAGGCGTCCACGATGGTATCATCCAGCAGATTAATCTCATCCACGTATAAAATATGTCCGTGAGCCGCAGCCAGCAAGCCCGGCTCGAACCGCTTTTCTCCCTCACGGATCGCATGCTCGATGTCCAGGGTGCCCACGACGCGGTCCTCCGTAGCGCTGACCGGCAGGTTGACGACATGAAGGCCTGGCATCAGATCGGCGAGCGCCCGAACTGCCGTCGATTTGGCCGTCCCTTTCTCTCCCCGGATCAACACCCCGCCAAGCCGCGGGTCCACAAGATTCAGGAGCAATCCCTTCTTCATCGCATCCTGGCCGACGATGGCCGAAAACGGAAATACATCCGGTGTGATATTCATCGTTATCCTCTCCATTTCCTAATGCACATAGATTTTTTCGGCCGTCTGCGCCTGCTCTTTGTTCGGAAGCAGCCCCGTTACAAGACAGCTCAGCCGTTGATTGACCGGATCGCGCTCAATGCGCCCCTTTACGCCGAACACTTCGCCAAGAGAGTGTTCGGTAATCGTATCCTCCGGCGACCCGCTGGCATACACTTTTCCTTTGCTCATCATCATGATTTCGTCGGAATAGGCCGCCGCATGATTCATATCGTGCAAGACCATGATGATAGTCATGCCGTGTTTCCGATTAATATCGGAGATCAGCTCCATGATCTCCCACTGATGGCTGACATCCAGATAGGTTGTCGGTTCATCAAGCAGCAAAAGGCGCGGCTTTTGCGCCAGCGCCAACGCAATCCACACCCGCTGGCGTTCCCCGCCGGATAAGGCGGACAGCTTGCGGTCGGCAAACATCCAAGTCCCTGTCTGCGCCAGTGCCCAATCGACGATGGCCTCATCCTCCTTGCGCTGTCCGGCCCAAGCCGGTTTATGCGGAAAGCGCCCGTAACCGACCAAGGTTCGCACCGTCATGTCCGGCAGCTTATCCTGGCTTTGCTGCAGCATGGATAACTGACGGGCCAGACTTCGCCTGGAATAGGCTCCGATAGGCTTCCCTTCCAGCAGAATCGAGCCCCCTGCCGGCTTCAATTGACCGGAGATCGCCTTGAGCAAGGTGCTTTTTCCGCATCCGTTCGGACCGATAATGCTGTAGATCTTCCCCTCCTCCGCCTGCCAATCCAGACGGTCGATCACGCATCGGTTGTGGTAATTGACAGAAACCTGATCCAGCAGCAATGCTGTCATTCTCCTTCCCTCCTTAGCAAATACAGAAAGAACGGAGCGCCAAGCGCTCCCAGTATAATTCCAACAGGCAGCTCGATCGGTGCGAACATCAGACGAGCCAAGGTATCACAGACCGTGACCACCGCTGCGCCGAGCAGCGCCGAGGCGGGCAACAGCAGCCGATAGTCACTGCCGATCAGCAGCCGGGCGGAATGCGGCACAATCAGGCCCACAAAGCCGAGCAACCCCACCACGCTGACGGCGCTGGCGGCTAGCAAAGTAGCTACAGCCGTCAATACCAGGCGGGTAGTCTCTACCTTAAGGCCAAGGCCGCGCGCATTGGAATCTCCAAGAGAGAGCAGATTTAAATGCACGGAGCCTGCCAAGGCCAGCGCCACTCCCGCAAAGGAATACGGAAGCATCATCTGCAGCTCCGGCCAGCTTTTGGCAGCTAAACCGCCAACGAGAAACACAAGCGCACCGTTGACCCGGTCGCTATAGAAGGTGAGCAGCGCGGAAATGCCGGAGCCTAGAAAAGCGGACACCGCCACCCCCGCAAGAATGATGCGGACCGGCTGAACGCCCTGCTTCCAGGCCAGCAAATAGATGATGGCAGCCGCTATCGAGGCGCCGACAAATGCAGCCGGCGTTAGCAGGGGCCAGGCTTGCGGAAATAAAATAAGGATGACGATGCCAAGCAGCCCGGCTCCCGAAGAGACGCCAATAATATGGGGGTCAGCCAACGGATTGCGCATGACCCCCTGCAGAATGGCTCCGGACAAGGCCAGATTCACGCCGACCAAGGCCGCTACCAGCGTGCGAGGCAGACGGATGCTCCAGATCACTTCTTTCATCGGCCCGTCAAACCCGTGGAACAAATACCTCCAAATATCCTCCAGCGAAATCGAAACGGCTCCGGTTCCGATGCTAAACGCAATCCCTGCTGCTGCCGCAACTGCCATAGCTGCTAATACGAAAACGCCTCTCGGAGCGGATACCCGTTTAATGTCAGTTTTCATTGCCATACACATCAGGGTATACAAGCTCTGCCAGATACTCGACCGACTCGTTTAGCCGAAAGCCCGGATTCGACAGCAGCAGATCCGAGGGCAAGATGGCCATGCGTTGTTCCTTGACCGCACGCAGCGAAGCCCATGCCGGTTGAGCGGCCAGATCCGATTCGACTTTCTTCTCTCCATCCTCCCGCGCTCCATGAATAAGGACAAAGACATAATCCGGGTCCAATTCTACGATCTTTTCCAGACTGAACGGAGCAGTAGACGGACTCTTCTGCGATGCCTCCAGCGTTGCCGCTACATTTTTCAGATGCAGCATTTCCGCGACCTCGATTCCCACCGTATTTTGCCGCTGCACGCTAATGCTGCTCGGCGTGACATTCAGCATAATGAAGGTAGGCGCCTGATCTGAGGGCACCTTGTCCGTCAAACCGCCGATTTGCTTCTCCAGCTTTGCCAGCGCTTCGTTTGCTTGCGGCTCCGTACCGGCCAGCTTGCCGAACAGCTGGGCCTTTTCCTTCAAATCGTCATAGGTGCTGAGCGTGAAGAGCGCAAAAGGAACATTACTGGCCTCCAGAACGTTTACCAGCTCACGATGGAACGAAGTAGAGCCGATCACCAGATCCGGCTTCAAGGACAGCAGCTTTTCCGTATTCACGGTGGTCATGCCGCCGACATCCTCAATCGCCTTGGCCTTCTCCGGAATGGTTCCTCCCGTTGACGTAGCCTTAGCTATAGCGGTACCTTCAACCGCATATAGCAGGTCCAGCAACTGCGGGGAGAGTACGACGATTTTCTGCGGTTGTGCCTGAAGCGTAACCTCACGATCAGCATCATCCGTAAAAGATAGGAAAACCTCGGCCTGATTCTCTTCCGTCACGGTTGAAGACTCCGTCGGTTCCGCCGCAGACACCGAAGAGTTTGCTTCCTGCTTTTCCGCCGCAGTGTCAGCAGCAGGCGATGAAGCACACCCCGTTGCCACCGCCAGCATCAGACTCCCTAATAGAATAAGTGTTGTTTTTTTCAATGAATGCATCGTTTTCTTCCTCCTCCATGAAGTTAAAGCGTAATTATTACTATTTGTAGATATGAATATAGAATTTAGGAAGCGGGTCGTTCAATGTTCGCCAGTTGCTTGCGCGTGGCAATCCACATGATCCCCTTGGACCGCACAACCTCATGCTCGTGCTTCACCCAACCCTATCCTTATTTGTGATCCGCTTTAGGTCTGTATTCCGAATACGCATCCTCCAGATGCTTTCGTGACAGAGAACCGTCCTCGATGATGGCCTTTCGTTTGGCTTTGAGAACGATTTGCTCCATATCGGCAAAGCTGCAGCCCGCAAGCAGGCCTAGTGCCGCTTCGTGAATCGGTCCGTCCAGCTCGAAACCATCCAGCAGCAGCGAAATAAATTCAGTCCGTCCGGCATCGTCAGGCATACTGTAATTCATCTTCGTATCAAAGCGGCGCCAGATCGCCTGATCCAGCTCTTCCTCCAGATTGGTGGCTGCGATGAAGATGCTGTTCCCTTCAAATTCGTCCAGGGACTGCAGCAAGGTATTGACTACTCTGGCCATTTCCTTAACTTCATCATTATTGTCCCTTGTTCTTCCGATCGCATCGAACTCATCCAGGAACAGAACGCATGGTGTTGCCTTGGCATAATCGAATATTTTGCGGACATTGCTTCCCGTCTCTCCCAGATGGCTATGGATAATCGAATCCAGTCGGACCAAAATCAAAGGGAGCTCCAGGCGTGCGGCGATATAAAAGGCTGTCAGTGTCTTTCCTGTACCGGGAGGGCCGAACATGACAATCTTGTTGGGAATCGGCACATCATACTGCTCGAACCTTTCCTTTAAGCCGATGATGGAGATGAATTCCTCGACAATCTGGCGGTTAACAGGCGAGAATACGATTCGTTTTGCTTTCTTGCCGCACTCTTTAGGCGTATAAAAGGTCGCCATGTCGGTCCCCTTGGACCGTGGGAGCCGGAGATTTGCGTTGTTTTTACTCATTCATGGATACTCCTCTTACTTTTAGTCAGAATGTTTCAGCCCAGTCGCCAGTGGGCCAGAAGATCCCCTCAGGATCCAGCTCGACCTGCTCAAGCTGCCGTTCAAAGTCCGGACTGGGCGCAATGGATTTGACGGGTACCCAGTCATGGCTCGCATTTAGGGCATACACATTCCATTGATTGTGTTCCAGACGAAACTGTGCAATAGCCGAACAAAGCCATTGCCGCCCGTGGGAATGGGACCGCTCCTCGAAGAGAATCATTGCTTTGCCGTCCCACACGTATTTTAAGCGCACGAAAGACCGGACCTCCTTCGGAACCTTCGCTTCAAAGTAGCCGTTTAAGATGGCCTCCAATCTTCGAATCGTAAATTCGTCCATCATTAACACCCCATATCACGCCTATAATTTGCTAAGCTCGCTATTAAATCGTAATTTTTACGATGTGAATAGTATACTGATCACTTCTTTGTGTGTCAACCGTTTATCTTGTTGTTATTTGTATTTGCTACGATTAAAATAGAACAGGAACATTATCATTCTTCGAAGGGACTTATATACAGTCATGTCATTGCTTGCATTGGATTTTTCATCTGAACTCCTAACATTCAAAACGATATTTATCAGCATCTTTCTGGAAGCACTTCCGTTCATTCTGCTGGGCGTGATCTCATCCTCCCTGCTGCAAATGTTCGTATCCGAGGAATTCATCGCACGGATGGTACCAAAGAACCCTTTGCTCGGCATTTTGTTTGCCTGCTTCTTCGGCGTGCTCTTTCCGATCTGTGAATGCGGCATGGTTCCGGTCATTCGCCGATTGATTGCCAAAGGAATGCCGGTCTATATCGCCACCGTATTTATCATGAGCGGACCGATCCTGAACCCGATTGTCTTCTTTGCTACCTACACCGCCTTTCGCAGCCGCCCCGAGATCCTTTACTCGCGGATGGGACTGGCTCTGGTGGTCGCGCTCGTCGCGGGCCTTCTCATTTACCGCTTCATTCGTTATAATCCGCTTCGTCTAAGCATGGAGACCATGTATGATGAAGGAACTGGAAGCAGCATGCATCCTCCTGGTGCCGGGAAGGTCACCTCGATGTTCATGCATATGACCAGCGAATTTTTTGAGATGAGCAAATATCTTACCCTTGGCGCTTTGATCACCGCCCTGATCCACACCTTTGTAAATACGGGGCAGCTAGCGGCTTACGGGAACGGTCCGATCTCCTCTCATATGCTGATGGCCGGATTTGCTTACATACTCTCGATCTGCTCCACCTCGGATGCCTTTGTGGCCTCCTCCTTTGTAAACACCTTTTCGGCCGGCTCGCTGATTACCTTCCTGGTGCTTGGGCCGATGCTTGATCTGAAGAGCACGCTTATGCTGCTGTCTGTATTCAAGACCAAATTTGTTGCCACCTTGAGTGTAATTATCGTATTGGTTGTGCTGGCATTCAGTATTGGGTGGGATCAGCTATTTTTAAAATCTTTCTCGTAAAGGAGTGCCTTCCATGAAAAATCAGCAGCGGGCTACCGTGCTCCATCATGTGGTCAGAACCGTCATTCTGTTAGGCTTGGCTGTGTACATTGCGTTTCTGGTCGAAAGCGATACGCTTCAGCTGTATATCGGCATTCGTATTCGGCCGCTTGTCAAACTCTCGTCGATTGTCGTCTATGCCCTGGCCGTCATTCAGGGCTTTATCGCCTATAGAGCTTATCGAGGCTCCATTATCGAATGCGACTGCTGCAGCGGTGCCAAGGAGAAATCCTGGTTCCAATCCGGCTTTCTGTATGCCATGCTTGCCCTGCCGCTGCTATTAGGATTCTTGCTGCCCGATACCGTGCTTGGCGGCTCCTTTGCCAGTAAGAAGGGCATGATCCTTGGCGCATCTACTACACCCAATTTAGGAGCTATGTACGCGCAGCAGCAGTCCGCCATTTCAGGCGATACTGCCGGTAACATTTCAGATGATGCTGTTGGTAACATTTCAAACGATGCTGTTGGTAGCGCTGAGGGTTCCATAAACCATGAGAGCCCCGATACCTCCCTTTCGGCGGACTTTGGAGAGACCGCCACGCCGGGCGAATTGATAGCCACTGACGGGGCCTCCGGGATATCAGCTGATCCTGTGTTCATTGGTGCGGATGCCTTCGAGCAGGAGTTGGCCGTATTGGCTGAGCGTCTGTACGCCCAGCCGGTCATCGAGGTCAAGACCGACATTTATATGGAAATCCTCACTACCATCGTCACCTTCCAGGAGCAGTTTGCAGGCAAAGAAATCGAGCTGACCGGATTCGTCTACCGGGAAAAAAATCTGGACAAAAACCAGCTTGTCGTTGGACGAATCGCCGTGCAGTGCTGTACCGCCGACGCGACTCCTTACGGCGTGTTGACCGAGTTCCCCGAGGCCTCCGGGTTCGCCGATGACACCTGGGTCCGGCTGAAGGGAACCCTCGGTCAGACGCAATATAACGGAAACACCATCATTAAAGTGGATGTGACTGAATCCGAAGTCATACCTGCACCGGACAATCCATATATTTACCCTAACTTTGATTTTTTGGACGTCAGTATCCCATGATGATCAAAGGACTTGAAGGATAAGGAGGAGCCTATGAAAACACCTGTTATTGTCATCTCCGGCTTTTTGGGAAGCGGCAAGACCACACTGCTGCTTGAGCTGATTCAAGAGATGCACCGCCGGAAGCTAAAGCCGGCCATTCTGATGAATGAGCTCGGCAAAGCGGATGTGGACGGCATGATCCTGTCCCAGAGCGCCGGGGATATCCCGCTGGAGAAACTGTTCGACGGCTGTATATGCTGCAGCAAGAAATCGGAAATATCCGGGTCGATCCAAGGCTTGCTTGCGCTGGCTCCCGATGTCATTCTGGTCGAGCTGACCGGGGTCGCCAATCCCGAGGAAGTCGTCGATGCAATGGCTGAGCCCGATCTGCTGGATAAGGTGATACTGCACAACATCGTCACGGTCATAGATGCGGAGCATGTGCTGGAATACAACAGTATTTTTGCCTCGGACAAACAGCTCGTTCACACCCTGCGGCGCCAATTGAATGTTGCGGATGTGATCGTCGTCAATAAGCAGGACCTGGTATCAGATCACCATCTGTCAAAGGTCGAGCGTCTAGTCAGAAAGCATAATGAGCAAGCTGCTATTTTCTATGCCGTACAGGCCAAAATCGAGCTTGAGAGCGTGCTGCGGGGACTGGTTCCCTTGCGCCTCAAGGCCAAAGCATCCAGCCCGTTCAAGGTCATCTCTGCACCTCACCAGCCTTCAGAGCCTCGCGGCCGCTCCGGCTCCCAGTATGGGCATGGTCATGATCACGGGCATGGGAATGGGCATAGAGACGCAAACGGGCATGGACATAGTCACGATCATAATCACGGGCAGGGTCACGTGCATAGTCACAATCATGATCATCGCTCCTTCTCCCGGGTTCAGACCATCTATATTCCGATTAACAGCGAAAGTCCCTTTTCTCTGAAAAAGCTGGAGAAGCTGCTGAAAAATCAGGGGAGCCACGTGCTCCGTGCCAAAGGCTATGTTTCTCTGAGCGGTGCCTCCAATGCCGATGCGTCGCTAATCCAGTTTTCAGGAAAGCAGCTCCGCCATGAACGCACAACGTACAAAGGGCCCCATTATCTGGTCGTCATTGGGTATGACCTGGACGAACACGAGCTGCTTGATGCTTGGCGTTCTATCGGCTGAAATGAAACAGCGCAACCATCGAGTGGTTTGCGCTGTTTTTTTTCTATTGCATAGCAGTATAAGCTGATCTCAACGCCAGCATCATCATACTGAGCGATGAACGAGTACTTTTATCCGTTTTTTCATACAAAAAATAGGAATTCAAGTCCCAACCCCAGCATTTGTACGATTTTTCGCATAAAAGTTGCCTACTTGAGTAACATCCGAGCTAATTTATCCGTTTTTTCGTACAAAACAGGCAAATTGGGCCCGCACGATCCTACAGTTATACGATTTTTCGTATAAAACTCTCTGCGCCTCACTCACCATTCCAGCTAACTTATTCCACTATAGAAATACATGCCCCGCTATCCCTTACCAACTTGCTTTTTTTACGCCGGGAATTTGCCCTTTGTGGGCAAGCTCGCGAAATACGATCCGGGATACTTTGAATTTGCTGAGATATCCCTTGGGCCGCCCCGATACGGAGCAACGGTTGTGAAGACGGGTCGGCGAAGAATCGCGAGGCAGCTTTTGCAGGGCTTCATAATCACCGACTTCTTTCAGCGTTCTGCGCTTCTCGGCGTACTTTTCCACCAACGCTTGCCTTTTCAATTCCTTGACGACCTTCGATTTCTTGGCCATGCTTAGTCCTCCTTTGGCTTGCGGCTGCAATCTCCGCATAGTCCATAGATTTCAAATTTATGAGACCGGATCACAAATCCATCAGGCGGATCAATTCCGTGATCTACCGGACAGAAATCCAGCGGGTATGTCATGTGGCAGGACTGGCAAATAAAATGGTGGTGATGATGGTCCGGCCCGCATCTCAGCTTGAACCGGACACCATCGGGAAAGTCGAATTGCTCGATCAGATTGATCTGCACGAGCAGACGAAGATTGCGATACACAGTGTCATAGCTGACACCGGGGATGTGCCTAGAAATATGGGTGTGCACCTGTCTCGGCAGTACAAAGCCTCTGGAGCTGGAGAACAGCTCGGCGATTAATTTGCGCTGTACGGTAATCCGAAGCCCTTCCGCCTCCATCCCGTTAATGATGCTCTCCGCCAGGTTCTCCATCTCTTCCCGCCCTCTCTTTTCCAGATACATACCGGTTGCCTCTTCTATTCGTTCAGCGCTGCCTTTAAAGCTTCAAGGTTTTGACGCATCAGACCGAGATAATCCAATCCGCCTGCGATATCCTCTTCGGTCAATCCTTCAATCGGATTAAGAACTGCGGATTTAGCGCCAAGCTCCGCAGCAATCGTATCCGCTACCTTGGACGATACCAGGGTTTCGAAGAAGATCGTCTTCACGTTATGCTCCTTCGCGAATTCAATGATCTCCGCCATTTGGGCCGCGGAAGGCTCCTGTTCCGGGGACAGACCGGCAATCGGAACCTGGGTCAGACCATATTGCTTGGCCAGATAGCCAAAGGCCGCATGCTGCGTTATGAAGTCTTTGCGAAGGGAATCCTTCAAGCCTTCTTGAAATTCCTTGTCCAGTGCTTCCAGCTGAGCAACATAAGCATCTGCGTTAGCTTTAAATGCCTCCTTGTGCTCTGGCGCCGCTTCCGACAGTCCCTTCTCGATATTGCGAACCTGCTGGATCGCCATCGCAGGAGACAACCAGACATGCGGATCTAAGCCTCCATGGTCGTGGTCATGGTCGTGGTCATGGTCGTGGTCATGATCGTGGCTGTGCGCTTCTTCGCCCTCATGGGCATGGTCGGCTTCATCATGGTCATGAGCCTCCTCTTCGTGAGCATGATCATTTTCACCATGAGCGTGATCTTCTCCCTGGTGGTCATGCTCCCCTTCCTCATGGCTATGGGCTTCTTCGCCCTCGTGCGCATGATCAGCTTCATCATGATCATGACCTTCCTCTTCATGAGCGTGGTCATGCCCTTCATGATCATGACTATGAGGTGTGCCCTCCATGATCTCTAGACCGTTGCTCGCCTCGATGACAAGTACATGCTGTCCGGCAGCACTATCCAGCACTTGCTCCGCCCAGCTCTCCATTCCGGCGCCGTTGTAGACGAATACGTCGGCATCCGTAATAGCGGCCATGTCCTGCGGCGACGGCTCCCAATCATGGGGCTCTACGCCGGCGGGCACGAAATTCTCCACCTCAGCCAGATCACCGGCTACTTGCCGGGTGAATTCATACATCGGATAGAAGCTCGTCTTGATCTTCAGCTTCTCTCCTGCTGCAGTATTCACAGGCGCCGAATCGGGAGCTGCATTCTGATTTGAACCCGTTTTGTTGGCATTTGAGCCGCAGCCCGCGACAACCAGCATGATCGATAAAAATAAAACCGTTACACTATGCTTCCAATATTTCATGGATATTTGACTCCTTCGACTGAATTGTTTTTTGCGGTCTCCGGCGGCCAATCAGCCGCAGCAACCGTTGAATCAAAATCGTAACCAGCAAGAATGATAGCAAAATCAAGGCGATCGTCCCCCCGGGCGGCGTATCCGCATAATACGAAACGCTCAAGCCGGAGAACACGCCAAGCATTCCGGTTCCAATGGCAATGAAAATGGCCGAGGTGAAGCCGGCAGCAATCCGCAGGGCCAGCGAAGCAGGGAGCACGATCAACGCCGAGACCAGCAGCACGCCGACAACAGGCATTGCTGCCGCTACGGTCATACCCGTTAATACGGCAAAGGAAAAGGACAAGGCTTTTACCCGGACACCGGAAATTTCGGCCGTCTCTTCATCAAAGATCATGCTGTATAACGGACGCCGTAAAATGATAAAATAAGCAACCCCTAGCAGAGCAACGAGCGCAATCAAAGCTAATTGGGTATTGCTGACCGCAACGATGGAGCCGAACAGGTAGGAACTGAAGCTTTTACTCAAATTCTGCTTAAGGCTCATCAGCACTACAGCCAGCGCCAGCCCCGAGGTCATGATGATCGCCACCGGCATCTCACTGTATGTACGGTAAGAACGCCGCAGCTGCTCGATGATAAGCCCTCCCGCTACGGCAACGGCAAAGCCGCTGAGCGCAGGATTGAGATGAAGCACCGAGCCGAGAGCAACGCCAGCCAGCGACACATGGGACAGCGTATCCGCCATTAGCGCCTGCCGCCGCAGCATCAGGTACACGCCAAGCAGCGGAGCGATAACCGCAATCAGGCCTCCGGCCCAGAAGGCCCGTTGCATGAATTCGTAACTGAGCATTGCCATCCCCCCTCCTTCCGTTCCAGATGAATCAGCGCATCCAGATAAGGGGCAGCTTCCTCCAGGCCATGCGTCACCATGATCACGGTACGTCCATGCCGGCTTACATCCTCCCGAAGCATCCCATACAGCTTCATCCTGCTGGCAGCATCCATCCCTGTGGTCGGTTCATCCAACACCAGGACATCCGGCTCCTGGACAAGCGCGCGCGCAATACAGACTCGCTGCTTTTGCCCCCCGGACAGATCCCCGATTTTCCGGTTCCGGTAAGCCCACATCTCCGTCCGTTGCAGCACTTGCTCCACCTTCTGCCGATGCTCCGCCTTGAACCTCCGGAACAGCCCGAGCCTGAAATAGTAGCCCGAGCTGACCAGTTCACTAACCTTGCTCGGAAATCCGGTATTAAATGAAGCTGCCTGCTGCGGCACATAGGCTACATTCAACCGGGTGCCATCCTCCTGGATCCGGCGGAAATTCACCGTGCCGCTCCAGGGCTTAAGCAGTCCGAGCATCAGCTTCAGGAGCGTCGATTTGGCCGCGCCGTTCTCTCCCGTAATGCCGATCAGTTGCCCGGCATGGATATCTAATGATAAATTCTCGATGACAGCCTCCTGTCCATACCCAAAGACCACATCACGCATAGAGGATAAAATCATTGAAACCTCTTCCTTTAATCGTAATTATTACTACACAACAACCTATATTAGCGTAATAATTACGATTTGTAAACCGTTTTATTGAAAAGCTTCCTCGGGCCAAGGCAGGGGATTGTTGAACCTGCTCCAGTCCTGCTTCATTTCTTCTTCCGTCAGCAAACAGCGTCCTAATCGCTTTTCGATATCCGGCCGGTTCATCTCTACGCCGATAAAAACCAGCTCCGTCATCCGGTCTCCCCACTTCTCGTCCCAACGCGCCCTCACCTCCGGCTCGCTCTCGAGCACTTGGCGCTGCTCCTCCTCGGGCATCGCTGCAAGCCAATACCCCGCAGGACCGAACTGGATTGAAGGTCCGGCCTGACTTAGCGTGGCCGCCATATCGCCGCGGGCGGCGATCCATACGAGCCCCTTGGCGCGAACGACTTCCTCCGGCCAATTGCTGAAGAAGAAGCTGAGGCGCTGCGGGTGAAACGGGACCTTGCTGCGATACACGAACGAGCCAATACCGTACTCTTCGGTCTCCGGCGTATGCTCCTCTTTGTTTAGCTCCGCGATCCAGCCTGAGGACAGGCTCGTCTTTTCAAAATCAAACAGGCCTGTATTCAAGATCTCTCTTGGATCCACGACGCCGTTTACCGTCCGGATCAGCTTGGCCGCAGGCTGAAGCTTTCTCAGCACCGCCTCAAGCTTTAACAATTCCTCTTCTTCCACCAGATCGCATTTATTCAGCAGCAAGACATCGCAGGTTTCAATCTGATCGATGAGCAGGTCTACAATGTCCCTGTAATCGTTCTCCCCGGCCGCCTGATCGCGGTCCAGCAGACTTTCGCCCGAAGCAAAATCATGCCAGAACCGGTTGGCGTCCACCACGGTAACCATCGTATCCAGCCGGGTCAGCGAGGTTAAGTCGATGTCCAGCTCAGGATTGGCATAAGTGAACGTCTGCGCGACCGGAACCGGCTCGCTGATTCCCGAAGATTCGATCAGAATATAATCAAATCTCCCTTCGGCAGCCAGCTTCTGAACCTCGCGCAGCAGATCGTCCCGCAATGTGCAGCAGATACAGCCATTGGACATCTCTACCAGCTTTTCTTCGGTTCTGGACAAGGTATTGCCGGACTTCACCAGATTGGCGTCCACATTGACTTCGCTCATGTCATTGACGATGACCGCTACTCTTAAGCCATCCCGGTTGTGCAGGATATGATTAAGCAGCGTCGTCTTTCCGGAGCCCAGATATCCGCTCAGTACCGTAACAGGAATTTTCTTCGTTGATTCCATCATATTTGCTCCTTCTTTATCGGGTCTCGCGATGCAGCGTATATTTTCTGAGGCGCGGACAGTATTTCATCAATTCCATCCGCTCCGGATGGGTCTTCTTGTTCTTGGTCGTCGTATAATTCCGGTCTCCGGTCTCCGTGCAAGCCAAGGTAACAACTACTCTCACAATAAACATCTCCTTTTAATTCGTAATTTTTACGATTTGATTATTTTACACGTTCGTTATTCGGCTGTCAACCAAATCAGATCTGTCCCCGATTTTGTAAATATTGTCACACAGACGACTCAATAAGCTAGACTCATGACTAACCACAATAACACCGATATTTCTGCTTTTACAAATGCCAAGAAAAGTGTGCCAGATTTTTGCCTGCGTAACGGCATCCAGCATCGTCGTCATTTCGTCTGCAATGATATACTTGGTTGCCGGGTTCAGGGCTCTTACAATGCAGAAGCGCTGTTTCTCCCCGCCGGAAAGTTCAACCGGCCAACGGTTCATCCATTCCTCCCGGATTTCGAAAGCATCCAGAATATCATCCGTGGGCGAATAGGATTCGTTCAGCACGTCGCACATGCGCCATTTGGGATTGATCGCCTTTTCCGGGTGCTGATAGATTAATTGAACCGATCGAAAGCCCCTTTGTTCCATGGGACGGTGATCTACCGTTACAAGGCCGGCATGCGGAGAGATATAACCGGCCAGCATTCTGGACAATGTCGTTTTACCGCACCCGCTGTAACCGGATAACCCCAGCACTTCTCCCGGCGCGACAGAAATGTCGATATTCTTAAAAATCCAGCGATCCTTTTTATAATAATGACCTAGTTTTTCTCCTCTTAAAGACATTGACCATCCGCCTCCCTTCCGTTGAATTCCAGATCGAAATCGTTTTGCGGTAATGCCCGCCACAAGCTTTGGGCATATTCGGTCTTTAAGCGTTCTCCCTTGCCTTCAAACGCCGCGGCTTCGGCAATTTCTACAGTTGCCCCATCCTTGATAACCACTACCCGGTCTGCAATCTCGAGCGCAGAAATAATATCATGTGTAATCAGCATGACCCCTGCACCGTCGATCGCAAATTGCTTCAACTGACGTAAGATTTCGGACAGCGCCTGAGGATGGATTCCCGGTGTCGGTTCGTCTGCAATAACTAGCTTGACGCCCTCCCGAACACTTGTCGCAAACAGTACCCTGCGCAGCATGCCTCCCGATAGTTCATGCGGGAACAATCGGCCATCACCGCTCTTCAAGCCATAACGGGCAAACAGGCTCTCTTGCGCGGCCTTTGCCGTGCTGCGATCCAAGCCAATCTGTACCTGCCGCCCCACACGCATCAAAGGATCCAGATAGTTGACGGATTGCGGAATGAACGAAATCTCCCTCCCCCGCAACTGCTCCTTTCTTTTGTCCGTCAGCTCTTCTCCTCTATAGAGGATACGCCCACCACAAACTGCATTTCCAGGCAAAATCCCCAGTACAGAGTGGGCTAACAGACTCTTGCCCGATCCGCTGGCTCCAACGACGGCCACGACTTCTCCCTCTCCAATATCAACATGCAAATCAGCTATGGGACGGATGATTCGTTTTTTCGTTCCTCTCGTATACTGAGAAAAGCTGATCGACAGATTTTCTACCTGCAGCAACTTTCTTTTATCGGAATTGTTCAATGAAAGCCCTCCCTATTCATTGGAGCTGGAAGGCTCCATCAAAATGCGAAACTGTTCTCCAATGCTGTCAAAGCTTTTAATAACGACGACTAACAGCAAGCCCGGGAACACGACCAACCACCATTTTCCTGTTGAAATATGGTTCATCGCTTCCGACAAAATAATGCCGATGGCCGGCGTTTGGGGAGAAAGCCCGAACCCCAGGAAAGTCAGCGCGGCTTCATGCAAAATTACATGTGGAAACATCAGAAGAAAGCCGATCATGATTTGCGGGAAAACTGCCGGCATAATATGTTTTCTTGCGATAAACCATGCAGATCTCCCCAAGCCCTTGGACACTTGAATGTACTCGGCCGTTTTAATCTGAAGCACCTCGGAGCGAACAACTCTCGCAAGCGCAGTCCAATGCGTGAGCGAAATGCCAAGCACAATCCCCTGGACACCTCCCCCTACGATAAAGCAGATCAACACCATAAACACAAGGTGAGGCATGCCAATAAACAAATCGATGAGCCAGGAAATGACCGTATCCACCGCTTTACCGAAGGTTGCTGCGCATATGCCTAGGACAGTGGCTATCAGAACACTGATCAATGAAGTAAATGCACCTACCGCCAGAGACAGACGCAAACCCTTGATCGTTCTCGTAAACATATCCCGACCCAGCCAGTCCGTCCCGAACCAATGCTCAAGGCTGGGGGCAAGGTTTTTCCCCCCGGCGCCCAGGCGGAGATGATCATTGCTAAGGCCAAAGCTGAGGATCAGAACAACCAATAAAAAGCCGAAAGAACCCGCCATGAGCAACAGCATTCTTTTTCTAGCATTGAAACCTTCCTGTAAGCTCGGCATTTAGCTCGCCTCCTTTGTCCGGGGATCAATCACGTTGTTTAATATATCGGCTATAAGATTTCCGGCAAATACGAATAAGGAGCTGACCAAAATAATGCCCACCATTAAAGGGAGGTCTCCCTTTAACCCGGCTGTGGTCAAGGTGCTGCCGAGTCCTGGATAGGCGAATACCTGCTCAGCCAGCATGGAGCCCCCGAACAGCTCGCCAAAATAGGCAAACTGTAAGGATATAGCGGGAAGAATCGAATTACGAAAGCCGTGATGTTTGAAAATTTGCCATTTACTTTCCCCTCTTGCCTTGGCAAAGATGATATATTCCGTATTCAGAATGTCTATCATCTTCTCGCGCGTATGCATCGCCACATTGGCTACGCCCAAGATGCTTAAGGCTAGTGCCGGCAACACAAAATGACGGACCCGGTCTATAAAATGCACTTCGCTCTCCAAAACGCCGGCCGGAACAGCCAAGCCTACGGGAAGCCATCTTAACCAGACAGCAAAAACGATCAGAAGAATTAAGCCCATCCAGAAAACGGGCGTGGATACCAAGGTGTAACTGTACCATTTGATTATTTTATCGATGAGCCTTCCCCTGTTCATAGCAGCGAGCATGCCGAGTGCGTATCCGATAACTCCCGATAAAATCCAGGCTGTACCCATTAAGGCCAGCGATGTTAAAAACCGGCTTTGAATAATGTCAACGACCGGGGTGCGGTACAACAAGGAGGTTCCAAAGTCGCCTTTAAGCAGCGCCCCGGCCCAGGATAAATACTGCTCTACAAGACCTTTATCTGTTCCCCAATATTCCTTGAACTTCTCAATTTGCTCCGGTGATGCCGAACTGTCTCCTCCGACATAGGCATTGACTGGGTCCATCGGCGAGAGCTGAATCAAAGAAAAAGTCAGGATGGATAATCCGATCAATAAGGTTACGACGCGAACCAGGCGAATCACGATACTTTTTGCCACGGTCAATTACCCCAAGTCCACTCGGTGATATTGCCGAACAGTGCCCACTCGTGCCCATGGGAATGGATCGGCTGTTTGCCGAGATTCAGCTTCTCATTCGCCAGGTATAAGTGATCGACGCGCAAGAGCCAGACAATCGGCGCATCGCCAATGCCGCTAAAGCCGGTCTCTCCATCCCACTGTGCAAGCTTCCAGTATTTATTGGCCTCTTCCTGCGTAACCGCATTGAGTGCCTTTTTCAAATACTCATCCACCTTAGGATTTTTATAATTGGACATATTGTTATAGCCCGTGTCGATCACCTCGGAGGAATTCATCGTGTACAGCTGATGAGGATGGTGACGTCCTCCTCCCCAAGCGACCGCCCCAGTTTTGCCTTTAAGGTAGATCTCATCCCAGGTAGCCCCGATCAAATTGATTTTTATACCGAATTCAGTCGCTTGGTCCGCAACGGCAAGAGACAGATCACTGCGAAGCTGGTCACTGGAGCTGAAGTACATATCAAACTCCGCCTTGAGTCCATTCTTTTCCACGATTCCATCTCGGTCCGTATCAACCCATCCGCCATCGGACAGTATTTTTTTCGCCGCTTCGATGTCGCCGTCTTCAATGACGGTTTCTTCATTAAACCAAGGCAAACCATCACATAAGCAATAAGCCTTTTGACCGTATCCGTCCAATGCCACATCCAGAAGCATCTGGCGGTCCAGCCCGATATTAAGCGCCTGGCGGATCGCGAGATCGGAGGTGACATCATTGCCGGCATCCACTTCTTTATCGTTGGTTCTGCCTTTCCCGCCGCTAGGCACCGTCGGCAGCATGATTCCGCGGGAATCAATGCTTTCGAAGGCGAGGAGCTGCATGCCGTTTACCTTTTGCTCCGCAAACGTCGGCGGAACGTATACAATATCCGCTTGCCCGGCCTTAGCAGCCGCAAGCGCGGCATCTTCCTCAAGAAGAAGCAGAGTCAGCTTTTTGAACTGGGGTTCTTTTCCGTACCAATAGGGATTGTACTCCATAATAATTTGCTGCCCGTCGTCGTACTGGACAACCTGGTATGGACCGGAACCGATCGGATTTTGCGAGTAGCTGTCATCATAATGAGCTTCAGGCACGATGCCGATCTCCGTAAGCTGGCTTACGAAGGTAGAACGAGGTTCCAAAAGCCTGATTATGACGGTATTATCCTCAGGCAAGGCTTCTATCGATTCGACAAATGACAAGTCAAACTTAATGCCGTCTTCCTTAAGCATCTCATATGTAAATTTCACGTCCTCCGCAGTAACAAGCTCCCCATTTGAAAACTTAACATCGTCCCGCAACGGAAAAGTCCATGTTAAAGCATCCTCGCTAACGGTATAGGACTCGGCAAGGTCGCCGATGAAGTTCAGATCGGAATCGATTGTCAACAACGAGCTGTGTGTCAAACGAATCTGAGCATGCGTTCCCCAGCCTTTTTTGGGATCAAACATACCGATATCGGTCTTGCCCACGGCCAATATCAAATCCTCTTTGACCGTTTCCGTCCCCAGAGAATCGGCCGAATGAAGTTGTGAAGGAGAACTTGATCCACAACCTGCCAGGAAAATGAATATAGATAATACCCACGTTAAATAAAAGATCGTCCTCTTTCTAGCAATTTTCTTTTTATTAGACTTCATAGGAATCCTCCGTCCCAATCTCATATTTTAATCGTAATAAATACGATTAATTCTGAATAGATTATATCGACCTCCTAGAAGCTTGTCAACATCCCAAATGATAGTTATTTATTCATAGTCAATGCATAAAATAGTACAACTACAACTCTATTACAGGAGGCCATTGATGAGAGCTTCGACGTTCTACAAAACGCTGCCCTTCTTCCTGCTCATCGTCTTTCTAATCCCGGTCGTCGCAGTCTGGCCGCAGCACGGTGCCGCCCTCTTCGCTCACCCGCAATGGCAGCAGTTGAAAACGATCTTTATCGGCATCTTTCTGGAGGCCTTCCCGTTCATTCTGATGGGCGTGTTCCTGTCCTCCTTGCTCCAACTGTTCGTTAAGGACGAGTGGATTGCCCGCTGGTGTCCGAAAAATCCCGTAATCGGCGTCGTATTCGCCGCCTTGCTGGGCATTGTTCTCCCCATTTGTGAATGCGGGATGATTCCCGTCGTCCGCAGGCTTATGCTGAAGGGACTGCCCGCTCATATTGCGGTAACCTTCATTCTCAGCGGCCCGATTCTCAATCCGGTCGTCTTCGCCGCCACGATGATGGCGTTCCGCTCGCATTCCGAGATTGTTTACGGCCGAATGGGACTTGCCTTTGTCGTCGCCGCACTGATCGGCCTGATCATATACAGTCTATGCCGACGCAATCCGCTCAAGCGTTCCCTGCAGGAATTCGGGACACAAGGTGCGGGGGCGGAAGCCCATCAGCATCCCAAAACCTGGAACAGCTTTTTCACCCACGCCGGGGACGAGTTATTCGAAATGAGCAAATACGTCGTGCTAGGCACGTTTCTGACAGCTGTCATTCAGACGACGATCCCGAGGGATGAGCTCCTTGCACTGGGTAATGGACCGATATCCTCCTATGCGCTGATGATGGGCTTTGCCTTCATCCTGTCGCTTTGCTCCACCTCGGATGCCTTCGTGGCTTCCGCCTTTTCCCATGTGCTGACCGCCGGACCGCTTCTTTCCTTTCTGGTGCTGGGCCCCATGCTTGATTTCAAAAGCCTGCTCATGCTCTTTGCCACATTTAAGCCTAAATTTGTGATCGGTCTGAGCCTGTTGATCATCGTGCTAGTATTTGCCGGTTCAGTCACCGTAAATATGATTCTTTAAAAGGAAAGGAGTGATCACATGATGGACAGCTTCAGCTTGAAGCACCGCAGCCATTACTTCGTTCGCGCCATTCTGTTATGCTGCCTTGCGTTCTATATCATGGGCTTGAATAATTCCGATGCGCTGCATTACTACTTGGCGCCCCATATGCAGAGGCTGCTGCTGCTCTGTCCGATTCCGCTGCTCTTCATCGCCTTCGGCATGCTATGGCATGCAATGATGGGGGACTCCGCCCAAATCTGCGATTGTGAGCACCCGCTCCCGGGCGGTCTGCTGAAAAGCACCGGCGTATACGGCATGTTCGCCATCCCCCTGCTGTTCGGCCTGCTGCTTCCGGATCAGGCGCTCGGGAGCGATATGGCGGCGAAGAAGGGCATTGTCTATTCCTTCCCCGATCCGGAGCTCGAGCATAAGGCGAAACCGACCGCCCCCCTGGTCCCGGCCTTAAGCACATTGGACGAGATGTTTATTCCCCGGGATATATATAGCGTAGAATTTTCTGAATTAGCTAAAAGGCTGTATACGCTCCCTGTTATCCAGGTTGATCCGCTGATTTTCTCGGAGACGATTGGTTCCATCGATATGTATAAAGAGCATTTTGCGGATAAAAAGATCGTTCTGCAAGGCTTTGTCTTTCGAGAGGAGGATATGCCCCCGGACAGCTTCGCATTGACCCGCTTTCTGGTCATGTGCTGCACGGCGGATGCGGTTCCGTTCGGCGTCTTGGCACGCGGAGATGAGGTGTCCGCATTGGAGGAGGATGCATGGATAGAGCTGGAGGGGACTATCGGAGTGGGGAATGTGAACGGCGAAGAGCGGCTGCAAATTACGGTCGATCAGATCAGATCCGTAGAGCAGCCGGCCACCCCTTATATTTTCACACATCCCGATTCGGTTGCGGCTTTTGACGCGAAGAATTAAAATCCAGCGCACCACTCAAACAACAAGGCCGCCCGTTTAGGCAGCCTTGTTCATTTCTTAAAGCCGAAGAGCCTCTCCATGTTTACCCTTTGAGCGCTCCGACCATGACTCCCTTAACAAAATATTTCTGCAGGAACGGATAGACCAGCAGGATCGGGAGTGTAGCAACCATAATTGTTGCATATTTTATGGTTTCGCCGATAGCCGCCCTGTCCTGAGCTACTGCTCCGGACATCATTTCATCCGTACTGTTGGAGATCAGAATCTCTCTAAGCACCAGCTGCAACGGCCATAGTTCTCTATCTCTCAAATAAATCATGGCCCCGAACCATGAATTCCAGTGGCCTACCCCATAATACAGCACCATCACGGCAATGGTTGGCAGCGCCAGCGGCAAAATAATTCGGAACAGGATGACAAAATCATTAGCGCCATCGATATGAGCAGATTCTACCAGCCCGCTCGGTATTCCCTGAAACGCCGTTCTCATAATGATCAGATTCCAGGTTCCGATGGCTCCGGGAATGATCAAGGCCCATAAAGAGTCCATTAAACCGAGATTCTTGACCAACAGGAAATTGGGAATCAGCCCGCCGCCGAAAAACATGGTGAACACGATCATAAAGGTAATCAGCTTCCTCCAGAAGAAATCCTTCCTGGAAAGAACAAAAGCGCCCATAGAGGTCATTATGATATTGTAGGTCGTTCCCACCACGACAATAAAGAGCGTATTCATATATCCGGAATAAATGATGGGATTCTCCAGTACAGCCTTATAAGCCTCCAGGCTGAAGTTTAACGGCTTCAGAAGCAAGCCGCTATGGGCTGTAAGCTCATCAGCACTGCTCAAAGATGCAAACACCACATAAATAAACGGATAAGCCGTTATCACGGCCAATGCCGCCAATATTATGACATTTAACGAATCGAAAATATAATCCCCCACTGTCTTTCTGACAACCATACCTTCCACTCCCTACCAAAGACTGGTTTCGTTGACCTTCCGGCTAACATAGTTCGCTGTGACGATTAAAGTCAGATTCACGATAGAGTTAAAAAGTCCCACCGCCGCACTGAAGCTGTAATTTGCCTCCACCAATCCACGCCGATACACAAAGGATGAAATGATATCCGCTGTTTCATAGGTGCTGGGATTATAGAGCAGGATGACCTTCTCATATCCCTCGCTCATCATATGGCCAATATTCATTATTAACAGGATCACGATTGTGGGGGCGATTCCCGGGAGCGTGATATGGACGAACTGCTTCCATCTGCCGGCTCCGTCGATGGTTACCGCCTCATAGAGCTCCGTGTCGATTGCGGTAAGGGA
Source organism: Paenibacillus apis (assembly GCF_018333295.1). Lineage (NCBI taxonomy): Bacteria > Bacillati > Bacillota > Bacilli > Caryophanales > Paenibacillaceae > Paenibacillus > Paenibacillus apis. The sequence continues at coordinate 90,052 of NZ_BORS01000002.1, forward strand.
TGCAAGATAGATAATCGAGCCCCAGCCTACGCCCTGCCAAATGCCGGTGCCTACATAAATGGTCCTGAACCATCCCGCTTCAACAAGGAAGATCGTCCGGGAGCCTCCAAAATAAGCAACAATATCATTAATCAGACCGCTTTTTGCGAAGAAATCGATAATCATCCCGCAGATCACCACGGTTGAGACAAAATGCGGTAAATAGGTAACTGTTTGAATTGTCTTTTTAAAATATTTGCTTTTGATTTCATTAAGCAATAACGCCAGAATAATGGGGGCTGGAAAGGCAAAGAGGAGCTGATAGAAATTGATCAACAAGGTATTTCGGATGACCCTCCATGCGGAAATACTGCTAAAAAAGTCTTGAAAATGTCTTAGTCCTACCCAGGCGCTGTCCCAGATTCCTTTTATCGGGCTAAATTGTTTGAACGCGATAATGACCCCGTACATCGGGACGTAGTGAAACAGGATATACCAGGCTACGACGGGCAAAGCCATCAATATCAGCCACTTATTTTTTTTATAATCTTTTTTTATGGCTTGCATGAGGCTTGGCTTTTTATATATCAAATGCTGCGGCTGCAGCTTTAATTCTGGCACTATCGGAACCTCCCCGTATTGAGAGATGGGGGAATTTCTTCCCCCATTTCATTCATGCTATTTCTCAAAGATGTCGCTGATATTAAACGATTTCGGATTTAAGGCCTGCGGGAATTTTTCAATGAACCGGTCATAGGCAGCCTGCCTAACCTGGATGATGTCGTCAATACCCAGCCTTTGGATTTGCTCCACATATTTATCCCAAGTCGCATCCACGTCCTCTTTTCCCATAAGCCACTTCAGGAACATTTCATCCTTATAGGTGTTAATTTCATTCTGCTTGGTAGTCGTCTGTGAAACCTCATCCGGAGTCAAGGTACCTCTATAGTTCTTATTGGCTTGAGTAACCTGCTTGGCATATTTGGTCCAGGTCTTCAATGACTCTTGCTGCTGAGGCAGCGCCATATACTGCTCAAAATATCTCTTGTCCTGTACGAAGGGACCGTCCTTGAACGCACGGGTATAGTACTGCCCCATAGTTGCAATCGGCTGTCCGTTGGGATTGTTAGTAACCAAGTCCGTATATTTCGGATACCCGTCCTCCATCGTATAGCTTACGCCCTCAATTCCGAAGTTATAGAGCATAGAGCCTTCCTTCGTATATCCATAGTTCAGGAATGCCAGCGCCTCCGGAAGATTCTCGCATGCGGTGGTAATATTCCAGGCTCCATTGTTAACAGTAGGTCCATCCTTCGCCATAAAAGGATTGAAATCCCCCTTATTAAGCACGGGATACGGCATAGCGACCAAGTCAAATTCAGGATCCTTGTTCTTCATCAGCGGCAGGTATTTGCCAAGACCGGAGCCGGTATTCCCCACGGTTGCGCCCGCTTGATTGCCGGTGATTTTAGCATCGATGGTTTTGGTATTATTCGTAGCCAGCTCGGGGTCCAAGAGACCCTCCTTATACCATTTCACCATGGTTTTGGTGTACTCTTTAAACCTTGGATCAATAGAGCCGTATACGACTTTACCATCCTCAATGAAGTAATCCTGGTTAATTCCCCAGGCTCCGGTAAAGTACATTCCTTTAATATTTCCGACAGTTCCGGTAAAGGGCGCAGTCGCCCCCTTCTGTTCTTTGAAGGCCTTCAATACCGTATACAATTCGTCAATGGTTTCCGGCACTTCCAGCCCCAGCTCCGTCAACCAATCCTTGCGCAGAAAGCCGCCGAAGAAAGTGTAGATACTCTCGTCACCTTTGAGGAACGGAACACCGAACTGTCTCCCTTCCTCTGTCTCTACATCCATTAACAGATCGGGATAGGCTTCATAAATTTTCGCCAGATCCGGCGCATACTTGGGAATTTCATTCTTTATGTCAATCAGTATCCCATCCTCGAAGGCCTTTTCCCTTCCCCCCGGATAATCTCCAAAGGTGCCCACAATAAAATCCGGGATGTCGCCGGAGGTAAGCATCAGATTAAACTGCTCCTTCGCCGAGCCTTCTGTAGGATGAATATACTCAATCCTCACATTCAGTCTTCTCTCCAGCTCTTTATTCAGCTCCGACTCGGCATAATTCTTCATGATAGGAAGAGCCGTGCTCATCAGAGGATCCCAGACGCGAAATGTAACCGTTTCCTTAAAAGGCAATGTTACAGCGGTATCCGCCGCCGTCGAGTTCGAATTCGTCGAATTCGCCGGCTCCGCCCCTTTCTCCTCTCCTCCGCATCCTGTCAGCGCAGATGACAAAAGCGCTAGCAGAAGGAACCCCGTGGCAAGCTTGGTAAATAGCTTCTTACTCTTCAACTGATTACGTTTCAACATCTCTTCTCCCCTTACGTTCATTTTGTTGTTACACGCAATTATAATCCGACTGCAAGCTTCCCCGTCTCATGTCAATTACAATTGCTAGGGCAAGTGTAGTATTTCAGCGAGCTGCAGAGCAATCTCCATCCGGCTGAATACATACTCAAAATGCCAAAAGCCAATATTGAATTTGGGAAAATCATCATCAAAAAACAAAAAACGGGGCAACACCAGAGGATGTCTGCTTCCCGCGGCAGTGTATTGTAGTATACTATTGAGAAACGCAGACTCTCCAACATCGATAATCCCTGACTTGAGGAACTCAACAATTATAATAATGAGGGGGATCCATGAACGTAAAGAGCGTGTTGAACACTAGAAATAGCATCATCTTTACTCAAATTTTATCCTATATATTGATTCTGTTAATTCCTATCACTTTTACCGGGATCGTTTATCTTGTCACTGTAAGGACCATTGAGCAGGAAACCAACAGGGCGAATCTGGCTATGCTGAAGCAAGTCCAGTTGAATATGGACAACATTTTAAAGGATGCCGAGCGGTTAAGCTTTGATATCGCCTTCAATCCGGGCATTCAATTACTGGCCGCTTCGCAGGACAACAACTGGAATAGCAGACAGTATGAGGTTTCTCAGATCGTGAAGGAATTCAAAAGAATGAATATCGCGAATGGCTACATAGATGATTTTTATGTGTACTTTAAAAACCTGGATGGTGTGATTTCTTCAACGGCAGCTTCAAGGAGCAATTTTATGTACCCTATTCTGGTCACTAATGATTTAAGGTACGAGCAGTGGATAGATACTCTGCAGCATGCATACAGCGGCAGATATATCTCCATGAGCGATAAGACCAGCTCCATGGAGGATTCCGAGGCGCTTGCCTACATGCGTTCAATCCCCATAACGAATTCGGAGAAGCCGCTTGCCACGGTCGTCATCAAGTTTAATCCGGAGAGATTTGCGGAAATGATCCAGAATATCCAACTGGCCCAGTACGGGGGTATCTTTATCCTAGACAATGATAACAACATTCTCACGTCGACAGCTTCTTTTCCTTTATCGGATATTCTGCAGACGGGCGAGCTTGACCGCAACGACAACATCCTGGTGAAGGGACGAGGGAAGGATTCGTTGATTATTTCCTATTCGGAGTCCGATGTATCCAAGCTAAAGTATGTTTCCATTGTCCGGCGAGATATTGTGATGGAAAAAAGTGAGTTTACCGAAAAATTAATGATTGCGAGCATTGTGCTGTGTTTGCTTTTTGGAGGAGCTATATCCGTGTTACTTGCCTGGCGCAATTATAATCCGGTGCGTAATCTGATCCGCATTGTCCAGAACGGGAAGATCAAGAGCTCTTATGACAGATCGAGCAATGAATATCAGTTTATTTATGAGGCCATTCAGGATGCGCTTCAAGAAAAGGAAAAAATAAACCTGAAGCTTAAGCAGCAAAGCAGCGTGGTGAGAGCGGATTTTCTGCAAAAGCTCTTAAAAGGGAAGTTTGGTCACATATCCGTCCATCATAATGCGTTTTACGCGCTTGACATGCAGTTTATTTCCGATGACTTTATCGTCGTGCTCCTATCCATTGAAGATCAGGGCAAGCTGATCCCCTTAGAGGTGGGGGACGATTTTGAAGCGAAGTCGAAGCTTCCCAGCTTTGTGATCACCAATGTTTTTGAGGAGCTCTTGGGTCAAGGCTATAAGAGCTTTGTTACAGAGATTGATGAAAAAATAGTATTCCTAGTGAATCTACAAGCTTCTGAAGCGGTGGATCCTGTGCAGGAATTGGCAAGCATTATCGAAGAGCTGCAAGGCTTTTTTGGCAAATATTACGATCTGAGCCTCACAGCTTCCATCAGTGATGCGCACACGGGAATCCGCGGCATGCAGGAAGCCTATCAGGAAGCCATAGAAGCCCATGATTACAAGCTGATAGCCGGCAACGGAAAGATCATCAGCTTCCAAAGTCTGAAATATAATGTCAGAGATTATTTCTATCCTCTTGAAAAGGAACAAAAATTAGTGAATTGCATCAAAACCGGAGAGTTCGAAAAAGGAAAGCAATTGCTTGATGACATTATTCGCTCGAACTTTATGGACGGCGCTCCCACTGCGGAAATGACAAGGTACTTTATGCTTGACCTTGCAAGTACAGTCGTAAAAACAGTAAAAGAAATCGCTGCTGACGAGCCGGTAGAGAAGCTGTTTGAGTGTGAAACCGTAGCGGAGCTCCAGACGGAAATTACGAATATACTATCGTTGGTATGTAAGCGCATACAATCAAAGACAGGCAATCGTTTTTATGAAATGAGCAGGAATATCATCCAGTTTGTTAACAACCACTATGGAGAAGTTACCTTAAATGTAGCGATGATTGCAGATCATCTGGGAATTACTCCAAGCTATATGTCCAGGCTCTTCAAAGAACAAACCGGAGAAACCCTGCCGGATTACATCAATAAGGTGAGGCTGGAGAAAGCAAAAGTGTTATTAAGGGACGAAAAGCTCAATATTTCCGAAGCGGCTGTCAAAGTCGGGTATTTGAACAGCAATGCGCTGATACGCAGCTTTAAGAAGTATGAGGGAGTTACCCCGGGAAAATATAAAGGGTCTTGATAAGCCCCTTGATGCTTCAGAGCAACGGCTCATCGCGTACAAGCCCGATAAGAGGTTGGCGATATCCCCGCGTGGCACTTGAACTGGCGGGAGAAATGCGCCAGCTGCATGCCCAGTTGCTCGGCAATATCGGCAATGCTGGAGTCCGTGAAGGTCAAGAGCCGCTTGGCTTCCTCCATCCGCTTTTGCTGCACGTAATGCATAGGGGTAACGCCCATGATTTTTTTGAAATAAGGAATGAAATAGTTTGGATGCAAATGGACGAGATGGGCCAGCGCTTCGATCTCGATCGGCTCGCACAGATGCTCCTGAATATACGCCAGCACTTTGCCCAGCTTGTTTCTTTCCGTCATTTGCATGTAATCCTTCAAATAATCGTGATATCCCCCCTCCTCCAGACAGCAGGCAAGCAGGTTGAGCAGACAGGCCTGCATCCGCAGCCCGGCGAAAGGGCCGCCGCTCTGAAATTGGCGGATCATCTCCTCAAACGTCAGACGAACCTGCTCCGGGTTGCGGACACTGCTGATATAGAGCTTGCTTCCCGCATGAAACAGCGGCCAGCCTCCCACCTGGGCATCGAAATGGCAAAAATATCTTGAATACGGATTGTCCGGATTCGTAAACGTCGTTTGACTGGACCCCGCCGGCATGATCATCAATTGATTGGGACGCGGGTAATAGGTCTCGCCATTGATTATGACAGAGCCTTCCCCTTGAGGAATGAAATACAGCCGATTAAAGCTTGGGGACTGCTCCGTCCGGTTCCAGCCGGGAAAACCGGTTTTCAGTTGCGCGTGCGTTACCGTCACAGTCAAGCTTTCGGGCATTCTCCCGGCCTGAAGCTCCATTTCATTCATCATCTTTCCCAATCCTCTCCATCATGGATTTTCTTCTCCCTTGATTGTAACACGACAGAGAAATTTATCATATTCACCTTAATTTTGTGCAAAATACGCTTAATCCTTGTCATTCTCTTTCCTCCATATTCAAGCTAAGCTAAAAGCGATAAGTAAGGATGAACGCAAGAAGAAAGGCAGGTAGCAATATGAACAAAGTACGGTTTGGCATCATCGGCATCGGTAATATGGGCTCTTCCCATGCGTTAAGCCTGGTTCAAGATATTCAGGGAGCAGAGCTGACTGCTGTATGCGATACAAACCCCAAACGGCTGGAATGGGCACATGAGCACCTCCCTGACCAAGTGCTTGTATTTGGCAATCCCGATGATTTCTTCGCGTCTCGCGCGATGGATGCGGTTTTGATTGCAACGCCTCACTATGATCATCCCACCCTTGCGGTACAAGCTTTTGAGAGCGGTTACCATGTGTTGATTGAAAAGCCGGCTGGCGTCTATACCAAGGCAGTCCGGGAGATGAACCGCGCGGCTGAAGCCTCAGACAAGCTGTTCGGCATTATGTACAACCAGCGGACCAATCCGCTCTATGCCAAGCTGCGCGAGCTGGTGTTATCCGGGGAGCTCGGCGAGATTCGCCGGACGAATTGGATTATTACGAACTGGTACCGGTCGCAGAGCTATTACGATTCCGGCGGCTGGCGCGCCACCTGGGCCGGAGAAGGCGGCGGCGTGCTGCTCAATCAGGATCCGCATCAGCTTGACCTCTGGCAGTGGACGACCGGGATGATGCCGGCTCGGGTTCGTGCGTTCTGCCACTTCGGAAAATATCGGAACATCGAAGTCGAGGATGACGTCACCGCTTATGTTGAATATAGCAACGGCGCCACAGGGCTGTTCGTGACCACTACCGGCGAAGCGCCCGGAACGAATCGCTATGAGCTGACCGGAGATAACGGAAAAATCGTTATCGAGGACGGCAAGCTGACGTTCTGGCGGCTGCGGGTGCCCGAGCCTCAGTTCAACGCGGAATTCACTGGCGGCTTCGGCCAGCCCGAATGCTGGAAATGTGATATTCCCATCCATGAAGGGGAAGGCTCGCAGCATAAAGGAATTTTACGGAATTTCACGAACGCCATTCTTCACGGCGAGCCGTTGCTGGCTCCGGGAAAGGACGGCATTCACGGATTGACGCTGTCCAACGCCATGCATTTGTCGTCCTGGACCGAGGATTGGGTGGAGCTGCCGCTTGATGAGGACTTGTACCACGCCAAGCTGCAAGAGAAGATCGAAGCCTCAACCTTCCGAAAAGTAAACGGAGACGGCAAAACGCTCGATGTTTCGGGCACGCATTAGGCTCTGAGTTTTTATACCAAGCGATTTCAAGGAGGCTCAACCAGCGATGAAATTGTCCGTATTTACCGTAGCGACACCGGATCTTACACCGGAGGAACTGGTTCAGGCGGCTCGGGAAGCAGGACTCCACGGCGTGGAATGGCGATACAAGGAGATTCCGGCCGATGCAGCCGGAGAAGCGCCATCCTACTGGCGCAACAATCTATGTTCGATTGACCCGTCTCTCCCGGACGAGGAGCTGCTGCGCTTCAAGCACCTTACCGAAGCAGCAGGCCTGGAAATGGTCAGTGTTACCCCCTACTTGAATCACCTTGGACTGGAGGAGACGGAGCAAGCTTTCCACGCTGCTCGTCTGCTGGGCGCGAAGATGATTCGCGTCGGAGCCGCCGGATATGGCGACGGGACGCCTTATCCCGTGCTCTATGACAAGACGGTCCGCTATCTGAAGGAAGCCGAGCGGCTTGCCAAGCAATACGGCGTCAAAGGGGTCGTGGAGACGCATCATTTCACCATCGCCCCCAGCGCCGGCCTGGCCCATCGGCTTGTCAGCCATTGCGATCCCGACCTGATCGGCGTTTTATTTGACCCTGGTAACATGGTGTATGAAGGCTACGAGCAATTCAAGATGGGACTGGAACTGCTTGGTCCTTATCTTGCTCATGTTCATATCAAGAACGCCGCCTGGAAAGAAACCGGCAAGCTCAAGGACGGAACGGCCGAATGGCGCTGCGAATGGGCCTCCTTGCATAACGGGATCGTCGATTTCGGCCGGCTGCTGGCGGATTTGAAGTCCGTTCACTACGACGGCTATCTCGGCATCGAGGACTTCAGCGGTACATGGAATTCCAGAGCTATGCTTCGGCAATTTGCCGAATTCATTCATGAGCGAATTTAAGGAGGACGACTATCAATGCCATCAGAAGCTAACGGACAAGTTGAATCTTTTCAGACCAGCGACGGAATGAACTACGCGCCAAAGGGCCGGCCGAATCAAGTCGTGCAAGCGGGCGAGTTCATATTTGCAGCCGCTGCGCTGGATCATGGACATATTTACGGCATGACTGGCGGATTGATCGAGGCCGGAGCGACCTTGAAATGGGTGTATGATCCGGACCCGGCCAAAGTGCAGGCATTTTTGAAATCGTATCCGCAGGCAGCTCCTGCCGACAGTCTGGAACAAATTCTTCAGGACCCAGAGGTTCGGCTTGTTGCCTCCGCTGCGATTCCGTCTGAACGCGGTCCATTGGGGCTTCGGGTGATGGATGCCGGGAAGGATTACTTTACGGACAAGGCGCCGTTCACCAGCCTGGAGCAATTGGAGGCCGCCCGCCGGAAGGTTCAAGAGACCGGACGAAAATATGCCGTATACTATAGCGAACGCCTGCATGTGGAATCTGCGGTTTACGCAGGACAACTGATTCAGCAAGGCGCCATTGGTCGAGTGCTGCAAATCACCGGATTTGGACCGCACCGGCTGAACGCCCCCTCCAGACCCTCCTGGTTCTTTGAAAAGGAGAAGTACGGCGGTATTCTTTGCGACATCGGGAGCCATCAGATCGAGCAATTCCTGTTCTACTCCGGCTGCAAGGATGCAGAGGTCGTGCACAGCAAGGTCGCGAACTATAACCATGCCGAATACCCCGAGCTGGAGGATTACGGTGACGCGACACTCGTCGGGGATAACGGAGCGACCCAGTACTTCCGGGTGGACTGGTTTACGCCGGACGGGTTAAGCACCTGGGGAGACGGCCGGACGTTCATTATGGGAACGGATGGCTACATCGAGCTGAGAAAATATACCGACATTGCCCGGGATCGGCAGGGGGATCATGTCTATCTGGTCAACAAGGATGGCGAACAGCATTTCTCCGTTCGCGGGCAGATCGGATTTCCATATTTCGGAGAGCTGATCCTAGATTGCATCCACCGGACCGAGCATGCGATGACCCAGGAGCATGCCTTCAAAGCTGCAGAGCTCTGTCTGAAGGCACAGAACCAGGCTCTTCATCTCACCACATCTCTATAGACAGGAAGGATGCATCATGAGAGATCCGATCGGTGCGGCCATTGTCGGCGCTGGTGCGATATCCACCGTTCATGCCGAAAGTCTCGCCAAATTGAACGGAGTGCATCTGAAGCTGATCGTAGACATTGATCCGGTCAGAGCCGCACAGGCCGCTGAGAAATATCATTGTGAGGCAGCCAGCGATTTTCAAACGCTGCTGAATCGGCAGGATATTCAGGTTGTGCATCTATGCACGCCCCATCATCTCCATGCCGGGATGGCGATCGATTTGCTCCGGTCCGGCAAGCATGTTCTTACGGAAAAGCCGTTGGCTCATCATCTCCCCGCTGCAGAGGCCTTACTTCGGGAGGCAAGCCAGAGCTCGGCTCAGCTGGGGATTACCTTTCAAAACCGTTATAATGCCTCATCCCGGGCCATACGGGAAATGATCGACAAGGGAACACTGGGGCGTCTGCTTGGCCTTAAAGGAATCGTCACCTGGAGCCGCGAGCCTTCGTATTATACCTCCAGCCCTTGGCGGGGGAGCTGGGCGACCGAAGGCGGCGGTGTGCTGATTAACCAGGCGATTCATACCCTCGACCTGCTGCAATGGTTCGGCGGCGAGGTAGCTTCCATTGAAGGCAGCGCAAGCACCGATGCCCTGGGCGATACGATAGAGGTCGAGGATACGGCGCATGCTCATATCCGGTTTACCAACGGAGCACGGGGATTATTTTATGCTACGAACGCCTATGTCTCCAATTCTCCGGTCGAGCTCGAGCTTGTATTCGAGCAGGGGGTGCTCCGGCAGCGGAACGATTGCCTGCACCTCGTCCAGCACGGCAGCGAGACGCTGCTGTGCGAGCCTCCCGCAACCTTGGACGAGCAAGGACTGATTACGGGCAAATCCTATTGGGGCATCAGTCATCAGCTATTGATCGAGGATTTCTACGATCATGTCCGCAGCGGGACGCGCTTTCCGGTTCATGCTGAGGAAGGAATCAAAACCATGCGGTTGATTGCCGATTTGTACGCTTCTTCCCAAGCGCAGGCCGCTCGGATGAGCAGCCGTCCGACTTAAATTCTAGTAAAAGAAGCAGGCTCCGAAGCGGCTGGAATGCCTAACCGCTTCAGAGCCTGTTGAATTTTTATAGCAGACGCTTAGAATTTCGCTCTATTGAGGAGACTGGCCACTCTATCACTTAGCTGCTATTCCTCAGACTTTCTCTCCAGAAAGAACACCTCTTTCAAATCACGGCTTACAGGACGGTGGTCAGCATGCGTCTCCATGATATCCTTCATGCTATCCCACCACTTTCTGCAAATCCTCGTATCGGCAGCCTGGTTCCAAAGAGCTTCGTCCTCAAGCTCTAAATAGGCAAACAAAGTGCTTGTAGGTTCATCTAAAAAAATCGAATAACTAATAACTCCGTGAGCGAGAAGCATCTCTCTCATCTCGGGCCAAAGCTCATTGTGACGCTTATGATATTCATCATGACAGTCCTCGTAGACCTTCATCAGTGAAGCTTTTCGTATCATCCCTCCGCCTCCCTCCCTCATTTAATTTTACGTTTTGAGGGCAACGTGTGAAGTGTGCTTACGATCGCTGTTGTTCGCGGATTTCTCTAATTGAATTAAGATAGTATAAGGTAGAAATCCACTCACAAAGGCGAACGCTTACGCTTCTACAGCACACTTTCACACTTATACCCTTTCTACGTAATTTTATAGTTCAACTTATAAGCAACAAGTATCGAGTATCCTTCATCAATCATTCGCCAACTTGAATTGCCGCCGCCAGCAGCGCCAATGTGAGTCCCTGTCCCCAGCCCTGGGCCCATTTGCGGTCCACTGCAAGATAGTCCTCGACATCCTTCATCACGGCGGTTCCGCCGGAGACATTCAGCACGCGGCCATTCGCTGCAATGTTATCCAGCACGCCATCCAGCGCTTTCTGCACATATTTTGCATGGAGGGGATTGCCCTGCATGAGCATAGCCGCCGCTATTCCTGCCGTCGCTGACACTTCACCGTAGGCCTCAGGAGCATCAAGAACGGTTCCCCAGAGGCCGTTATCCTTCTGCAGTTTTTTAATCGCCGCGAGTTGATCCCGCAAGGAACTCCATATATGCATCATCGGCGGATAGAGGTAGCCTTCCGGCACCACCCTTGCCGCCCGGGACATCGTATAGGCTGCCCAAGCATTGGCGCGAGCCCAGTAGATCCCGGACATATGATCCTTCCTGATATTGTTGTAGCCATGATACCAAAGTCCGGAGTCCTCGTCCTGCAAATAATGGATATGCCAATAAAATTGGTGCAGAGCATCTTCAATCAGCGGCTTCTCTCCCAGCATCACACCGGTGCGCAGCATGAAATAGGCGGCCATAAACAGCGTATCGGCCCAGCACTGCTCCGGAAAATCATTCTTGGCGGACACCGTATGCTGAAGCACCCGTTCTCCGAATCGAGGGGCCTTATTCTGGATGTAATCGATCTTGCTTAAAATCAGATCGAGATACTTCTGGTCTTGCGTGTGTTCATACAAGGTAAGCAGCATATGTCCCATCGCGCAGGTGTTCACGTTCCAGATCGGAAGCCCTGCCTCAATGTACTCATCGCACCATTCCGCCATCCGTTCGAGATAAGCCTGTTCCCCGGTAGCTTCGAAGATCGAGCTGACTCCGTAAAAGGCAACCCCTCCCGGCCAGTCCCAGGTCAGATCCATGCCGAAGATATAGTCCACCACGCGTCCGGCGATTGGTTTCAGGTCGGACGGAACCGCTGTTAGCTTCAAACTATTCACCCTCCCGGATTAATTGTACTGTCCCGCGTCGATCGCTTTCTGCTTCTCGTCGAGAATCTCCTGGTAACCCGCGTTGAGATAAGTCTTCTTGGCTGCTTCGTAGGTCGCATCGAACTCTCCTTCCGGAGACAGAACACACTTGACATACAGCTCCTGGAACAACGAGTTCAGGTCGGCCTTGTATTCGTTAACTTTCTCAAGAACGATAGTAAACAAGGCGTCCGGCGTGCGGTATTCTGCCGTCTCATCATAGTACTTCAGCATATCCTCGGCCAGATATTCGTATCCTGGAGGCGCCCAGTTGCGGATATACGATTTCCGCGTCAATTCCGGGCTGGCGTATTCTGCCATCTCCGTGACTAGTCCCCAATAATCCTTGTTGTTGTTATTGGACAGCTTCGATTCACCCGCAAAATCGGCTGCCTTCACAGCGATGCCATCACTGTCGAGCGTGTAATTCTGGCCCTCGACACCATTTTGCAGGAAGAAGAGATTATCCGGCTGGCTCATCCATTCGAGATACATCCATACTGCCCTCCGTTCCTCGGCCGAGGATTCGTAATTTATGCCCATAATGAAGCCGAAGGGCCAGTAGGCGCGTCCCTGAGGCTGGAAGCCTTCCGGAACGCTCGCCGCCGGAGGCAGCACAGCGAACTCGGCATCCGGATTGTTGACGAGCGTAGCGGATATAACGTCTGTATTGCTCGTAAGATAGAAGGCGAATGTTCCGGTCTTGCCGGCTACGAACTCCGCTTTTGTCTTTGCCTCATCATTGCGCAAATAAAATTCCTTATCGATCATTCCGTTGTTGTACTGATAGTTCAGATTGCGAAGATAGCGTTCCGTTGCCGGAGACGTCAGGTCGGCCACACTAAGGTCAGAATACAGCGCCCGTTCTTTTCCATCAATCGGCCAGTCCCGGAAGGCATAGTTGAAATTATAGTTGTTTTGCAGCAAGTTGCCGCCGCCAACGCCGAGACCCGCTTCCTTCCATTTTGCCAGCATCTCGTTAAATTTCTCCAAAGACGTCAAGTCCTCGACTTTCATCCCGGCCTGCTCTACCCAGTCCTTCCGAACGAGTGTCGTGAAGTTATCCGCAGAAGGGCGATTGGCAAAGAAGAAGACTTTGTTTCCGTCCACACTACCGTATTTCTCTATGGTTGAACTCATATTTTTCCAATAAGTCGGGGCATAGTAAGCAATTTCGTCATAATCAAGCTCTTGCATCACTTCTTCTCCGTAATAGGCCAGTGCTTGCGGCATGTCATAGTGAAAAATAATGTCTGGCGCCTTGTGCGAAGCAAGCAATTGTTCATAGTCCGTAACCTCGCTCGTGCGGGTAATCGGAACATATTTAACATCGATGTTGTACTTATCTCCGAACTCCTGCTGAACCCAGCGGGTATAGTAGTTATCGGTGACATTCCAGCCTTCGAACGCACGCTCGTAGACCGGGATTTCCAGCGTGACCTTCTCGGGAAATCCTCCCGAGTAATCCTGATAATCTCCCGATGAGTTAGCGGAGTTGGCGGTCGGCGTATTCGAATTTTTAGAGCTGTTATCCGAATTGGAGCTGGAATTGTTACTGCCTGTACATGCCGACAGAACACTGATTGCTACGAACAAAGCCATGACGATCGAGAACATTTTACTTTTGTTCATCGTTTTCCCCCCGTTTTTCAAATGATCTTGCTTCAGTTATTCCTTAACTGCACCCAGTAAGACGCCTTGGACGAAATACTTCTGGATAAACGGATAAATGCAAAGGATCGGAAGCGTTGCAAACACGACACACGATGCCTTTAGAACCTCGGGATTACTGAGCTGAACCTGCGTCGCCTCCAACTGGAAGCTCTCGCTGGCCTGAATGACCAGATAATACAATTTGAGCTGGAGCGGCCGAAGATCCACCGCTTGCTTGATGTAGAATAAAGCGTCCTGATACGCGTTCCAGCGGCCAACGGCATAAAAGAGCGATAACGTTGCAATAATCGGCTTGGAGAGCGGCAGGACGATGCTCCACAAGATGCGGAAATGGCCTGCGCCGTCAATTCTTGCCGACTCCTCAAGGCTTACCGGAATACTGCTTGAAATCGAGGTCTTCATGATCAGGAAATTGAACGCGCTGAACGCCTGCGGCAGAATAAGCGCCCACAAGGTATCGAGCATGCCGAGTTGATTCATCAGCATGTATTCGGGAATAATGCCGCCGCTGAAATACAAGGTGATCATGAAGATCATCGTCAATGCGGTGCGCCCCTTAAGCTGCTTGCGTGATAAAGGATAGGCCGCGCAGACGGTGATGATCATGCCTAGTATGGTGAATGCAACCGTCACAATCACCGATATATAGAGGGAACGAAGAATACTAGCATCGGCAAAAATCTTGCTGTAGGCTTCAAATGTGAAGCCGCGCGGCAGAAGAATCACCTTGTTCGCAATGACAAAAGCGTCTGAGCTCAGCGATTTGGCAACGACATGAAGGAACGGCAGCAAGCATACCAGCGAGGCGATGATCAGCGTGAGATGAATCAGCACATCCCAGATGTCAAAGCGTCTGTTGCGATGCGCGGTGAGTACATTGCCCAAAGACTTCAAGAACCCGCCTCCTTTCTTTGATAGGTTGTTCAAAAAGTCATCTTCCCAGGACGAAGCTGTTCCAGGAGTACATTCGACATCGAATCTTGAATTCAGCCGGGCCTTCCGTTGCTCACGTAGATCTGTCTACGCTCCGCTACTCAGTCCCTAGCTTCATCCAACCTTCTTGGTCCTGTAAACCCAACTTTTTGAACTTTCAATTTAAGGGCTGTAATCAAAATCAGTTCGATTAGGTTTAGTTATAATACTCCCTCTCATAAGAGTCCGTCTTCACCAAGCTTTTTGGCGATACGATCCGCCAACAGCACCAGCATGATTCCAATCAGGGACTGGAACAATCCGAGCGCCGTGGCCCGGCTGAAGTTCCCGCCCTCGATCCCCCAGCGGTACACCAGCACCGGAATCGTCGTCGTAAACTCTGTTGTGGCTTTATTTTGCAGCGCATAGATCCGTTCGAACGAGCCCTCCATGACCCGTCCCAGGTTCATGATTAACAAAGTCACGATGGTCGTGCGAATCGACGGCAGGGAGACATTCCATACCTTCCGCCAGCGTCCTGCGCCGTCCACGGTTGCCGCCTCGTACAGCTCCGGGTTGATCCCGCTGATCGCTGCAAGATAAATAATCGTCCCCCAGCCCATACTCTGCCAGACGCCAATCGCCAGATAACTGATCAGCCAGTTGACATCCTCCTGCAGAAACGGAATCCGGTTTCCGCCCATCATCGCGATGACATTGTTGACCACGCCATTGCCCTCGCTCAGCAGCTGATAAGCAATTGCGCCGATAATAATCCAGGACAGAAAATGCGGCAAATAAAGCAGGGTCTGGTTGATCCGCTTGAATCGGATGTTTCTTACCTCATTTAGCAATAGGGCCAGTACGATCGGCATCGTGAAGCTGAAGACAAGATCAAGGCAGTTCAGCAGCAAGGTATTGCGGACAGCGCGGCCAAAATCATGCTTGGCGAACAGCTCCCTGAACACCTCGAATCCAACCCACTCGCTCCCCCAGACGCCATGGGCGATTTTGTAATTCTTGAACGCCAGCACAAGGCCAGACATCGGTGCGTATTTGAATACAAGCACAAAAGCGATCGGGATCAGAAGCATCAAATAGAGTTGAAGGTCCCGACGAAGATAAAAAGCGAGCCTCTTCACTAGTGTCTCTCTGGTAGTTGAGGGACTTTTAACTTTTGAAGCGCTTTCAAGTTTCAGAATCTCACCTCCTAACGCTTGGGGCTTCCTCACCCCGTCCGAATCATTGTGGAGATCTATGGGGGAGGCTGTGTCTCATCTTACCCTCCGTTTTCGCACCGGTAAATCATGAGTTTTGATTCTATTTGTCATTTTTGATTGCTGCTTGATGGAACGGGGATTTTGCGGGTGAACATAATCAATATTGAAGGCTATAAGCAAAATTGACTACTTCGACTAGGCAGCCTGCCTCTGCACCTTCATCTCATTCACGAAGTGTTCGTCTTGGCGGATCTGTAGCTGCTTGGCGCCATGCCCTCATATTTGCGAAAAAAACGGTTGAAGCTCTGCACATTGTAGTACCCGACTTCGGAAGCAATCTGGGCGATGGTAAGCGGGGTTTCCAGCAAGAGCTGCTTTGCCTTTTCAATTCGCAGTTGATTGATGTAATCGATCAGGCTTTTCCCCGTAAGTTCATATACGATTCTCCGCATATAGGAATAACTGATGCCGATTTCCTTGGCCATATTTTCGAACACGATTTCCTCGCAATAATGCTGTTCCAGGTAGCGGACAATTCGTTCGCCATGCCCTGCTTCACCCTGATTCCGTGTGAGGTACTGGATAATCTCGCCGAAGAAGCCGCGCATGTATTCCTCAAGCTCGTCAAGCGTATCCAAGGAAGCAATGGCGGAATACATATTTCCCCGCCCCGTGAATATCCGTTCCGTGTTGATGTTGTTTTCTCTGAGATGCTTGATCGTGACGCTGAGCAGCTGGTTATAGATGTACATGATATTATCGTAAGAGATATATTCGGCCGAAAGAATTTCCTGCCGGATCACACCCAGCTCTTTATAGATGCTGTCCGAATCAGCGGCGTTTAGAAAATTGAGAATCCTCCTTTCGCTGAGCGATGGATAGACGTATTTCCTGCTGCTGTGTTCCGTTGCCTCTCTCCAGAAAATAATTCCCCGGCTTCCTTCAATCATCCTGTACTTGATCATCTCCATGGCCTCAGCTGCCCGGTCAGGAATACTCCCATTTAAGGCAGACGGACTGCTTACCCCGATCGTCACCGTATGACCGAAAATGTGATCCGCCATGGTCCTCACTGCTGCAAGAGCAGCGTGGATGCCTTCGCCATTCCGGCCGGCTTCTTCCTCGCCATAATTAATCACCATCGCAAAATAGCCCTCGCCCTGATAAACGCTATAAGCGTGGATACCTTCCGGAAATAAGCCCTCACATTGGGCGTTGAAAAGATACCGGTGATAGCTCCGGGTTTCCGAATTCGCCTGGCGCACATAATTCCGGTATTGGTCAATCGAGACGATGGCGATCAGGCAGTGAGGCTCGGGGAACATGCTCACAGCCTGCTCCGGAACCTCGCCTTTCAGCAGGTTATGAATGGCCAGGCTGCGCGTATCCCGTTCACGCTGGCGCAGCAGCAAATGAAGGCCTTCCTCCTCCTCCTGCATCCGCCGAAATGCCGCATCGAGGAACGCAAGCTCATTTCGTCCCGAGATCCCCAGATTGCCGCGTGCACGAACACTGTGAACCAGCCTGCGCACCGGCTTGGACAGCCAGGTGGCCAGAAGGACGGACAGCAAGGTCCCGACGAAGAAAATAACGACGGTCAACAGAAGAATACTGCGCTGCATCGCGCGAGTCTGGCTCATTAACTCATCCATCGATGACATACTCACATTCCACCATCGGTACCGCTCTGAAAAGGACCAGGCATACAGCAACCGCTTGTCATTCTGCTCATGAAATGCGTACCCCTGCTTGATCCCTTGATCCAATATTTCTCCGACAAATGGCAGCTCTCTCCCATTGGTAAGCAATAGGCCTTTATCATCATGCGAAATGATCGTGCCATCCCGTCTCATAAGCACAAATCCGTGCTCACCAGGCTCCGACGACCGCAGGTAACTCTCAATCTGGCTTTCCCGCAAATTGACGACGATCATGCCCCGTGTCGTGGTCGATAAACGATTCAACGGCAGCACATACGAGATTACGTTCGTCCCCGAGCTTAATTCCCGAGGAACCCAAATCCCTCCGATCCCTATCCTCCCGATCAGCGCCTGCTCGATCCAATCGATCGGCTCATATCTGTCCAGCGTCGTAATCCCTTTGTCCGTGGAAATGACGTAGTTCGCTCCCTCCAGATAAAAATAGGTAGAGTACACGCCATCGACTCTGTGGTTCAGGTTCACCAATTCATTCAGCACCGTAAGGGCGCTGCTCATGTTGCCATAATTCTCCCCAAGCTCGGCATAGGTCTCGAAATTGCGGATCCGGTCATAAATATGGGTCGAAGACAGCCTTACGGCATCCTGTGCCAGATTGTTCAGCGCATTCTCATTCAGCTTCCGGTTCGCATTCAGCCCTGCGAGCGCGGATTCCGCAATCTCAAGCTCGGAATTCCGCAGGATCTGCGCTCCGCTGTACCAGGTCAGAATGGACAACGGAATCGCCATGACGCAGAACAGAATGAGTGCCAGCTGAAGCAGCATCGGAATTCGTTTCATTGCTCAAAGCCCCTCTTTTCCCGTTTGAATTCGCTTTCATTTCAATTTATATGAACTATTTCAAGTTAATTTAAATATATTTCGCCCTGCGTGCATTATCAACCATTTTTTTACACAAAAAAACCGCCCGAAGGAATGTATCAGGCGGTGATGAAACGACTGTTTTCTATTATTAATTGTGGGTTAGCGAATTAAAACTTGACCAGATCATCCACCCTGACCGCCTGGCCTGTTCGAATCGAACGATTGGCCGCGATCCCTGTAAGGATGGATCTTGCTCCATCTACATGGTTAGCAGCTCGGTTAAATCGATCAACAACTGGAGTACCAAACATATCTTGAAGTAAAATCGGATCTCCTCCACCATGGCCCCCTTCCCCTTCTTCAACCTCAACCTCATAAGGCGGCTTCCACATCGGATAGACTAAAATACGCTTATCCTTCAGCGCACCTTCCAGCGCTTTGTCTCCCCCGGAGTTGACATATGATTGCTCCACAATCGTCATCTCCATTCGCCCTTTGCTGCCGTTAAAGGCAATACGGTAGCCTTCCCATGGCATATACGCATTCAAGGAATATGTCAAAATCGCTTTATTCTTGTAGCGAACAATGACGCCCATCGTGTCTTCAATGCTGATCCCGTCGCCGAATACACTTTGGTCGCGCCGGTAGCCATCTTCATGCTCTGCATCCAGGTACATCGCCTTCAAGTGCGGATTCTCATCCAAATGCAGTGCGAAGGGATCGTCCTTGGCGTTGGGATTCCCTGTGGCCCGCTCGTAAAAGCTGGTTACTCCCCGCTGCTCAGCGTTTTCCCTGCCATAGAACAGCAAATCCCCAAAGGCAAATACCTCATCCGGCTGCGAGCCAATCCAGAAGTTGACCAGATCGAAATGATGCGTCGATTTGTGAACAAGCAGTCCCCCGCTATTCCGTTTGTCCCGGTGCCAGCGGCGGAAGTAATCCGCACCATGCATCGTATTGAGCAGCCATTCAAAGTGGATCGAATGCACATCCCCGATCACCCCATCCATGATGAGCTCGCGGGCTTTGGTATGATGCGGCGCATAGCGATAATTAAAGGCGACTCTTACCTGGCGGCCCGTTTGCTTAACCGCATCAAGGATGTCCTGACATTTGTCTTCATCTACAGTCATCGGCTTTTCCGTAATGACATCACAGCCAAGCTCCATCGCCCGGATGATATAGTTGTGATGCGTGCGATCCACGCTGGTTACGATAACTGCATCCGGCTTTTCGGCCTCAATCATCTCATCGAACTGCCCTGCAAGGTAGGTCCGCACCTTAGGATAGCTGTACTTTTCTTCAAGAAGCTGGTTGGCATAGTCCATCCGTGTCTGATTAATATCACAAAAGGCAACCAGCTCTGAAGTCTCACTGAATGGCTTGGCAATGGCAGAATAAAAAAACTCCGCACGGCCTCCGGTTCCAACAAGCACATACTTTTTCTTGTTCATGTTATAGCTCCTTTTGAGTTTATTTCTTCATTGGTAACTTAACACAATAAAGAATTGTTTTCTCCGCTTTTAAAGCTGATTTTCTTTGATAACCCGCTTTTTTTGTCATATGATAAAGGAAGTAAGTATTTAGTTAAGGAGTGTTCTCATGAAGCTTTCCCATTTTCCTGACATCCTTCGATTTGGACATAAAAATGACCCCTTCTATCTGGAATTCGATCGCAGAAGGGGCCATTATTCCATGGCGACAGATCATTACCACCGGGAGTATGAGCTCTATTATTTATTCAGCGGACAACGCAACTATTTTATCAAAGATGATGTCTACCAGGTACAGTCAGGCGATCTTGTATTCATCGAGTCAAATGCCGTTCACAAGACGTCCGACTCGGGTGCGCCAAATCATGAACGAATCGTACTCTACTTCGCACCGTCCTATTTCGATGATTTGCCTGCAGAAGAAAGGGACTTGCTCTTATCTCCTTTTCTCCAGGAATTTCCGCTGCTGAGACCTAACCTTCAGGAGCAGCTGCAGCTCGAAGCCCTGTTTCATACCCTGCTCACAGAATTGAATGAGCAACAGCCCGGATTTCGCTTACGCATCTCTCATATAGCAAGCGAATTATTGCTATATACGGCACGCAGCTTCCTTAAGCTCGAGTCGCTGCCGAAGCAGGAGTCCTCCTCGGTTCAACGCAAAATTTCAGACGTTGTTCGTTATATCAATCTTCACTTTGGAGAGCCGCTTGAGCTGGAGGAGCTATCTCGTCATTTTTTCATTAGTAAAAGTTACCTGAGCAGAATGTTCAAGCAGGTCACTGGTTTTGGCTTCGCCGAATACGTGAACCTCACCCGCGTAAAGGAAGCGGAGCGATTGCTTCGTGAGACTGATCACAGCATTACCCATGTGTCTGAGCTCGCCGGCTTCGATAACTTTTCCCACTTCGGGAAAATGTTTAAAAGGCTGACCGGACTGACACCCAGGGCTTATCGGGAGTCCCATCAGCCCTTCCTCCGATAATACAGCGGCGCCTGTCCTGTCACCTGCTTGAATACCCGCCCAAAGTGAGTGATACTGCCAAAACCGACTTTTCTCGCGATCAGATTTACTTTCATGGAGGAGTTCTCAAGCAGTTGCTTCGCTTCCTTCACGCGCACATGGTTCAAATATTCTATAAAAGTAAAGCCTGTCGCTTCTTTAAAGAATCGGCTCAAATAATAGGGACTGATATAAAATTTCTCCGCCACCATGGGCAGTGACATGTCCTGCATGTAATGACTGTTCATATACCTGACCACTTCAAATATTCGCTCATATGCCGCCGGGTTTTGGACTTCCGTGGAATATGCGTTGCTGTTCAATAGATGTCTGCTGCAAAGGATGAGCATCTGGAATACAAGGGTTTGAGCATACACCTCAAATCCAGGATTACAGTCCCGAATTTCCTTGATGATGCTCCGTGACAGCTCCTCGATCAGCATCGCCGTTTGCGGAGGGCATTTTAGAATCAGATACTCATGGTCAAGCAGTCGATTGATGAAATCCGGGGATATTCGATCCGCCCAAGCCAGCTCCTCACTGTGGATATTGATTACCAATCTTTCATATTGTGATGTGTTCGCATCCGTGGTCCGGTGCAGCACATTCGGGCCGATTATGATGATATGCCCTTCATCTACAACCATGGTCCGGTCCTTAATAAAGAACCTTCGCTGGCCGGACATTAAGTAGAAGAATTCATAGCTGCTGTGTAAATGATTAATCTTCATATGATGGCTGCTCGCCTTCCGGTAAGAGACCGAGAAGGTGGTTTGTGCGTTCACATAATTGATCTCTTCCATCATCCCGCCTGCCTTCTATTCCAACCCTTTTCCCCATCATAATTTACCGTTCAATTTAACGCAAGATATAAGAGGTTTCTAGTAATTTTCGCAAAAAATGTGTATTTTCTTGTGCTATGATGAGGTCAATTCCAAGGAGGTCAGATGCAGATGAACAATTACGGGAATGGTACGTCGTCTTTGAACCCATCAGATACGATGCAGCGCTCTCCAATCGAGTGGGCGGAGCTGGGATGTGAAGCGCTAATGAACAAGTTTAAGCCAGAGGAGCTTCCTCCCGACCGTTTTCATTATCATCAGGGCGTATTTCTGTCAGGGATGGAGAAGTGCTGGGAAATCACTCAAAACCCTGCCTATTATCATTACATTAAGAGCTGGGTCGACAGTAATATTCGGGCGGACGGCAGCATCAGAAAGTACAATTCTACGGAGCTGGATGATATACAGCCTGGGGTGCTCCTTTTTAATTTGCTTGAGCAAACCGGGGATGAACGATACAAAAAGGCGCTGGACGAACTCGTGTCGCACTTTGAGTCATGGAAGACCAATCCTTCAGGCGGGTTCTGGCATAAGGATCACTATCCGAATCAAATGTGGCTGGATGGCCTGTATATGGGCGGACCAATTGCAGCACTGTATGCGAAAACATTCGGCAAAGACGAATTCTTTGACATGATCGCCGCACAAGCGCTTTTGTTAGAGAAGCACACCAAAGATCCCGTTACCGGCCTGCTCTATCATGGCTGGGACGAGACCAAAGCTGCGGTATGGGCTGATCCCGAGACGGGTCTGGCCCCGGAGTTCTGGGGACGCTCGATTGGCTGGGTTCCTGTCGCCTTGCTTGAAATGCTGGAGCATTTCCCGGCGGAGCATAAGGATCGTGCTGCCTTGATCCAAATCCTGCAAAGTCTGCTTGAAGCCGTCGTAAAATATCAGGACACCGCTACCGGGCGCTGGTATCAGGTTGTCGACAAGGGACATCTCGCTGACAATTGGTTAGAGAACTCTTGCACCTCCTTATTTGTTCAAGCTATCGCTAAGGCGGTAAGACTTGGATTCCTTAGCCCGGATTATTTGGAGTATGCGTGGAAGGGATATCAAGGTGTGATTGATACCCTGACCTTTGATGAGCATGGCGGACTTGTGATCGGTCAAATCTGCATCGGCACCGGCATCGGTGACTATGCGCACTATATCGCCCGTCCTACCAGTGAGAATGATCTACATGGGGTTGGAGCCTTTGTGTTGATGTGTGTTGAGATGGGTCAGGCTCGAGGGTAACGCGAGGAAGCCCATCGGTTCTGTCGCTCTAATTGTGCTGATCGTCGCAGTCATAGGGTGGGCCCGCAACTGAAGAACTTAAGCAGCGGGCTCATCCCATCGCTGATTTAATGAACATTAGTTATTAATCGGTATTTCCTTATCAAAAAAGACGATTGATACGATTTCCTTGGTATTGATTACATGTTCAAATGTTTTAACCGTAAATAATTGCGTGCCATTTTCCATCAAATGCAATCCGTTAAACAGGTTTGTCGTTTCCGTCGTACCATCCTGGTATTTTATCGTGACCGGAAAGTTATCCAAGTGTTGATTAACCCCAATTTCCTTTAAGAAGCCGGCAGCTTCGTAAATATCATCCATTGAACTGCTCTCTAGCTTTAATGAAATCGAAATCGGTGAAACGGAGATCGTTTCTAGTACAGCCCTGTAACCAAACATGTCAAGGCTTTTGTTGACGTTATAAGGAGTAGAGTACTCCTTGAAATCCAGCTTGAAATCTGTTTCCCAAGCGTCCGGTATAACCGTTGTGAAAATGCCTGGATACGGATCTGCCGCTTGTAGATCCTTGAGCTGGAAGTGCACGTTTTGACCGGCTATGGAAGTTTTCGTTAGGATGCTCATAACCAGGCTAATTCTATTGTCACTGTGATCGCCATCGTCAAGCACTTTAAATTCTACACCCATATAGTCCTGATTTGTTGGAATGTCGTAATATAAAAACCGATACCGTGCCGCGTCTAATACGGTACCTTCAGGTGCAATAAAGTCCATTAAGATATAGGTCAGATTACTATCGCCGATCACTTGTTTAATATGAAGCGTCCCATTCTTGTTTTTTACCTGTTTATCAACCACATAAGCGCCATTTGACAAATATTGTGCTTGCTCTTGATTTATTGGATTAAGAAATCTCATAAACACATCATCCAATCCCATATACGCCCCTGCAAGAGCAGTTGTGGATAAACAAACTATCAATACAGCAACCAATAAGGCGGGTCTTAAACGTTTTGAAAAAGCTTGTCCTGTTTTCCCTTTATCTCCATCCCTGCTGTGCACTAAAATATTTTGAAGCATTTTTTCTTTTTTTTCGGTATTTGGCGTAAGGGCTTCGAAAAGTCGATTGATATTTCTGTTACTCAAGGAAATCCCCTCCTAGGTCAATTTTGAGGCGTTTACGACCTCTGAATAGTTGTGTTTGAATCGTACTTTCTTTGTAACCCAACATCTCAGAGATCTCTTTTACGGAGTACTCCTCAAAATAGTACAGATATAAAACGGTTTTGTATTTTTCAGGGAGTGAAAGCAGTCTTGCAAGCATGTCTCTTGACGGCTCATCGCCATTCCAGGAGGACGCCTCAGGTAAAGCGTCCAGAGCAACACGACGGGTTTTCCACCAGCTTTTAAGAACATCTTTACAGTGATTTCTGGCAGTTACCGTCAACCACGCTTTTTCATGCTCGCGGTCATTGAACATCTTTGGATATTTGATCAGCTTTAGAAATACAGATTGAACAGCATCTTCTGCATCAACAGGATTCTTCAAATAGATATAGCACAGCCTGTATACACGATCTACATGTCGTTGATATAGTTCAGCCAATTCTTTATCCGTACGCAATAAAGAATTATTCTCCATTTTTTCTCCTCCTGCATATAACACGATCAGGGACTCGAAATAATCTCATTACCGTCCGTAATTATTTTACAGTACGCAAGGAAGCAGAGTATTAATATGTAGAGACGAAGGGGAGAGTTCCAGAGCAACAAAATAAAGCCGGAACGCATGACCAATTCACGCCCCGGCTTGTTCTGATGTTATAGTTTCAATTACCTCTCCACTTCACCAATCATCATCCTCAGTTAGCCCCTGCCTTTACAATACTAGGCTGTGTTTCTATGGATACATTACCTGCTACGGCTCTGGAGATCATGCAGGACTGTTCGGCCAAATGTGCGAGCCGCTCTGCTTTTGTAAATTCAGCTTCGGTTGTCTCATCCTTGAGTACGATCCGTGGTTTATGAATGATCCGTTCGTACGTAAAAATATTATTCGTTACATCGACTGTCGCCTCAGACTCTAGTGTCAGTTCCTGGGGTGTAATACCCGCACGCTCCAGCATCGCTGCCAGAGTGATCAGATAACAGGTCGACGCTGCTCCCAGCAGCATTTCGTCAGGGTTTGTGCCTGTTCCCGGACCGCCCATCTCCTGCGGAATGGATATAACCGTTTTTAACCCGCCTGCTTCTATATGTCCTTCACTGTTACGTCCACCATTCCATACTGCTTTCAGATGAAAAGGATGTTTCATTCCTCTCATTCCTTTCGATCTTCTCCAGCTTAGACACCAGATACTGTCTATAGTTGTTCCTCCATCATAACATAGCGCTCCCGCAAGGAGTATTTTGCAACAATGAAAAAAAGAGAGAGTCTGTACTCAATCTCATTTAGTCGAGCTGCTGCCGCTTCAACAGTTGAAAATTGATACATCTTTTCAATTATGGTACTATATAATTAATAAAGACCAAGTGCGCTAACACTTGGTCCATACAATTGGCTTGGATGGGTAATCCCTTCTTAGTCATTTACGATTGGAAACCCACCTTCGGCGGTCAACCTTGGGGTGGGTTTTTACTTTCTCTTGTTGTTATTCCCGATGTATGTTAAGAGTGCAAGAATAAACATTCCAAATAGGAACATAATCTGAATTGCATCTTTAACCTCCATGGCCTCACCTCCTTTCGAAGGGAAACCATGCCCACCGAAGATTCAATTGTAGTTATATTTCACCTTTGTTTACATCTGCGTACAAGCGTTCTTATATATTGTTTAGTCGTATACTTTTTATGGTTTTAATACAATTAGCAGCCCTTTCAGATAACGTTCTCGCATTTCTGACGTCCAAGCGGCTTAAGGCACAAAGTGCGGGTCGTCAGACTTAGCCGATTGGATGTGTCGCCAGATTCTACTTCTGTGACATACTTCTTGGAGACCATGGAGCGTCAGAGACGAAGCAGAAATGTTATGTTATAAGACGTTGGCTGCTTCTTGTACATCTCACATAATCTTCTTTAAATAAAAAGAGCCCTAACTTTATTGCCAGGGCTCTGCTGTCATTTATATATGTCTCCTCTAGGTCCTATACGAACTACAAAGATGATTAATTCATTATTAAGAACCTCATAGATTATTCGATAAGCTCCCACCCGTAATCTAAAAATCATCCCTTCTTTACCCTTCATTTTCTTTGTATTTGGATTGTTAAATGGGTCATTAGATAATTCTTCAAGGGATATAAAGATTCTTCTTGCGGTAACTCGGTCTATTTTCCTCAGGTTCTTTTCAGCTTCACTTGAAAATGTGACTTTATATTTCAAGTTCACGTTTTAGATCCTCCAAGGATTTAGTCTGACCATTTTGAAATTCAATTCGTCCCTGTTCTATGGCCTGCATATCTTCAGGTGTCAAACAATCATCGTCTTCATCAAGCTGTTTTTCAAGTAACCATGATAAAAAGCTCTTAGCAACAACCTTATTTTTCTCATTTAAATTACCTAATATGTTTTCCAATTCATCATTTGGGACACTCATCAACTGTACCCCCTTTTATTTTGATCATTTTTATTATACCCCAATACAAAAGGATGCTCCAGACATAGCTTTTTTACTACATCGATGTAGCCTTTACATATTCTCTCATACGCCAATTTCTTATAACGTTTCCAGTTCACGACGCCTCAACACCCTAAAGGAACGAAGTGACTGGCCGCGATGCGGTTGGGTAGTGCAGGTGTGTCCGGCAATCACTTCTCCGACTTATCTTCTGGGACCGAGGCGGCTTGTCCACCGATGCGTAAACACATTGTTATACGATGTCAGCGCCTTCTTTGATATACCTGCACATTAATTATGGTTCTTCATTAATACTCTCAACGTAATTTTCATCGCTCCTGATCCAACTTCTTGTATAATGCAATCAAGCCTTCTTCCACTGTTCTGTTGGCTGTGTCTATTACTATATGATCCCGGTCCCAAACATCATATTCTCTATTTCTGACCTTCTCCCACGTCGGAAGAACAAATCCTTGAATATCAGCTGTACGCGTTTCGACCCGACGTTTGTGTTCATTAACGTCAGAACAAATCACTTCAATCTCCACAAAAGGAATCTCGAGTGATTCTGCAACGTTACGCCAAGCTTTGCGCGTTATTTCAATAGGATTTACTGTATCTGCAATTACGTCTAGACCCAACTGGAGATTCTGTGAGGCAATTGCATAACACACGATGTAACCCTCGGGTCCTTCAATGCTCTTTCCAGAATCACGCATAGCCTGCTCAACGACATCGACCCGAAGATATGTAGCCCGTAGTTCCCTGGCCAAAGCTGATGATAACGTGGTCTTACCGGTGCCTGGTAATCCGCTAAATATATAGAGCATTAACTCGACTCCTTGGAATATCTGTGTTAGCTTAATCATCTAAAAGAATTTGGTATTGCTTTTCGTTTTTGCGCTGATTTCTTATAACGTTCCCTGTATTCACGACGTCCGACGAAGTCGGATGTGTCTGGCTGAATCTGCTCCCCTGCCTAACCTACCTCATGCCGGACCGAGGGGCGAATGCCCCGATGCGTGAATATGGTGTTATAGGATGTCAACGCCTTCTCGAGCTACTAGCACAATTTATTTAACTAGAGCGTATATATGAGTATCTCTTATCTGACTCTTATCTGCTGATAAATCATTACATCTTAAAGTTCCTTCTAATTGAAAGCCTAATCGTTCTGGAATCGCCTTACTCTTATAATTTAAAGTATCACAACGAATTTCTACTCTTCTAGCCTTCAACTCTGTAAAGGCAAAATTGGTAATTCCTTGAACTGCTTCAGTCATATACCCTTTTCCGCTCATACGTGTATCAATCCAGTATCCGATTTCAAATTTACGTATCTCCCAATCTGGCCTATACAATCCAGATAAACCAATGAATTGTTCAGTTTCTTTATCAAATATCAAAAGTCTAAGATATTCTCTCTTAATAAACTTTGCATGTTCTTCTCGTAGAATTGCTTCGATTGACTGTTCAGAATGTTCGTTTTGTGCAAAAAGCGAAAACCACTCCTTGAGCTCATTGATCGATGAAAAAATACTCTCATACACTACCTTGCCATCGCCAGGTAGAGGTGCTCTTATCAATAACCTTTCAGTTGTAAATTGGTTTGGAAAATCTATTAGTATTGGATTCATTCTATTGTCCCCTCTAAATTTATAAATATGTTTTTATCCGATATTGCGTTGATATAACGTATTATTCACGAAGTTCGTAAATATAAGGAATACAATTGATTAAACGAAATCATCGTGTTTAAATAGCCTTTTTGAAGCATGTTTTTATTATACTATTAAATGGAAGATGGCGATCACTAATCTTATACTTTCAAACAAAAAGCCTCCGCCAGTTCGTTGGCAGAAGCTTCTTAACAATTGATTCACTCGAACATCCCAGTTATGCGGCTGTATAAACTGTTAATGAAATCAAAATTTTTAGTGCAAAAATAGAGCCCCACAATATTAAGTGTCCTATCATACCACAAAATGGATGAATATCACTTCACTTGGCAATCCGATCCCATCTCTTCAACCTTTCATCCAACGACAACCCATTAATCAACTTAATATTAAGCTTATCTGCCGCCTCTTTCGCCGCCTTCGTAAAATTGCTTGTCGTCACTATCCAAGCATCATAACAGCCATGTACTTGCTTACCGGCTTTGAGCCGCAGCACAATGTCATTTCCGACATCCTGCTTCCAGCGCTTGCATTGCACGGCGATTTTATACCCCTCTTTGCCCTTGAGGATCAAATCCACTTCGTGATCGCCGGAACCGCCGACTCGTTGTACGGTGTAGCCTTGATCTATGTAATATAGCTCCATCAATCTCTCAAAATCCGTGCCGGACAAAGTTCTTACGTCTGCTTTTAGAAGCTGCGCATCTGTCAACTTCTTCATGGGTGCCTTAGCCGAAGTATTGTTTGCTCTACTCTTAGCTTTGGTTGTACTGACTTGCCTCACTCCACTCGTGCGGCCGGACTTCTTTACCTTTTTGTCCTTTCGCCGCTTACTAGTCCACATACGGCCGAATATTTCACCGAGAATAACGGAACCAAACAGGATTCCAAAGAAGAATCCCCAATGTAAACCGGGAATGCTGAAATAGATTCCCAAACCTCCAAGAATAAATAGGCCCCGGAGGACATAGGCTACTTGCCTACCTTCTGCATAATACGTTTTAGCCATAATTGGACCCACCTCACGCTATAATAGAACCATTCAAACAATTCAAAGGACTTTTTACCCGCACTGTTTGATGATCCCTTTGATCATTCTTCTGAAATTTCTAAATTCCGCCTAGATCCTCTCTACTATATCATAAGTTTGGTGAAATCTGGTATGAAAATAGGCCCACCGATAAGTCTGTGGACCTGCTAATCGTTGACTATAAATTATAGTGATAAATTAATAGGTTTGTCGTTAATTGATTACTTTTTCTTCTTGAGATTGACTTCGTGAGTCAAAATACTTCTCCATCATCTCACACTAACCCCAAAACCCCAGCCTTCGGCTCCACTCCAAACGCCATAGCCAAATCGGCCAGCTCCGAATCGGTAATCACTTGCCTGATCTCTCTTCCGCCGATCAAATTATATACTGCAGCAGCCTTCTCGACGGTCTCGATCAAACCGAAGGTTTCGTCCATGGTAGCGCCTGTGCCAAAGATGCCGTGATGCGGCCAGATGACTACGCGGTAGTCCTTCATCTTCTTGGCCGTTTCCCGGCCGATTTCATTACTTCCCGGAACCATCCAAGGCAGGATGCTTATTCCATCCGGGAAGACCACAAGACATTCCGTACACATCTGCCATAATGTTTTGGTGAACTTCGACTCATCCAGCTCATGGGTAAATGTCATGGCAATGACATTGGTAGCATGGGTATGCAGCACGATGCGATGCTTGGGATCTACCTTCAACCGCTCGATGTGGCTCATAAAGTGAGAAGCCAGCTCGCTGGTTGGTCTTGCACCATTGCGCAGTCCCCACAGAATTTCTACCTGCTCGCCGCTCGCAGATACACGCACCACGCCAAGGTTGGCTTCCGGGTCTTTAATTACGTTTCTGAAATACTTGCCCGATCCGGTGACGATAAAGTATTTGCCGGCCAGTTCCTTTACCGGGAAGGCGAGATCCAGAGAGCGTAAGGAGCTGTGGATATCAATGTACTTGCCAACTTCCTCTTCATCCAATAAATAGCTGATATTGCCGCCGTTCAGCTCATCCCAGCCCAGGGTCCACATATGATGGGTAATCTCGGTCATTTCCTGAATAAAAGGAGCTTCCGCGCTTCCGATGTATCCTGACGTTTCAATCAGAGATGTTGTCATGATTCTTCTCTCTCCTTAGATAATGGATAATAGCTCATTTATCTCTTCAGCAATACTTCCTGTTCGTGCCGCTTCACCTCGTTGAGCCATTGCTCCCTGACAGGCACGCCTTGCGAAGCACAGTAATAATCCCATACGGCTCCGAACGGATAGGACTTGAATTCTTCAACCAAAGCCAAGCGGGAGGTATAGTCGCCGGCCAATTCAATCTTCCGCAGTTCCTCCACCGGCTCCAGCATCGCACGCAGCAACGCCTTGATTGTGTTCCGCGTTCCGATCACCCAGGCTGCCAAATGATTAATGCTGCCATCAAAGAAATCGAGACCCAGACTTGTCTTCGACAGTAAATCTCCACGAACCAGCTCACGGGCAATTTCCAGCAATTCATCATCCATGGTGACCACATGGTCGCTGTCCCAGCGAACCGGACGGCTGACATGCAGCAGCAAATGCTTGCTGAACATCAGGATCGACGACAGCTTGTTGCTGATCACCTCGGTCGGATGGAAGTGTCCCGCATCCAGTGTGATGGCCTTGCCGCGCGATATTCCGTATCCCATATAGAACTCATGCGAGCCTACTACATAGCTCTCCGAGCCGATGCCGAACAGCTTGCTTTCTACGCCGTCCACATTGAATTGCTCATCAATCAGTTCGCTGAAAATCTCATCCAGCGAGGCCGCCAGCCGTTGCCTTGGTGCCAGACGGTCCACCGGCGTATCCTTGTAGCCGTCCGGTACCCAGAAATTCGTGAAGCAGGTCTGACCCAGCTCCCGGCCGAAATGCTCGGCAATTTTACGCGAAGCCTTGCCATGACGAATCCAGAATTCCCGGATCTCATCATTCGTATGGCTCAGAGTAAAGCCATCCGCCGCATTCGGGTGGGAGAAATAAGTCGGGTTAAAATCAAGACCCAGACCCTGCTCCTTCGCCCATTCCACCCATTTCTCGAAGTGGCGCGGCTCCAGCTCATCCAGATCGACCTGCTCATCCGTATCTGCGTAGATGGCATGCAGGTTTACCTTGTGCTTGCCCGGAATAAGGGATAGCGCCTTCTCCAGATCCTCGCGCAGCTCTTGCGGAGTGCTTGCACGCCCCGGATAGCTGCCGGTGACGGCAATGCCGCCGCTAAGCTCCTTGTCGCGGAACAGGAAGCCCCGAACATCATCCCCCTGCCAGCAATGCAAAGAGATTTTAATCTCCGACAGCTGCTTTAAGACCTGATCCACATCAATCCCGTGGGATTCATACAACTTTTTCGCCTCGTTATAGCTATTGACTACGCTTTGATTCATGCTGCTAGTCCCCTTCCTTCTGTTTCAAATGTCCCGATTCAATTGTGCTGTGCTTCGGCCGTCTTGTTCACTTTGCTCCAGCGCTCGACAATCCGGTCCAAATCCTGCATGGGCTCCGGCTTGTAATACTTAATATCAAATGAGTTCGAAATCACTTCCCGCGCTTCCACAATATCCGGCAGCACATCGCTGCTGATCATCTGAACAGCCAGATTTCCGAGCGCTGTCGACTCGGTAGGTCCGGCCGAGACGTCCCGTCCCAGCACATTCGCAGTAAGCTGACACAGCAACTTATTGTTCGCTCCCCCGCCAACGATCTGCAGGATATCCATCGATTCACCCGTCAACTGCTCCAGCTCCTCCAAATAACTGCGGTAGGACAGTGCCAAGCTGTCA
Organism: Paenibacillus apis; assembly: GCF_018333295.1. Lineage (NCBI taxonomy): Bacteria > Bacillati > Bacillota > Bacilli > Caryophanales > Paenibacillaceae > Paenibacillus > Paenibacillus apis. The sequence goes on from NZ_BORS01000002.1 coordinate 122,143, forward strand.
AAGATGCAGCGCGCCACTTGCCCGATACTCTCCGGAACAGACTCGCCATATTGCTCGCAGGCCTTCTGAATTTCCTCAATCATATGCTCCGGGTTAAGGAAGCGGTCATGATTACAAGGAATCAAGCTCCGAAAAGGCTCAGCTGCTGCAGCCAGATCAGCTAACTGCGCAAAGCTGTATCGATTGCCGTCCAGCCTGCGAACCTCCTGAATCAGCCAAAGCCCCATAATGTTCTTGAGGAAGCGGAAGGTACCATATGCTCCCCATTCATTCGTATAATTCGCAGCCATCGCTTTGGCATCATTCAGCGGCTGAGCCAGTTCAACCCCAAGCAATGACCAGGTTCCGCTGCTGAGGTAGGCGGCATGACGCCCCTTAGCTGCCGGAACTCCGAGCACCGCTGAGGCGGTATCATGCGTTGCGGCAATGATGACGCGGCACTCCGGCAGATCGTATTGCTCTATGAGCTCCGGACGAAGCGTGCCGAGCTCAGTCCCTGGCTCGATCAATCCCGGAAACTGCTCCTTGCGTAAGCCAAGCAGTTCCAACAGCTCGGTATCGAAATCGCGCGTATCCAGATTCAACAGCTGCATCGTCGAAGCATTCGTCGTTTCGTTTCCTTTTTTCCCGGTCAACAGGTAGTATAAATAATCCGGCACCATCAGGATGCTGTCTGTACGGGACAGCTCTTCACGGTCATGCACGAACAACTGATACAGGGTATTAAAGTTCAACTGCTGAATACCCGTTTTGCTATAGACATCTTCAGGCGGGATGAACTTTGCCAGAAGCTGCATGGCCTGCTCGGTCCGGCGGTCGCGGTAAGCGTAGACCTCCTGAATCCGATGGCCCGCTTGATCCAGCAGCACATAATCCACGGCCCAGGTATCAATCCCCAGCGTGCATTGCCCGATTCCCTCCGCCTTTGCCTGTGCAAGTCCGGTGATGATCTCACCAAACAGATAATCGATATCCCAGAAGCAGGAGCCATCCCGCTCCTGGAACCCGTTGGCGAAGCGATGGATTTCTTTCAATCTGATTTTCCCGTCCTGAAGCGTTCCCAGCACCAGTCTTCCGCTGGAAGCGCCGATATCAACGGCAATATGATGGGTCATAGAAACAATCTCCTAGATGATTTTTTTGAACATCGCAATAACTTCTTCCTTCGTAGGAAGGAATGGATTGCCCGGTGCGCAGGCATCCTTCATCGAATTCTCCGCAAGCAGATCCAGATCAGGATCGCTGACGCCCAGCTCAGACAGCTTGGTCGGAATGCCGACCTCCACGGCCAAGTCCTTTATCCGCTGAATCACATAATCTGCACATGCCTTGTCGCTCTTTCCTTGAATATCATAACCGATGACTTGGGCAATTTTCCTGAATTTCTCCGGTACAACCTTCGCATTCTCCTCCTCCACGATCGGAAGAAGCATCGCATTGCACACACCATGCGGCAGGTCATAAACTCCGCCCAGCTGGTGAGCCATCGCGTGGACATAGCCAAGTCCTGCATTATTAAAAGCAAGTCCGCCCAGAAAAATCGCATAAACCATTTGCTCTCTGGCTTCGATATCATGGCCGTTCTTTACGGTGCGGGCCAGATTGTTGAAGATCAACTCAACCGCTGCAAGCGCGGTAGCATCTGTCACGGGGTACGAGCCCGGCGTAACGAGCGCTTCAATCGCATGAGTTAAGGCGTCCATCCCTGTTGCCGCAGTCAGTGCAGCCGGCTTGTCGACCATCAGCTCGGGATCATTGACGGAGATCGAGGCCAGGCTATTTTTATCCACCATCACCATCTTCACTTTGCGATCCTCGTCCGTGATGACATAGTTAATCGTGACCTCGGCTGAAGTACCGGCCGTTGTGTTCACAGCTACAATTGGCAACGCTTTAGATTTAGACTGGTGAACACCTTCGTACTGGGAGATATGTCCTCCATTTGTTGCGATAATGCCTATGGCTTTGGCTGTATCCTGCGGCGAGCCGCCGCCGATTGAAATCAGACTGTCACAGCCGTTAGCGATCAGGGAATTATGTCCGTCATGAACATTCTTGCAGGTAGGATTTGGCTTAACATCATCATACAGCGCATAATCCAGGCCGATGTCATCAAGCACAGCGGTTACTTTGCCTGCGATTCCGCTTTGAACCAGAAATTTGTCGGTCACGACCAGCGCTTTTTTCAAGCCCAATTCCTGAATGTAAGGTCCGATATCCTTCAGACAGCCCTTGCCCATCAGATTAACCGGTGGAACATAATACACATGCGTACTCATGATTTGACCAGCCTCCATAATAAAAATTGACGAAGCAATAATTCCGCCATCCTGCCCGTTTTTCTGTGTTTATATCTTATATCCTATCCGCGTAAATCTTTGTTGTCAACGAAATAAAGATTATATTTGTTGTTTTGGTTTGTTTTGCGACATTTCCGAATCGAAATACTAGCAAAACCCTTTGTTTTTGTTGCAAACACAGAATTATTATTCCATACTTAATAGGAAAAGCTTGTACTACCAACTCCTCCATTGCGGTTTCGCAGAAAGGAAGAATTATGTTAGCTGCCGAAAGACGAAAGAAAATTATAGATTTGGCCCATCAGGAAAAGAGAGTGCTGGTATCGGTTCTCAGCCGCATGTTTGAGGTCACCGAAGAGACGATCCGGCGTGATCTTGAGAAGCTGGAAAAGGAAGGCATTGTAAGCCGGACCTACGGAGGCGCCATGCTGAACCGGCATACGAATGAGGATCTTCCGTTTACCGCCCGCAATATCATGAATACCGATATCAAGCAGAACATCGCCATCAAGGCGATGGATTTAATCAATGAAGGCGATACCTTGATGGTGGATCCAAGCTCCACCTCATTTGAATTGCTAAAGCTGCTAACCAATAAGAACAACCTGACCGTGATCACGAATTCAGTTCATATTTTGAATGACTTCTCCGGATCAGAAATGAATATTGTCTCCACTGGCGGCAACCTGAGACCGCGCTCCTTGTCCCTGGTCGGTCCGGTGGCTCATCACACTCTCCAAAGATACAACGTGGATAAGGCGATCATCAGTTGCAAGGGCATTGATCTGGACAAGGGCATTACCGAATCCAACGAGCCTGAATGCGAGTTGAAAAAGTACATGCTCAAGCAATGCGACAAGGTCATCCTCCTCGCCGACCATACCAAGTTCGATAAAGTGGCCTTTACCGTGCTGAGCGAATTGGAGCGGGTTGATTATCTGGTTACAGATCAAGCGCCGTCCGAGCCTTGGGTACGCAGATTGGCGGAGCTTAATATTGAGTTGATTTATTGAGACTGATTTCCCTCCTAGTGAAATGACCCTTATAGCACGAAAAACTCCCCATAAGACAGCCAGGCTTTATCATCTCGCCTGTCTATCTTATGGGGAGCTCACAATCATTAATTCCTTGTTGCCCTAATCCTATTCTTTCTCAGCCGACACCAGCAGCATCATTGGACGCCGCAGCTCATCCCTCATGCCGGGAAGCTCCATCATGTCTTCAGGCGGCTTAGGTTCCACGATACGGTTAAGCTTAAAGCCCGCTCCCCCTAAGACACTTAAATAAGTGGTTAACGTTCGATGATACTTTTCGACCGGCTCTCCAAGAAATACCGCACTTCTCTTCCCTTCATAATAATAGTTATCTACAGGAAAATGCAGAATTTCCCCGTCCTTATCGTAATGCCAGTTCTGCGTCCCTTCGGCCGTAAATACAGGGTGCTCCACAGAAAATACGAATGAGCCGCCCGCAGTCAACCAACCGTGGATCTTCTCAACCAGTGCCCGGTAATCTTCGATATAATGCAGGGCCAGCGAGCTGATCACCACATCGAAGCTTTCATTGTCGAGCTCCAATTCTTCCATCGCGCATTTCCGGTATTCCACGGCAGAAGAAGCTGTTTTGCCGCTCGCCACCTCAAGCATTTTCTCGGAAATATCAGTTCCGAGCACATACTCCGCCCCTTGCTCAGCAGCGTAAATGCAATGCCAGCCATAACCGCAGCCCAGATCAAGCACTCGCCGCCCTTTGAAATCAGGCAGAAGCTTCTTCAGCTCCGACCATTCCCCCGCGCCGGCAAGGCCTTGAACGGAGCGGTTCATCTGGCTGTACTTCGTAAAAAAAGACGAGTCGTCATATTTGTTTTGCTTCATGATCTGCCTCCACTCTAACACTCTACTAGAGCAATATTCTCACCGCCCGCCGATTTTGCCCGACTGACAACAAGTGGAGGAGAACATTCCGTTCCCCCCATGTTGTTTTCTTCAGCCGTTTCAACCTGGACAACCCCTTGTTCAAAGCTGTCGCAAGGACAAATTCACGAGCTTATTTCATTGTAGATGGTGCGCTCAGAGGATTCAATCTTTCTATAGCTACGAAAAAGTGAACTGGCCCACCGATTTTTTTAACTGCACAGATAAATCATTTTGTCGCTCCATCGAACCATTAGTTTCTTCCATCGTTAAAGTAATAGCCGATAAATTGGTGCTGATTTGCTCTGCGGAATTCAAGGTCTGCAAAGACATCTGGGCAACCGCTTCAATCACGTTGCCAATATCCTTCATGTAATGTGTTACAGAGTTGGCGCAACCGTCTACCTCGATTGATAGATTAGAGATCGATTCTGCATCGCGTTCATACTCTGCGCCCGTTTGAAGCAACAGTTCGAATTGAGATGTAACATCCGTGCTGATGTAATCCAAAACCTTTTGGGAGCTTGAGGATAATTGATTAAAAACGACTCTGATTCTATTTACGACCGAATCAATATTGCTGATAGCCGATGAACATTGTTCGGCCAGCTTCTTCACTTCATTAGCCACTACAGCAAACCCTCTTCCCTGCTCACCTGCTCTGGATGCCTCAATGGCCGCATTTAACGCCAACAGACTGGTCTGATCCGTCATTTCCCGGATTGTTTCCGCAATGATTTGTATTTCTTCTACCGATTTGCTTGCTTCGATGGCTCTTGATATTTCTTCCTGCCTCTGAGCATAAATTTCCTGGCTGCTGTTGATCGATTGCGCAACTTCGTCCTTCATCCGTACGGCTCTTTTCTTCATCTCCGTCGAAAAAACCTTCACATTTTGGGCTTTATCCAGCAGATTGGCAGTTGCGGAACTGATTTCTTGCACAGAAGCATTCGCCTCTTCCATATTAGCGCTTAAAGTTTCCGTCTGGCCGGACATTCTTATGGAAGAATCGTTAATATTGCTGATAGAAACGGAAGATTCACTGACGGACGTTAATAATCTGGCGCTTGAGTCACCAATGGTTTGTGAGGCCGCAGAAATCTCCATCAATAACCTCTTTATATTTGAAGCGGCGTGACTTAAAGACTTTGCCAATTGACTTAGATCGTCATTTCCTTTAAAGACAAGCTCTTGAGAAAAATTCCCCTTCCCCATTTCGTCGGTGTAAGCTATCACCTTGGATAGTTTTTTCAACACCAACTTATCATAAATGAAAACAACCATAAAAGATGAAAACAGAATACTCAGCACAGCTGTAGCAGCCACTCCCAAGGATCCGTCCGTCAAATGGGTAGTAATGCCCCAGCGATCAAACACTTTATTTGCTTGAGACAGTCCCACATTGATGGCTCCCCCAATATTGGAGCTAGCAATTTGAACGATGATAACGGCTAATACCAGTTTCCATTTGATCGAGTTGAATTTCATATGTACCTCCCACAGTCTCAATAATTAAGGAAATAATGTCAGATGAGCCTTATCTTTTGAGCGGGTTGTACCCGGATGCCACACATCCTCCATCGCAAAGAATATCAGTTCCGGTCAAATAGCTTGCTTTATCGCTTGTACAATACGCAATTAGATCGGCGATCTCTTCCGCACGGCCAAGTCTTTTGATTGCGGAATGTTTCAAGCATTCGTTGACTTCATCCTTTTCCAATTCTCCCATCGGTGTCTCAAATGAACCTGGAGATATAGATATAACCCGAATCCCCTTTTGACCGAATTTCGCTGCATCCATTTTGGCATACCAGATGACAAAGTGCTTGGAAATGCCGTAAGCCACGCTTGATCTAAGGCTCTGAGGAAATAGATTCACCCTCGACATCATCTTTTTCATAAAAACTTCTATATTAATGCGACTATATTTATATTTTCTTTTTGGCAGGATAAAGCCCGGAGTTAGATAAGCGGACATAGAGGAGATGTCTACAATACATGAGCCTTCCTCCATGACTTCGTAAAAGGATTCGTTCACGTTGATCGTTCCTAAAGCATTCACTTTCATGATGGTTTCGCCGTCACCCATGTGAGGAGACATCCCGGCGGCATGGACCACAGCTGTAATGGTTCCCCGTGATCGAGCAATCGCCGCCAGGTGGTCTACCGCAGAACGATCCGAAATATCACATTCCAAAGCTTCCGCTGATATTCCTAATGTTCTTAATTGATCCAATGCGCTTTCAAGTTTCTTCGCCGTTCTGCCGACTATGATTACATCATTTTTTTCTCCTAGGATTTTAGCCGTTGCGAGCCCTATTCCACTACCACCACCGGTAATGACACAAACCTTTCGCATACTCTCACTCCTTATGAAGGGATGAATCGTTGAATAGAGAAGCAAAGGCATCGGAAAGCTTCATCCTAATGCCTTTGTATGTGAGATTAATAAATTTAGAAAAAGGTTTAGATTTCTCCCTCACTGCGAAGCCATGCTACTGTATCTGCAATCGTTTCCTCAAATGGTCTCGTATGGAAACCAAGCTCACGCTTCGCTTTCTCAGATGAAAACTGGTTATTCCGGGTTAAGTTATAGATTTCAAATTTCAAAGCCTCCAGATTGGACCCGCCCTCGGATTCAACCATACTTCCCTGCGACATGGCCTGCATCTGCTCCGGTGTCAGAATGGTTTCGACCCGTCCGGCACCGCTGGCTTCGCTGATCAGATCAAACATCTTCCGCATCGGCACCATCTCATTGCTCAAAATGTATCCTTCTCCCCGCCGTCCTTGCTCGGTGCATGCAATGATGCCGTCCGAAAGGTCGCGAACATCTACAGCATTGAAAGATCCGTCAACTCCTACTCGAATTTCTCCCCGGCAATAGCGAATCACAAACCTCACCAATGGACCAAAGGCACTGTCATTCGGCCCCGCTATTCCCGAAGGATAAACAATCGAGGCATCCAGGCCTTTGTTCCGCACCGCGTCGAGAACATATTGCGTCGCGATCGCTTTAGTTTTTGCATAATAGCCGACTACCTGGTCCGGGTAAAACAGTTCCGGCTCCCGGATGACCTGTCCATGCGGCTCTTCAAAAATAGCCCCGGTAGAACTCACGTGCACCAACTTTTTCACCTGCTTGGCCACACATAGATCTACGATGTTCTGGGTCCCCGTTACATTAACGTCGTATACTTTTGGGCTCGGCTCGGGAGACGTCGTTACGAGGCTGGCGCAGTGGATCACGATAACTTCATGGTTTTCAGGGACGTCAAAGAATGCTTTCAACGAATTCAAATCCGTCAGATCGCCAAACACAACCTCCGCTTCACTCGGCACGTATTTCACCGCAGGATCGCCTTTCAATACCAGCGCACGCACTTTTTTCCCTTCGGAAACAAGCTTGTGGGAAATGTTGTTGCCCAAAAATCCGGCGGCACCAGTCAGCAAATAAATTGTCTCTTTCATAAATATAAATCTCCTCTCAAATCTCGGAATGAAATTGCATGTCCCTATCTTATCTGGGTGTTGTTTATGAATTGCTTCAAAAATGTTTAAGAAATGCTAAAAGCAAATAACAACATATCTTTAACAACTCTCCGTTATAATAAAATTAATTTCATGGGGAGGCTTATCCTATGTTCAAAATATTGGTTACCGAAGATAATAAAGAGTTGAATCACGCTATCTGCTCTTATTTAAATCAGAACGGATATCAGGCTGTAGGGTGTCTTAACGCGAATGAAGCCTACGACACCATGTATGGCAATCTGTTCGATCTGATCGTCTCCGACATCATGATGCCCGAGATCGACGGCTTTGAATTTGCCGAAACCGTCCGGGGGCTGAATCAAGAGATCCCGATCCTTTTTATAACGGCGCGAGATGATTTTGCCTCCAAGCAGCGGGGATTTCGCGCGGGAATCGATGACTATATGGTAAAGCCCGTTGACCTGGATGAATTACTGCTGCGTATTGGCGCATTGCTGCGCAGAGCGAAGATCGCGTCCAGCAAACGGCTGGAAATCGGAAATCTGATCCTGGATGCCGAAGAACATACTGCCTATTTAAAGGAAGAGGAAATTCCCTTGACCGTACGGGAGTTCAACCTGTTGTACAAACTGCTGGCCTATCCAAAGAAAACCTTTACCCGCCTCCAATTAATGGACGAGTTCTGGGATTCCGAGACCTCCTCCAGCCCCAGAACCGTGGACGTGTATATGACAAAACTGCGGGATAAATTTTCCGAATGCAGCGAGTTCGAAATCGTCACCGTGCATGGATTGGGATACAAGGCGGTGTTGAAGTGAAAGGGCGGGAATTGAACAAACTCGCGACCCGCAGCCTATTTTCCTGGTGGAATTATCTGATCTTTTTCCTGGTGACCTCATATGTGGTCGGTTGCAGTTTCCTGCTGTTTTTCGCCGGAATGGATATTTCGGAGGCGGAAGTCCGGCAAAATGCGCTAAGGACCTTCGGGAATGTAGTTTTCCTGAGTATGCTCTTTTGCTTGCTTGACGGGATTCGCCGAAAATATACCGTGGAGCTGCCCGTAAAGCGCATTCTGGAAGCTACGCGCCGCATCACGCAGGGCGATTTCAAAGCACGAATCCAGACGATTCATGGACCGGACAGCAGAAATGAATTCGATATTATTATCGAAAATTTCAATCGGATGGCAAAAGAACTCTCAGGGATCGAAACGTTGCGCGCGGATTTCATCGCGAATATCTCCCACGAACTGAAGACGCCGCTGGCCGTAATTCAAAATTATTCGACCTTGCTGCAAGCCCCCGCTTTGCCGGAAGCGAAAAGAATAGAGTACGCCAAGACGCTCACCTCGGCTTCCCGCCAGCTGTCGGATTTGATCACCAACATTTTGAAGCTGAACAAGCTGGAAAATCAAGAGATTTTCCCCGAAGTCCAAGAATATTATCTCGGCGAGCAGCTTTCCGAATGCCTGTTGGGGTTTGAAAACATCTGGGAAGAGAAAGAGCTGGAAATCGATACCGAACTTGAAGAAGACATCGTGATCGAAGCGGATGCGGAGCTTTTGACGCTGGTATGGAACAACCTTTTCTCCAATGCCCTGAAGTTTACCGAACCGCATGGTAAAATTACCGTCCGTTTGACGGGCGAGGAGGACTGGGTTGTGGTTAAGGTCTCGGATACAGGCTGCGGGATGAGTCCGGAGGTAGGAAAGCATATCTTTGATAAATTCTACCAAGGTGATACATCGCATACGACGCAAGGCAACGGCCTTGGGCTTGCGCTGGTCAAGCGGGTTATTGATATTGTCGACGGCGAGATTAGGGTGGAGAGCGAAGCGGGAAAAGGAAGCACATTCCTTGTGAAGCTAAGGAGAACCGGTGATGAAACGAATTAAAGACGTCCTGTCCCAGTGGGTTCGCCCCGGTATGATGTGGACGATAGTCCTCGTTATAGTTGCAGTTGGACTGATGGTTTTTGCCCTTTCATTCGACAAGAAGGATTCATCCTTAAGCTATATTTCCTACTGTATTTCGGCTCACTCTCTAGCCGTCCTTATTGTGGCTGCCGTAGATGAGGGACGAAAGATGAATTCAAAATTCCGCCAAAATCCGCTCGTCTCTCACTACTTGAACAACACCAAGCTCCGGGCAAGAATCTCTCTGTATCAAGGACTGTTCATCAATTCGCTGTTTGCCGTTTTCCATGTTCTGGCGAGCTGGATTTATACCTCTCTCTGGTTTGCCGCCGTAGCGAGCTACCATATGATCTTGAGCGTCATGCGCTTCCTTCTGCTGCGGAGCGAACAGATGAGGTCAAAGCTGGAAACGGACGAAGAGAAAATGGTACACGAACTACATCAATATAAGCTGACGGGCCGGTTGCTGTTGGTGCTGAATATCGCCATGGTCGGTTTGATTGTCCAGATAATCTGGAAAGACAGGGGAATGCATCCCCTGGGCCCGATGATCTACGCCTTTGCGTGTTACACCTTATACAGTTTAACTGTGACCATCATCAATATGGTAAAATTCCTAAAAATGGAGCGTCCCATTCTGTCCGCAGCCAAGATGCTCAGCGTTGCGGGAGCATTGATGTCCATTCTAACTTTGCAGACGGCCATGATGACCCAATTCAACGATAACCCTTTGTTTCGTCGGAACATGAATACCCTAACCGGCACAAGCGTCAGCCTGATCGTAATCGCTATGGCCGTGTTTATGGTGATTCGCGCCAAACGTGCGTTAAAAAAACTTCAACTTAATCATTCTGAAACATAACGTCATCATGATTTAAATAACTGCTTTCTAAAATAAATTTATAATTTAAAGGAGGCTATAGACATGGATGATGATAACAAAACTTTTACCTACATGTATTCTGCAAAGCAACAAGAGGAAGTCAAAAGTATCCTCCAGAAGTACATCCCCAAAGAAGAAGACAAAATGGAACAGTTGCGCCGGCTGGATAAACGCGCCGAATCGCGCGGAACCTTCATTTCGATTCTGGTCGGTACGGTCGGCACGCTGGTCCTTGGCTTTGGAATGAGCTGTATGATGGTTTGGAAAGACAATCTGCTGGTTCCGGGGGTCGTGTTCGGGGTTATCGGCATCGTGGGAATAGCGCTGGCCTATCCGTTGTTCATTTCTATCACGAAAAAACAACGCGAGAAGCTGGCACCGGAGATTATGCGGCTTAGCCAAGAGCTGATGGGTGAAAATTGAGAAGACGGCGTTTCCGTGCTTTTCATGGAGACGCCATCTTTTCGATTGCAGCCTTTATATTTTTTGAACTTATTCACATGGCTTGTAAACGATTAACGATTTCTTGGTTATAGCTCACTTCGTCCGATATGGTGGTCATAGAATCAAGCAAGCTTGCCGTGCTTTCGTTAGAATCGATCATGACTTTCTAGCTTTCTTTCGCTGCGGGTCTTCCGAATTTCAGAAGCCCATCATCAGGTTGCCTACTGTTCCAACTCGCGGATTCCATGCAAGAACACGTTCCAGCCGTTCCTTAACGCTTGCTCATACATGCCGGTATCTTCATAAACCAATTGCACATCCAACCCGTCCAGCAGAGTTACATATACCTGTACACATGCTTCCGGAGCCAATCTAAGCGTGCGAGCCTGAGCAAGAAGCTCACCAACCTCTTCTTTCAATACCATCAAATAACGCCTATACCTATCAAGCACCATCTCATAGGCCTCCTCAGGCGGAAGAAATGCAGTCGTAAACATAAAGTTGGCATTGCCATGGTTTAAAAACCGGTCTTTGTGCTCAACCAGAAGCTGATACAACTGCTTTTCCCAATGTAACATTTTGTTTGCCGCAAAGTAATGGCGAAGAAACAAAATCTCTTCTTCTACTACGTTGAAGTATATTTCCTCAAACAGCTTTAGCTTTGATGGAAAATGATAAGCGAGCGTTTGCTTCCGAATGCCTGCCTCTTCCGCAATACGAGCCATGCGGACGCCGTGGTAGCCAAATTGCCTGAAATGCTCAACAGCTGTTTCCTTTATTTTGTCTCTGCTCATTATCCGCCTCCGGCAATTTTGCTGCTATCCTTATCCTTCTTTCCCAACTTGGAGAGGCATAGCAGCAAGAACAAGATCATGACTGCTATAGCTAAATAATACACGGCTTGATAAGAAAAAGCCGAGGCCACCAGACCAAGAATTATGGACCCGCCCCCAATGCCTAAATCAAAAAAGTTGAAAAAGGCAGCCATCGCATGTTCATGCTCATGTTCTTCGACCAAATCAATGCACCAGGTTTGCAAGGCCGGAAAGATCGCCCCGAAGCCAAAACCGTACAAGACTCCCGAAAGCAAGAACATAAGGTTGCTGCCGGACAGCGTGATCAGCAGAATGCCTGCCATCATGACTACGCTGGCCGGTATTAAAACAGCAGCCGGGCCTAGTCTGTCATACATTTTCCCGCTGACCAGCCGCACAAGGAAGCTGCCTACAGCTATGACGAAGAAAAACCAGGCTACCCTATCGAAGCCTTGATCTTTGGCATAAAGGGCAAAGAAAGACATAATGGAACCGGCGGCCACTCCGGTCAGCATAATCAGCAACGACGGGATTAATACTTTTTTCTCGAATAATTTGACGGAAGTACTTGCCGGCTCCAACTGATTGGCTTTGCCTCCAAATTTGCGAGGCACAAGCACGGTCATCAAAAGTGCAAAGAAGAGAATGCCCATCCCGCCATAAAATAACCCGTGAAAATCAAAGCTGACCAGTATGCTCGTCCCGATTAGCGGCCCCACAGAAACAGCTACCGTCTCACCCACGCCGAAATAACCCATCCCTTCGCCGCGGCGATCCTTAGGAATGATTTCAGCCACAATCGTTGCAAAATAAGTAGTTGCCAGTCCAAAGCCCAAGCCATGTATAACCCGAATGACTAAAATTGTGCCTACATTCGGGGCCAGATAATAAGCGCCTGTCATCAGCGCACAGATAGCCAAACCAAGGAGCAGCAAGACCTTCTTATGGACTTTGACGGCCAAGGATGCCGTAAACGGACGGATTAAAATAGCCGAAAACATAAATACCCCTGTCACCAAACCCACTTGGGAGGCATCTCCGCCAATATGTGAAACAAACAAAGGCAAGGTAGGAAGCAGCATCTCAAAAGCCATGAACATAATGGAATTTGTCTGATAAGTGCCTTCATCATTTTTTCTGACGATCGTCAGAATGTAAAGCACGGCTATCGCCTCCGACAAAAAAACACCTCCCAGCTCATTGGATAACCCGAAGGCTGCCCAATGTGTCCAGGAGGTGTGTCAGAAGCTGTTCATTATTCGGAAGAAGATTGTGTAACGGTGCGCGGACGCGCTTCTTGCCGCATTCTAATTTCGCCTTTTTTCCTTGCTTGCAGACGCAGGCGAATGAATTTGTCAATTTCCGCAACGATAAGTACGATCAATCCGCACAGAACAGCAATCGCCCACTCCACCAGCGTCATAGAAGCGGTATGGAAAGCTCCCTGCATAAACGGTGCGTAAGTCAGAATCAGTTGCAGCAAAATCATGATTCCAATAATCAAAAATGCCTTCGGATTAGTAAAAAACGAAGAAGAGAAGGCCAGCCTGGAAGTGCGAATATTAAACAGATAGAAGATCTTGCTCATCACGATAATGTTCACCATCATCGTACTGGCTATAGCTTGATCAGCCCCCATGTATATAAGCCAATCATAAGCGATCAGACTAACGATAGCCATCAGAACCGAAACGTAAGCCATCTGAAAAATATCATGCTTACTCATCAGCGCCCCGCCCGTTCTTCTCGGCGGCCTGTTCATAATTCCCTCTTCAGCCGGTTCAAAAATAAAGGCAAACTGAATCGTAATGGCGGACACCATGTTAATCCATAGCAACTGGGTTGCTTGAAGCGGCATACTTTGCTGCATCAAAATGGTAAAGGCAATAATTAATCCTTCTGCAAAAGAGGTTGGCAGCAGGAAGAGAATACTCTTCTTGATATTATCATAAATGCGGCGCCCTTCTTTAATAGCTACAGACATCGTTGCAAAGTTATCATTAGCCAAAATCATATCGGCAGAATCCTTGGCCACATCGGTCCCCTTGATCCCCATGGCTATGCCGATATCCGCTTTCTTCAGCGCCGGGGCATCATTGACGCCATCGCCTGTCATAGCGGTAACCTTCTTGCTTGCCTGAAGCGCGGAGACGATCTCCAGCTTGTTCTTAGGCGTGGTTCGGGCAAACACCTGATGCTTCAATGCTGCTTCCTTCTGCTCATCTGCGGATAGCTGATCCCACTCCGGCCCCGTAATCACTTGTATTTCATCGGCCAGCCCCAGCTTCTCGCCAATCGTCTTGGCCGTGAGCGGATGATCGCCTGTAATGATCTTGACCTCAACGCCTGCCTGACGCATCACCTTCAACGCATCAATAACTTCCTCGCGCGGAGGGTCGATGATTCCCGCTACGCCCAGGAATTGAATTCCCGAGTGAAGCAGTTCATGGCTAATCTCTTCCATATCATCCGGGCAGTGTTTATACCCGACAGCAACGACGCGCTTTCCCTGGAGCGAAAGCTCCCGGACGATCCGATTCCACTTGTTCTGATCAAAGCCCTCATCGCACTTGCTGGCCATCGGAAACAATTTGTCTGGGGAACCTTTAATAAACAACAGCTTCTGCCTGGACTCTTTATGCATAACCAGCTTAGCCATATACCGGTAATCGGAGTCAAATGGAAGCATATCCAATTCGATATATTGGCTGTCTTGCCTATAATCAAAAATTTTATGATACAAAGTCAGGAAGGCGCCATCCGTAGGCTCGCCATTCAAGGACCAGGTGTCCTGCTCATGCAGGAGCAAGGTATCGTTGGCTTCGTAACCGGCCTCCAGAAACAGCCGCAGCCGCGGCTTCAATTCAACGGGTTCACCAAACTCTCTGATTTCCCCTTCCGGCTTGTAGCCGTCCCCTGTCACTTCATAGTGATAGTTATCTATATAAATGTCTTTAACGGTCATCTCATTTTTCGTCAGGGTTCCCGTCTTGTCTGTCGCAATGATGTCAACGGACCCTAAAGTTTCAACGGCTGGAAGCGATTTGACGATCGTATGCTTTCTCTTCGCCATGTCGCTTACGCCCATAGCCAATATGACTGAGGTTGTAGCGGGAAGGCCTTCAGGAATAGAGCCAACGACCATGGTCACTACGGCTAATGAAAGAACAGACAAGGAGTAGATTTCCATGAACAACCCCATGATAAAGAGAACTACGGCCGCACCAATGACGACATAAGAAACCCCTTTACCCAAACCGTCAATTTCTTTCATCAAAGGGGTCTTTCTTTCCTGTACCCCTTGAACCTCCATGGAAATTTTCCCTATTTCCGTGTTCTCGGCTGTTGCAACGACCACGCCCAGCCCGCTGCCATTCGTTACAGATGTGGAAGCAAATGCCATGTTTATTTGATCTGCCAGTGCAACATTTTCCGCTGTCAGCTCTTGCGTCACCTTCTCAACGGAGTCAGCTTCTCCCGTTAAGGCAGATTCCTGAATTCTTAAGTTATCGGCATCTACGATCCGCAAATCCGCAGGCACGCTGTCGCCAGCTTCGAGAAATACAACATCCCCAACAACCAATTCCTCGGCAGGAATATCGATTCGGGCGCCATCCCGGTATACGGTTGCCTGAGTGGACAGCATTCCCTTGATCTTCTCAAGCGCGTCAGAGGCGTTGGCTTCTTGATAGTAGCCGATCAGGGCGTTAATGACGACCACGAGGCCAATAATGATGGCATCTGAGATATGCCCCATGACTACAGTCAAAAATGCGGCAAAAATCAAGATATAGATAATCATGTTGTTAAATTGCCGAACGAACAGCTTCCATTTGGGGACTCTTTCGCCAACCAGCTTATTCGGCCCGTACAAATCCAGACGCTTCCTAGCTTCGGCATGACTCAAGCCAAATTCGAAATTCCCCTGCTCATAATGGCTTGCCAAATGCTCAACCGTTGTTTGATAATGCTCGGATTGTGTTTTCATTTCATTTACATCCTCCCGTATTTTCTTAAAAGAGCAAACAAAAATAGCACCTCATCACAATTGATGACGCACCTGGTCTACTCCATTTGAAAATACGAGACATCATAGAAGCTACACCTATCGCTCCTGTCACTGGACATTCCTTACCACCCCCAAAAATATTATAGCTACAAAACTAGCATATACAGCCCTATTTGTCAAATGCTGATCGGCTCCCGCCATACGAATCACAATTTACACACCTTGGGCGAGAAAACGCAAGTTTTTCTCGCCAGCCTTCTGTTTTGCGCCCGCTAAATTAATGCCAACCATTTTACATTCGTTAAACTTGGTTCTATGAGAAATATTCTAGGCGATTCTATTTTCAATTTTTCTCCACTCAAGTGCCTTGGACCCCTCTCTCCAGAATTCAGAACATCAGTTCTCATTATATCTTAAGATACCCGGTCACGTCCATGAGCATTCTCCTTCTTATGCTGCAAAGTCCCGCCAGCCGAGACAAGCTTGCTTTGCGGCAAAATCAAATAAAAAATTGCAAGAGCTGCCAGCATAGTAATGCTGATGCTAATGGCCGCAGCATTCGTATAATGGCTGGCTATCCATCCTCCGATAACCGGACCGATCATAATGCCAAGCCCTTCAATCCCGGAGAGCACTCCCCACCCGGTCCCCTTCTGATCCTCCGGAACAAGATACGACAGCACCGCATTCCAGGCCGGAAGCACAACGGAGTAGGACAACCCCAGCATAAAGGCAAACAGCATCGTTAATGCAGGCGACGGCATGGATAGGGCTAACAGAGTCAATACAACCGTAAGCGCTACGAAGCCGGCGACCAGCATTTGCTTGTGTCCCCATCGATCGGCCAGCTTCCCCATCGGGACAAGGAACAGCATCGCCCCGGCTCCACCCAACATGAGCATTAGCGAATATTGCGGCTGGCTTAAGCCGAGATGGTCAGCGGCAAAACTGGGCAGTATCGGCAGCAGCAGTCCTGCGGCGGTCATCTGCAGGACCATGCCTGGCAGCAGCCATTTCAGCTGAACGAGCCTTCTCCGCAATCCTGCCGCTTGTTCGGCAAAGCTGACGTTCTGGAGCTGCAAAGGGGTTGTTCTGTTAATCGCAAACGATAGAATGCAGCCCACGGCGAGCAGCACAATCATCAGCCGGAAGGCAGGTTCAAAGCCATAATCAAAGGTAAGATTGATCGTGACCGGCCCCAGACCAATACTGGCCAGCCAGACGGTATATATTGCTCCCATCTGGGCCGCCCGCTCTGTCAGCCGGATTTTCTCCAGACAAATAAGCCATATCGGCGACGCCCCTATCCCAAGCATCACAGAACCGGCAACGAGGCCCCAAGCATACGGACTAAAGAACACGATGGCCAGTCCGGACAGCATCATGACGAAAGTAGCGGGCAGCAGCCAGCGCAATGAAAACCTGTCCAGCAAATATCCAGCCACACATTTAATCAGCGTGTCGGCTGTATAATGAAGCGAGACGGCAAGACCGACCAAAGCAACGGTATGACCCGATTCGTTGACGGCAAAGTTCGGCAGGAACGAAAACAAGAAAGCACTCCTGACAAACTCTGTGCAAAAAAGCACCATAAATAGCGTCAGAGTAGAAAGCTTGAATTTACTTCTTCCGTTCATCACATTCCACTCCTTCTAATGGAACTTGTCTCCGGAAACAAATGACGGACAATATGGTCCGCAGCCGCTTCCTGTCTTGCTGCGAGCAGCCCGTTTATCATGGACTGCTTGATGGACGCAGAGGAAATCATCGCTTGAATCCGCAGCACCAGATCATGAATCGTAAAGGCTACGACGGCCGCTCCTTTGCGCTGCAAATACAGGGCATTTTCCTTCTCCTGCCCCATAAACGGCTTGAGGATAAAAATCGGAACCGCAGCCTGAATCGTCTCGGATAGTGTAACACCTCCTGCTTTCGTGACGATACAGCAGGCGCTGCTCATCAGAACGTCCAACTGATCGGTGAAGCCGATTACATCCACCCTTGCCTCAACCGCCCAGTTTTCCGCAAGCTTCCGTCTCCACCCTTCCTGCCGGCCGCAAATCACTTGAATTCGGACGCCCGACAAAAGCAGCAGCTCCCTAATGAGCCGCGATAGCGAATGCAATGTGCCGCAAACATTAGCCATAAGCAGAATCACCTG
Organism: Paenibacillus apis; assembly: GCF_018333295.1. Lineage (NCBI taxonomy): Bacteria > Bacillati > Bacillota > Bacilli > Caryophanales > Paenibacillaceae > Paenibacillus > Paenibacillus apis. The sequence continues at coordinate 140,078 of NZ_BORS01000002.1, forward strand.
CTCATTTGCTTCTTTGCCGGAGCCGAAGCCGCGCATTGCCGCCTTATCAAATGAGTCTCTAACCGGAACACCGGTCACAGTAATACGATTCTCAGGGACTCCCTGCCGAATCATAGCCTCTTTCACATCGCTGGCAGGGACAAAATAATGATCTGGCTTGGAGAACAGCCATCTTTGGTGAACCTCAAAGTCCGTTATGACAACCGCAGTTCTGGGGCGGAGCCCGGATAATGCCTCCCTGCTTGGTAAGCTGCCAAACGGGAATGTATATATGACGACCTCCGGCTTGTACTGGAGGATGATCTCCTTGAGCCTGTCGCCGCCAAGACTGTTCATCCAGGTTGCGATCCTCCCCTCCATAGGGAGCCGATTGGTCAGGTGGTAGGACCATCCGTAATAGGGAATGCCCAAGGTGGCTGCATGCTGGCTTTGCCGATACAGATAGCGAAAGATTTTGTTCATTACAGGATAAGCTTCCCGGAACAAGTCTACAACCGTCACCTGATCATAACCATTGCGGATCAGGCTTTGCTGCAACACCTTGGACACCTGATGATGACCTTCGCCGTAATCGGCCGTTAAAATTAAAATCCGAGCTTCTTGTCCCATTACTGTCACCTCATAAAATTCAACTATGCATAAACATAACAACCAGCACCGCTGTGAGAAATCCGACCATCCCGCCGGCCACACAATCGATCGGATAGTGGTATCCCCAATAAATCCGCGATATAGCCACCAATAAGGCCAGACCCATCAAGGCCAGCATAATTGCCGGCGATGAGACCAACAAAAATGGTGTAACCAGAGCGAAAATAGCAGTGGTATGACCCGAAGGGAAGGAATAATCCTTCAAAGGGTATTTGCCTACCTTCACCTGCTCCAGCGTGCGGAAAGGCCGGTCTCTGCGCACCTTTCTCTTGATCAAGACAGCAACGATATGGCTGGCGGCCAGCGCGATCAAGCTTTGCAGTCCGATTCTGCTAAGCTCCCCCTCGGTAAACCATACCAGACACAATGCGCAAATAATCGTAAACGAAGCTCCTCCCAAATGGGTAATCCATCCGAAGAATCGGTCCAGCTTCCGACTTCTAATCCGCCGGTTGAACCAGAAGAATATCATTTGATCCATTCGCCTGATCCACTGCATTCTGCTTTCCGTCTCCATTCCTTGTTTTTTCAATCGGTCGATATTCATTCCTTATCTTTCCCCGCTCGCCCATTCATCTTATTCCTTTGAAACGGACAGCTTCTTCACCGTCATAAACCGGTTCCTCAGCGAGCCGCGCGAGTGAATCAGCATCATCGGTATCAATTGTTCGGTCTTTCGGCTAATCCGCCTCTTGCCTTCAGGATGCATAACGGATAACAACAAGCGGAGATAAGCCGTTGTAATGCGTTGGAACAGATCGGACTTCATCGGTTGCTGTTCAAAACCAAGACCATGCGTCAAGCCACGATGAAGCAGCGTAATGCCGACTAACGCCTTCACCTCTCTGAACTCCGGCTGAATTGCAAAGGCCTCGCTGATTTGCTGCATGGATTTCCGTGTAAGCCGGGCTGTCATGAGCGCCGCGCGGTCTGAGCCTTCGGATTTGATCAGCGTCAGAATCGTTTCATTATTGAGATGGAGCTCCCCGACCAGGTCGCCTTTATTGATAATGGTTGAGTCCGCACAGACGATACTCTCCCCCCGATGCTTCTTAATCATGACTTTGCAAATTCCAAAGTGTGATGTATGCGAGCCGCGAAAGCGCGAGATCCAATCGAACCCTCTTTCCCACACCATCCAGGCCGCCTGCATCGAAGATTTGCATAAATGCAGCAACATTGATCCATCCACTCCTCATTTTTATTTTAATCAAGGAATGGATTGAGACGATTTAGCTGAAATCATATTCCCCTATCAATTCCTTAATTATCATAGGCGATTTAGCTGACGGAGCATATGGGCTGAGGTACTGGTTGGTCCCCCGTCTTAAGACGGAGGCGGGTGCATCCGGCTTGCCGCTTAAAGCATGCAGGCTACTGCGATAAATCACGGTGAATACTTACGAAAGGCTGCATTTATTTAAAAAAAACGCAGCGCCCTCAACCGGGGCCAACTGCGGCTTCTTATTCACAAGCGAGTATATCAGTCTATGCCATTACCGCGCTTTCATCATGCCATCTTACCCTGCTTATCCCTGCTCAAGGCGTGATCCGCGGGTTCCTCGTAAACGCAGTAGCGGTTTTTCCCCAGCTTTTTGGCCTGGTACATCGCCTGATCCGCCGTTCTCAGCAGGATAGACCGGTCGGATTCCCGGGGAGAACCAAGTCGAATGCCGATGCTTGCGGTAACGAAGCATTCGCGGTCATCGAAGAGAAACGGTCTCTGGATACTGCTCAGGATATCCTCGGCCAACCGCTCCGCCCGTTCCCGGCTGCACGATGAACAGAAATTCGTCTCCGCCGATCCGGTATACCTGCTGATCGCTGCACACGAACTGGCGAAGTCGGAGCCCCAATTCCTGAACCAGCAGATCGCCCACAGTATGCCCGAACGTATCATTCACCTTCTTAAAATGATCCAGGTCGAGAAACAGAAGACCCAGGGCGCCTTCGTTTTGGTACGTATCAAAATACCGGTTCATTTCGTTCCGGTTCGACAATCCGGTAAGGGGATCCCGGTAAGCCATCTGCTCCAGCATGCGGCGATCAGCCACCCATGCCAGCCAAGAAATGAGAAAAGTGAGCAGCAAGGCTGCTGTGATCCCGTAAATCGCCAGCATATCGACGGAGATGCCGGTTCGCAGGGTCCCTCCTTCTCCGGAGTAGCCCGGAACACCGCCCGCTTTCAAGCTGGCAAAGTGCATGCCCGTCAATCCTAGCCCCATGGTCAAAGCTCCCACAGCAATCCCGTAACCGCTGCCTTGCTTAATCTGCAAAAGGTAAAACGCGATAAAAGAGCAAAGCGTGCAAATGGCAATCGAAAACAAGATGGCCCCGGCCTCGAATCTCAAAGCACGGTACGGTTCGTACGCCAGCAGGCTGATCATATGTGCCGCCCAGAGACCCACGCCCATCACCATGCCGCCGCCGCACAACATAAGCGCTCTGGTTTTTCCGTCTGTTCGAGGCGTTTTTGTTATTTTGACCGCTATGCTCAAAGCGGAAAACGATGCCAATACCGCTACTGCCGCCGAAAGCGCGACTATATTCATGTCAAATCCGCCGTCCTTGATGTCCATTTCGTTCACTCCCAAATAAAAAACGTTAAATCAATCTACATCTCCCCATTTTCCCACGTGGGTCTCTACATTTTCTCGACAGCAGCGAAGGTTGGAAATCATACTGTTAATGTCGCAATCGGGCAAGAAAAAGGAAAAAGAGACCTGCTTAGCGAATGTAAAGTGATTATGGGAACCAAAAAAACATTGCTCATCATTGCGCTTTTCGTTATCGCTATTTCCGGAATCCGCCTTGCATGGCTCGGATTTCACCATACCGTCGACTATCCGCAAGCATCGGGCGGGATTCTGGACCTCCGGGGCTTGAGTCTCCCCCCCAACCATACAATTCCGCTGGAAGGAGAATGGGAATTTTACCCGGACGAGCTGATCGTGCCTGCGTCGGATCCGGGAGAAGAGACTGCCGTTTCTCGGGGGAATACCTATATTCCCGTGCCGGGAGCTTGGCAGAAGTATTTTCCGAAAGAACACCAAGGTTCCTATTATTTCGGAACCTACCGTTTGCGAATCTTCATGGACGAGGAGACAGCAGCTTCTACTTACCTGCTGCGCACAGGCGACATCAAACGCGCTTCCTCCGTATACGTCAACGGGCGGTGGGCCGCAGGCGAAGGGTATCCTGCGGAACGGGAGCAGGATTTCCGGGCAAAGTATCTGCCGTATAGCGTGCCGACACCGTCCGGCGCGACCCGGCTGGACATCGTGATTTATGTAGCCAGCCATACCGGCGATGGCGGCATTGTCGAACCGATCCATTTCGGGACGGAAACCGCGATGAACAGCCGCATATTGAAGTCTATGGCGCTGCAGGGGTTGCTGTGCGCCGTACTGCTGGTTCACGGTATCTACGCGATCATGCTGTATTTGTTGGGAGCGCCCAGGAAGGGGCTGCTCTATTTCGCCGCCGTGGTCGTCTGCGCCATTGTTAGCGTCATAGGAGCCGATGACAAACTGCTCTACGTGGTGTTTCCGCAGCTTCCCTTCGAATTCGGCGTAAGAATCGTGCTGCTGTCCTATATCGGGGTCGTTTCCTTTATTCCTCCGCTGGTGAAAAATATGTTTCCAAACACCGGCCATCCCGTCTTGCTTCGCATTTTTGCTTATTTTTCCGGCGGTTATGCCCTGTTCGTGCTGATTTTTCCTACGCGGGTTACGATCCCTACGGAGCGGGGGCTGCTGACGACCGTGCTGCTGTCGTCGGTTCTGATCATGGCTTTTCAGCTGCAAAAAGCCATCCGCAACCAGCAGGACGTCATTTTCCTGCTGCTGGCCTGCGCAAGCTTGGGTACCAACATCGTTTGGACTATCGCCCAAAGCCGGCTTGACCTATACATGATGCATTACCCGTTTGACCTGATCTTCACCGTCCTGGCGTTTGCCGCTTTTTGGTTCAAGCGGTTTTTTCGAACCACCCAGCAAACGGAACGACTGGCCGGCCAGCTGCAGTTGGCCAACCGGCAAAAGGACGATTTTCTCGTCAATACCTCGCACGAATTAAGGAACCCGCTGCACGGGATCATGAACATCACCCAAAGCGTCCTGGACGATCGGGAACACCCGGCGAGCGAACCCCAGCGCCAAAAATTGGAGGTTCAGCTGTCCGTGGCCAGACGTATGTCGCGGCTGCTCGACGACCTGCTGGATGCGACCCGGCTGAAGGAGAACACGCTTCGGCTGGAATTTTCCGACGTCAAACTGCAAAACGTGGTGTCGGGCACCCTGCAAATGCTCGGATATCTGCTCGAAGGCAAGCCGATACACGTGCGCATCGGCATCCCGGACAGCTTCCCGCCGGTCCGGGCCGACGAGAACCGGTTGATTCAAATCCTGTTTAATCTGCTGCATAACGCCGTCAAATTCACCGACCGCGGCGAAATCGCCCTGGAAGCCGACGTAAAAGGCGAGATGGCCTCCATTCGCGTCAAGGATACGGGCATCGGCATGGATGAGGAGACCTGCCGGCGCATCTTTTTGCCATATGAACAAGGCCCGTCAACGATGATAAGAGCCGACGGCGGGTTCGGCTTGGGCCTCAGCATTTGCAAGCAGCTAGTCGCCCTGCATGGCGGGACTTTGGAGGTGTCTTCCGCTCCGGGCCGCGGCTCCGTCTTCACCTTTACGCTGCCTCTGGCCGAAGAAGCGGACCGCATCCGCGAAACGGCCAATGCGGCTCCGGTGATGCTGCCGATCCTTGACGAAGCAACGGCTAGCAGCGAGGCGGAGTTGCGGGATCCGCCGACGGCGCAGCCGCTTATGAACAGCAGCAAGCCCGTCATTCTGGCAGTCGACGACGACCCGCTCAATCTGAAAATTCTGGCGGATTTGCTCGGGCCGGCCGAATACGAAATCGTCACCGCATCGAGCGCCGAGGAAGCGCTCGGCTTATTGAAGCGCGGAAAATTCGATCTGGTCATCGCCGATGTGATGATGCCGAACGTTTCGGGCTACGAACTGACACGCGATATCCGCCGCCGCTATTCTATCTCCGAGCTTCCGGTTCTCCTGCTGACGGCCCGAAATCGGCCGGAGGATATTTACACCGGCTTTGAGTCCGGCGCCAACGATTATGTGACCAAACCGGTTGAGGCCTGGGAGTTGAGATCACGGGTACAGGCGTTAGCCCAGTTGAAGGTGTCGATTGAGGAACGGCTGCGCCTGGAAGCCGCCTGGCTGCAAGCCCAAATCCAACCGCATTTTCTGCACAATACGATTAATTCCATCGCCGCGCTCGGCACGATGGACATCGACAAAATGCAGCGGCTGCTGGAGGAGTTCAGCAGTTACCTGCGTACAAGCTTTGGCTTTCACAATTCCGATCGGGTCGTGCCGGTCGGGCACGAGCTGGAGCTCGTCCGCTCCTACCTGTTTATCGAGAAGGAACGCTTCGGCAACCGGCTAAACGTCCGCTGGGACCTGGACGAAGACCTGCATTTCATGCTCCCTCCACTGTCCATCCAGACGCTGGTGGAGAACGCCGTCAATCACGGCATTCTTAGACGCTCCCAAGGAGGCACGCTGGAAATCCGGATCCTCCGCTCCGCCGAAGGCTTCGTGGTTAATGTGAGCGACGACGGCGTCGGCATGAGCGAGGAACAGCAGCGTCTGATTTTCGAATCCTCCGTCGGCCCCGGCCAGGGGGTCGGTCTGCGGAATACGGACCGCCGCCTCAAACAGTATTACGGTGAAGGGCTGCGGATTCGCAGCGCCCCGGGCAAAGGGGTATCGGTCTCTTTTCATATCCCCGCATGAAAAAAAGCCTTCCCGCAGCTATATGCTGCTTTTGGGAAGGCTTTTTTGCGCAAGCGACCAGTCGCGGTACCATTTGGCGATCAGAGGGCTTGGCGGTTCGTTGAGCTCTTCGGCCAGCACCTCTTCCAAGCGGCGGTATTGGCGATGCACGAGGGCGTGATTGTCCAGCAAAGCATACAACTTCATCAGGGCGAAATGGGCTTCTTCCGCCAACGGGTAGCGATCACAGATATGCTGATACCGCTTGAGCGCCTGTTCCAGTCCTCCTTGCGAAGCATGCCACTCGGCCAATTGGGTAGCGATTTGAAGCCACAGCGATTTCAACCGGTAGCGTTCGCTTTCCGCCCACCAATACTCGCAATCTTGCAGATAGTCCCCTTGGCAGATGTCCAATGCTGCTTCATAATCAGCGACGGTGCCTTCATGGAGCGGTGTCCCGGAGGCGGTGAATCGCTCCCATTCCTCCACGTCCAGCCTCACGTTCTCAAGGTGCAGCATATACCCGTCTGTAGCGCTGGAAATATGCACGTGTTCGCCAAAAGGCTCCAGCGTTTTTCGGATATGGTAAACCGCCGTATATAATTGGGAAAAAGCCCTGCCAGGCTCGTACTCCGGCCACAGCAAATCGATCAGTGCGGATTTCCGGACAAGCTGTCCCCGATACTGCAGCAAATACAGGAACAATTCCTGCGCCTTGGTCGTCCGCCAACGAACCGGAGCGATTTGGCGGTTGCGGGTCTCAATCTGCAGCTGCTGAAACATCCTGATCCTTAACGGCTCGCCAGGTTCGGAACGGGGTTCCCGCCGCTGCGGCCGGCTTCCCAAGCGCTCCTGAATCCGCCGCAGGGTGATCTCCAGGCGTTCTTTGCGGACCGGCTTCATAACATAATCAAGCGCATTCAGCTCGAAGGCTTTGATCGCGTATTCGTCGTAAGCCGTTACGAATACGACGTTAAGCTGCGGCTTGTCCTGAAGCAGTTGCTCCGCCAATTCGATACCGTTGATTTCGGGCAGGTGGATATCCAGGAACACCACGTCCAATTCCTCCGCCAAGGCAAACCGCTTGCCTTCGTATGGATCGGCAAACTTGCCGCAGATCTCGATTTCTGATACTTTTCGCAATTGGTGCTCCAAATAATTCAAAGCCAGGTGCTCATCATCTACCAAGATTACCTTCATCCAACAGCTCCTCTAGTATCCGATCTCTATATCTTTTAGTATACCCGAGATTAATAGGAAATCCATTAAAAAGCTTGGCACCTAGGATACGCGTTCATTCATGCGGTTGGCAGCCATCATATATTGGATTAGGTCATTGGTGCCGATGCTGCTGAAGCAGTCTCTGATATAGGTCTGGACGCCCTCATCACCTCGCAGCTCCCCGGTATTCCGAACCTTAAACGAAACCGCAAGCTCCCCGTCCGGCTGGACATGGGCATCATGCTTTAGATCGCTGTAGGCAAACGTGGTATAGCTAAGGCCATGCCCGAATGACGAGCGGAATTGCAAGTGGTCTGCCGGAGATGATAACGGTTACGACAGGTTTGCCCAGCTTAAACAGCTCCTCCATCATCTCAAGCTGTGCTGTCTCCAGACCAATGTTGGCGGCGTACGCCAAAAGTCGATCCGGAATCGGCACGCAAGTGGCCGGGATTCTCCAGGATGCTGTAAACGGCGGCAGCGGCGCAGGCTTTACGCAAATTTTGTTGGATTTTAATCAAAAGCCGGCGCAAAATCCGAAATGGCTATTATCCTTTGAAAACAAAGACTTCTTAACCCAAAATATTGAATATTTCGCGCTCATTCTTGGAACTGGTATGATGGTAGATGCAGGAATTTTTCAAGTGGAGTGAGTCAAATGGAAAACGGAACTGTTTTACTGGTTGATGACGAACAGGGCTTGTTGGACCTGTTGGCGTTTACGTTGCGGAAATTCGGGATCCCTAATCTGCTAACCGCAACAACCGCCCATGAAGCGTTAGAGATCATTGCACGTCATGATGTATCCCTGATCGTCCTGGATGTCATGCTCCCTGACGGGGACGGATTTGACGTTTGCCGGCGGATCAGAATGATCACCGAAGCGCCTGTGCTGTTTCTGACCGCGAAAAATCAGGATATACACAAGATTACCGGGTTTGAGCTGGGGGCGGACGACTACATTACCAAGCCGTTTAACCCGACCGAAGTGGCGGCGAGAGTGCAGGTTCATTTGCGCAGAATGGCCAAGCTTCAAACCTTGTCAAAAGCGGTTTACGATTTTGGGCATTTTAAACTGAACAAACAAAGCGGGCAATTATTCGTTCAAGGACGGGAAGTCTCATGTGCGCCGATGGAATTTTTATTGCTTGCTTTCTTTTGCGAGCATCCCAATTTTATTTTTACGGTGAGCGAATTATATGCAAAAGTGTGGAGGCCCTATCAGGAGGGCGATGAAAAAACGGTGGTGATCCATATTTCAAGAATCCGGAAGAAAATTGAGCCCGATCCCGGACGACCGCAGTTTCTCGTCAATATGAAAGGGCTGGGCTATAAATTGGTGAAAAAAGCGAGGAATGTTCAATGACGATTGTGCAACGCTCTATGCTGTTGTCCCTTGTATTTTTAATGGCTTCCGTATTAGTGATCTCCGTCGGGTTTGTGGCCGTTACCGTTGTGTTAATCTTTCTGATGCAATATTTCCCGGCCCTTCAACTTCTGGATATCAAGGTTTATCATATCTTGGTCTTTTTATCAATTATAGGCTTCTATATGTATACAGCCGGTTGGTTAATCGGTAAGCCTTCCCTCGCAGTGGTCGGCTGGATGAAAGGGCTCTCCGAAGGGCAGTACGACTCCCGTTTTTATGGTGAGCGGTATTCTTTTCTTTGGAGGAAAAAAGATAAAATTAAACTGATCTATATCCCTTTCAAGGATATGATTGTTCGTCTTCAGGAATTGACGGCCACGCTGGACCACAACCGCCAGGAACTTGAGCAGGCCAACGAATTAAGGGAACAATGGATTTCGGGCGTATCCCATGACATTAAGACCCCCCTCTCTTACATCAAAGGATATCTCGATGTGATGGTTAGCCCGCAAATTGAATTGGCCAAGGAGGAGAAGGAGCGCATTTTCCGGTTGTTATCGCAGAAAGTGCAAGAAATCGAGGGATTGATTCGAACGTTTCAGTTCAAGCATGGGAAACCTCGGGTGCTGAAGGCAAGAAGCGATCTTGTCCGTTTCTTGAGGGAACTGACGCTCGACGCGGCCAACAATCCCAAATCCGCTACCTGTCAGTTCAGCTTTGAATCCCAGGTCTCCGCATTGCCGTACTATTTTGATTCCAAGCTACTCAAAAGAGCGGTTCAAAATATTTTGATGAATGCCGTATTGCACAACCCGCCCGAAACGAGTATCACCGTCCAGGTAAGAACGGATCAGATCATCCAGATCATTATAACCGACAATGGCGTAGGCATGCCTTCCGAGGTCGTTCAACGTTTCGACCACCGCCAACCGGGCGATCTCCAGGATAAAGACGAGGGAATCGGCTTGTTCGTCGTGAAAGACTTGATCGAGGAACACCGGGGAGAACTGCAGGTTCACAGCCGTCCAAACCTGGGAACGACCGTCATGATCCTGCTTCCGCTTGATGCCGTCAGGTAAATTCGTTTACCTGACGTTTACTTTGTTCACTTACTCTGTGGAAAGAATATGAACAGAGGTGAACAAAGAGAATGGCACAGTATATCCTCGAAACAGACGCTTTATGCAAACAATTTGGCGAACATCTATCCGTGAACCGGGTTGATTTACAAATCCCCGAAGGCTCGGTTTACGGGTTTTTGGGACCTAATGGAGCCGGAAAATCGACCACCATCAAGATGCTGCTCGGACTGATCAAGCCCGACGGCGGGAACATCACGATTTTTGGCAGGCCCTTCCCCGAAGCGCGGATTGAAATTCTGAGGCAGGTCGGATCCTTGGTTGAATCCCCGTCCTATTACGGACATTTGTCGGGATATCAAAATATGAAAATCGCAGCCACCTTGTTGGGAGCTTCGGAATCGCGCATTGCGGAAACGCTTGAATTGGTCCGTTTAACGGATCAAGCCAACAAAGCGGCCCGAAAGTACTCCCTGGGCATGAAACAAAGACTCGCCATTGCGATGGCGATACTCCGCCGCCCCAAACTATTGATCCTTGATGAGCCGACCAACGGCCTGGATCCTTCGGGCATACAGGAAATCCGCGGCTTGATCACCGCCATGCCAAACATGTACGGCATGACTGTATTGGTGTCGAGCCACCTATTGTATGAAATAGAACAGGTGGCGGATCATGTGGGAATCATTAATGAAGGAAAACTCATTTATCAGGGCAGCCTGTCCTCCCTAAAGGAGCTAGGCGGGGACCGCTCACTGGAACAAATCTTCCTCGGCATGACCGGTATGGGGAGAAGCTTATGATCAGGCTGCTTCGCACGGAATGGATGAAATTGAGAACGTTCTGCCTCGTTCTGCCGGTCGCCGCGGCGGTTTTGTTATTGGGGGTGATTAGCGCGTTCTGGTACATGAATTTTCGGGAATCGCCCGGCGGTGCTTATGCCACAATGTCCGTGATGTACTTTTTCCTTTCTTTTACCCTTATGCTTAGTGTCACCTTGCTCACCAGCGTTATGGCGTCTGCGGAGCATGAAACGAAAGTCTGGAACCGGCTCTGCACGATTCCTGTAGCGAAGATGAATATTTACTTAAGCAAATGGATCGTCACATGCCTGCTGCTGTTCATTGAAGTATTGCTGATTATCGCGGGCACGATCGTGCTCTGGAAGCTGTTTTTTCATGAACCGGCACCGCTCGAAATCATCGTCAAACAGCCGCTCTATTGTTTTTGCGCCGTTTTAGCATTTGTCTCCATCCAAACCTGGTTATCTATCATGTTCGCCAATCAATCGATGGCGATTGGAGCGGGAGCAGCCGGTTCCATGGCCAGTTTGTTTTTGGCGCGTTCGACGTTTCCCGTCCTCCATTACATGCCGTGGACGTATCCCCCACTGTCCACCCCTCTCATTCCTGGACATGTGCGGTGGGTATTTGCCGGCCTAGCCGTCGGAGTCGTTCTATTGGCCGCGGGATGTTGGCATTTTAACAGGAAAGACTGGTAGGAGGAAAATAGAGATGAACAAACTACTTACCGCGGAATTCATGAAAATCCAATGGAGGCTGATCGCCCTCCTTATCCTCATCGTCCTGATTGCGGATGTATCATTGGCTAGCAGCAATTGGGGCATGCTTTCCGCCGTTTACGAACCGAGTTGGCCGAATTACCTGATGTATATCATAAACCTGCATACGTCGTTTTTCTTTCCGCTGTTATCCGGGACCATCGCGGGTCTGATTTGTATGTACGAGCATAGGTCGGGGGGATGGAAGCAGTTGCTTGCCACACCTTACTCCCGTTCCAGCATCTATTCGGCCAAATACGCCGTTTTGCTCTGTATGCTGGCGATCATACAGATGCTGTTCATCGCGGCGGAGATCGGCAGCGGCATGGCTGCTGGCGTTAAAGGCAGCCTCGATTGGCCATTCGTGATGAGCAGCGCCGTGTTGGGCTGGGTCGGCATTTTTCCGCTGGCTGCCATCCAGTTATGGTTCTCCACCCGGTTTAAAAACTTCGGCATCGCCTTCAGCATCAATGTCGTCTGCGTCCTGCTGAACATCGTGTTCTCCGGCCTCCCGTCTACGCTCGGCATGTGGTTTCCGTTTGTTTTGCCCTTCTATACCATGATGCCGCAAGGCACCCCTTTCTCTCCCCGAGTTCAGGAATGGAGCCTGTACGCGATGGTCGGCATCAGTTTTGTCTTTTATTTCTTACTGGGTAAGCACATGTTTCGAAGAAAACCATTGGGAGCTTGAAGCTTAGTGAAGGAGCGGTGGTGGACTGATTTCGAGATTTGAGAAACGGTGGCAAAAATCCAATTAACGGGAGTTTCTCCCGTTAATTTGGCTTGTTTCGCACAAACGTCACCCTTTAACTGGAAATACTCCTACTAATTCCGCTCAAAAGGGCGGAATTAGTAGGAGTGTCTAAGACTAGCTGGAGGTTTTCCAGCTAATTGCGAGTTACTGTCAACATAGCCCAAAATAACGGGAAGTTTTCCCGTTATTCTTCAGGGCATGTTGCTCCAATTAACTCATTGCCTCCCCCTGAAAACTCCTGCTATAGGGAGTCATCGCAATGGACTAGGGTACCGGGGATCATCGACAGCCTCTTTGTGACCGCTAGTCTTCTTGCGGCTTGCCATCAACAACGCCGCGCAGACCAGCCCAAGCACCAGCGTTGTTATTGCGCTTCCTTCCAGACCAAAGCTGCCTCCGCTGAGCCAGCTTACACCCTGCAGTTCCATGCTGTAAATTCCTTCAACCGGATGCCCGCTGACCGCAACGCCGAATACATAACCCTGGAACAAATTCCAGGCGGTGTGAAAGGCGATGGCGAAGTAAAGATTCCCCGTCAAGATCGTCACACCCGAGAAAACCAGCGACACGACCGCGATATTAAGGGCGCTAATCCAGGTGAAGCCGCCGTTCATCATATGCCCGAGCGAGAATCCGGCTGAAATGATTATCATGGCCCAGAAGGGAGATAATCGGCTGGAGAGAAGCTGCTGAATGTATCCCCTGCAGAGAACCTCTTCGGAAATTCCCGCCAGGATGGAGACGATGAACAAATCAACGAAATCGATCCGTCCCCATTGGGGATGCAGCCAATCTCCTTGTACATTTGCGATGTCCAATGCCAGCAGAATCACGATAATGGTGCTCAGCAGCAATGTCCCGCTTAAAAAGCCGGTTAAAAGCCTTTTGCCGTCCGGACGGACGAGGCCAATCGAAGCGAGCGGCTTTTTACGAATAACTTTGACGACAAACCCGACAACAAGCAGGATATACAAGCCAAGCCCATTAAATAGGCGCGCCCATCCGTCCCCGGAATCCGTCCACAGTGACAGACCGAGCATACAGATCCTCTTCAACACAAACATAGCCGCTACCGCAAGCAAGACTTCCCATCCCGCGCGCAATTGATTGGACTTATTTATAAAAATAAACCGCATCGTCTGGCGACCTTCTTCCTAATAAATTTCACTTTCTTGACGAAGCCATTGTGCATAGTTCTGCCGTGCTTTACGGGATGAAATGGAAAAAGTTCCAGTCCGCCAGCAGCAGGGCAAAGCCGGCGAACAGCGCTCCTGTGACGGCCCGCCCCGCTTTCTGCCATTTGGATTGCGGTACACTTCTGCTTTTAACCAGGGAGAACACAAACAGTCCTGCGGCAAGCAAGGTCAGTACCCAATTTAAGGCAACGCCAAAATTCATCTGACCTACCGTCACGTTTTCGTTGATCATGGCGTTCACCAGCAGGTAGAGAATGTTGACTACGAGAAGTGTCCCGCAAAGAACTGTGGCCGCCAACAAACGACCGCCTGCCGATCCTGCCGACGTTGACAGGGCGCCTTTTCTTATACGCAGAAGCCAGCGGATCAACAGAACAAAGGGAGCCAGCAGAAAAAACACGATTGCAAGAATAGCCAATGCCAAATAGCTGATCAGCGCGGGAAGCGAGCGGCTTCCCTTGAGCGGCAATATATCCGTGGCAATTCCTTTGCTTAACCTGACTACTTCTCCGTCCGAAATTTCCGCATACAGCACCGGCGCCAATCTTTCAAATCTCGGATTGTCGGACTTGGCGAACTTGTATACATTCGGACTTGTTTGTTTAAGCTCGCCCGACATGCCCATCACGCTCAAGGTAAGATCATGCTCCCCTTTCGCTTCCACCTTGATCAACCCCAGATAATTGGTAACCTCGTGATAGGTGGAGTAAGTACCACCCGATTGCACGTAGTATCCTGCCAACTCGCCGGACGGTGACAAATCGGCCGCCGGGACCGGTTCCTCGGTTACCCTCGCCTTGTCCTGCACCAGCAAATTGATAATGCCTGAGGTAAGCTTCTGCTCGATCTCGGTGTTCGTCAAAACAACGATGCCAAGCTGCTCCTCGGGAACGACCGCAAAGTTGCTGGAAAACCCCTTCACATTCCCGCTGTGCCCGACGACATGCGGCTCTGCCCGGTATTCCCAGAATCCATGCGCATTGGAAAGAATCTCCTCGTTCGGCGTATAACTGCGGGAAAACATTGTCCGCGCCGTCTCCGGCCGGGTGAAGAGCGGGCTATCCGCGGCGTACAGCGCCATGGCGAAGCGGGCCAGATCCTCCGCCGTACCTTCCATGGCTCCCGCAGGATACAAGGGGACATAATAGTGCGCTCTCGCTTCGAAGCCACCTTCCTGCTTCACTGCGTAACCTGCAGCTTCCGCCTCCCGCAAATCCGGATGATCCGCCAAGGTAGGATGGCCGGATGTGCGGTTCATTCCCAGAGGCTTCAGAATATGGTTCATTTCATAGTCGGAGAAAGATTCCCCGCTCACCTTCTCCACCGCCAGGCCGGCCAAGGCCGTGGCAAAGTTGGAGTAAGCGATCACTTGGCCGGGTTCATAGATTTGTTCCGGCTGATTTGACAGCAGCGTCTCTTCCAGCGAGGTCAAGTTCTCCGCCGACAGCGTAAACGTACTCAGCGGATGCTGTTCATAACCGGCCGTATGGCTCATAATGTCCAGCATCGTGATTGGCTTATCGTAACGCAGCTTCTCCGCGATCTCTTTAGGAAAATACGCCCGGATATCTTGGTCCAGCCGCATCTTGCCCGCTTCCACCAACTGCATCACAGACGTCCAGACGAACGTTTTGTTGATGGAACCGTAGGCAAACACGGTAGCGGCGGGATCAACGGCTGTCCTGCGTTCCAAATCGGCATGACCGTACCCTTTGGAGAAAATAATCCGGTCGCCCTTGGTGACCACAACCGCGGCGCCTGGGGTTGATTTGCCGATATATGAGTTTACATAGGCGTCGATCTCCCGCTCCAGTCGGTTGTAAGGAATCCCCGAAGGGGTTTCCCCGGTTGGGGTGGTATCCGCCGCAGAGGCCGGAACCAAAAAAACGGTAAAAAGAAGTATGCTTATCAAAAGCGCAAACAACGGCTTCCGCATTCCCGTGCTCATTTTGTTGTTCTCCTTCCGAGAGAGGATTTCATATCGTTTTAATACAGATATAAAAGGTATTCAATAACTATAATTAATTGTTGCTCGTCCTCCGGGTTTCCGCAGCTTATTGATTCCAGGCATAACGTAATCTCATTTTTGCCGTGCGATCATCCGTATCTTCAATCAATAAGCTGCCATCCTGCTACTCCGAAATTAACACATAGGGGGTGATCCATTTGATGCTGCGTGCCACAAACAGCGAAACCAGATAGGAAAAGGCTGCGATGACCGTGCATAACATGGCAATATACGGCATCGGGACGATGAAACGGACTCTGGAAATCCCTGCATCCGCAAGCAGGAGTTCCAAAATGCCGTTGGTATACAAGGCTCCCAGAGCACCACCCGCCACAACACCGGCAACCGTTACGGGAACGATACTTAGCGTCAACTGGGCTATCAGTTGAAATGAAGTGTAGCCCGCCACTTTGAGGATTCCCACCTCTCTTCTCCGCTTCAGAACGGATGTTTTGATCACAAGAAACAGAATCAATACGACCACGAGGACCGATATGGATAGAATGACTGTCATCACGGCCAACAATGCCGAGCCATATACTTGCGTCCCGCTTTCCTTGGATTCGTTCACATCGGTTAAGGAACGGATCAGACTCCCGTATTCCGCCAGGACCTCTTGCATAAAAGCCGTTTTACTGTCCCCCTGCAAGTATACATTGATGGACATCCCGTTGTGCCCGGGGATCAGATGATTCAGGCCCGCCAGGGTCAATGAAGCTCCCTTTCCTTCCGCACTGAATGACTGATTCAACCCTGTGATCAAATATACATAGGAACCGTTAACGGCTTCCACCTTGATGGAGTCCCCGATCGTTTTGCCGAGCAGCCCCGCCAACTTGCCGGTGACGGCAATCTCATTGTCATATAACGGATAGCGTCCTTCATACACCGATTTGTTGTCCAGATATTCGAATTGATCGATAATTTCCGCACTTACGTTCTGACCTTGAATCACTGTTGGAATCGACTCCATTACAATAGCTTTGTCCACCCCTGTCATCTGCCGGATCGCTGCTAGTAATTGTAAACTGTCCGTACCGGACTCGACCTGGATACCGACATCGGGCGTTTCCGAACCGATCATGCGGAACAGTGCTGTTTTATCTATGGCCGTGTTGTAATACAGAACCACCGAGAAAACCGAAGCGAATGTGACCGCGGCCATAATACATCCGAGAAGCAAATTTTGGCGGCCCGCCGCTAACGCCGTTTTGCAGGCAAGCAACCAATGAACGCCGCCTCGGGTACGGCTCAGCGGGAGATAATTGCGCTTGAAATTATGGGACTTGATTCCGCCCCGCAGGGCATCGACGGGATGGAGCCGGCAAATGGGCGCAGCCGAAAAGAACGCCACCGCAAAGACCAGGAAAGTCGCCGTCCCGACGCAGGCCAGCGTAAAGCCCGCATACGCGCTTCCGTTCCATACCAGTCCCGCCAATGCAGAGACCATGTTTCCGTACAGGGGCATAACCGCGCAGGAGAGGGCCACCCCAGCGACGCTGGCTGCGAATGCAAGCCATATAAACGGCATGACATACATGAATACAATCTGCAGACGAGTGTAACCCATCGCTTTGAGAACGCCAATATTGACCATCCCCGCTTCGATACGGTCCGTTACGCGGTACTTGATCACAAGAAGTGACACCAACACAATAACCGCCGCAAAGACGACCAGAATCAGGCTGACAAAGTAAACGATGAATGCCCCGCCATCCTCGGCCATATGCGTATCCGCAGCCCAAAAACCGGGAATCACGGTCTCGTTGGACTGAGGAAACGCTCTGTAGTAATCCATTAAGAGGGTGCCCGATTGCTCGCTGTCCGTTAAGATGGCGGACATTAGCGTTCCTTGGGCTGCGGGTCCCGCATCCTTGGACAACTGAAGGTAGCCGGCTTGCGGCAAATATAACTTCAGCATATCCAGCTTGGGAGTTCCCATTAAAGTCGACTCAAAAAATCCGGCCACGCGATAGCTATACTGCTTATTCCGATAAGTAACGGGGAAGCGATCCCCCAGTTCGTAACCGCCTCTCACTTTGAGGCTATACGGAACATATATCCCGTCCTCATACTCGATAGAAGCCGCCTCAATCAGCTTCACCGGAGCGATATTCCGGGCGGCATCCGCATCAAGCACCATGGTACGAATCCCATAACCCAAGTCGTGTTTATAGAAAGGAATCGTAGCCGAGGACAGCAAGATTACGCGCTCCGTCTCCACCTCTCGTACCCCCGGATAAGATGACAAGAAATCCCGGTAAGCCGCCTTGCAGCTTGCGCTGTTCATCGTAATGCTCACGTGCGGGTCGTGCAGCTCCTGCACCTTATCCGCATAAAAACCGTCCATGTCGGTGAGCGAGGACATACCCAGGTTCATCAAAAGTCCGGCGATCATGATCAGAATAAACAGGAAAGCGGCAGTGCTTTTTGACTTTTTGTAATGGTAAGAGGCCGGATTCAATACGTTCAACTTACCACCCCATTTCGGCCAAAAATTCGTTGAGTCTCTCCCGCCGTCCCTCGTCTTGTCCGTCCTGGAAAGCCCCCAATGTCAAGTCACCGTAAATGGTGCCGTCGCGCAAATACAGGATACGGCTGCCCCTTAAAGCCGTTTTCAGATCATGCGTAACCATCACGATACTCTGCCCGTCTCGGTTCATCCTCGTCATCACATCCAACACACTGTCGCCGGACGCGGAATTAAGGGCGCCTGTAGGCTCGTCCGCGAACAAGACTAACGGGTTGTTTATACAGGCGCGGACCATACCGGCCCGCTGGGCTTCTCCGCCGGATAACTGGGACGGAAATTTGCCCCAGGAAGAGGCGGGTAATCCGACTTGAGTTAAAAGCTGCTCCGCTTTGGCCGTAAGCGCCCGCCTGTTTCTGTTCACCAGCAGTCCGCTCGCCAGCACATTATCCATCAAGCTCATGTGATCCAGCAGGTGCGTTTGCTGAAACACGAATCCGCAGTGAGTTCGGCGAAAAACGGCAAGCTGGTCTTCGGTGTACCGCGTAATATTTCTCCCATCAAAATAAACCTCGCCCAAGGTGGGTTTGTCCATGCCGGAGAGCGCATAGAGCAACGTCGATTTGCCGGAGCCGGAGCTGCCCATAATCACCGTAAAGTCTCCCTCCAGTATATCGAGGTCCAGATTTTTGAGCACATGCTGCTGATTTCCGCCCGTGGAGAAGGTTTTGCATAGTTTCTCCGTTCTCAATATCTTATTTGGCACGAAACGATCATTCCCTTGTCGACGAATTGCACCATAGGTTGTCCGCTGCATTACTATCCTACAAGATCAATTCTTAGTTAATCTTTGTCTAATCCTTAACCATTCCTTAAATAGGTCAGGCCAACTTGATGCTCAGGGTGACGGTAAAACCGTCGGTACGGTTATGACACTCGATATCGCCTTGCATGCTCCGCATCAAATATCGGGAAATAAACAGCCCCAGCCCGGCCCCGGCCTGGTTTTCGATGTTGCGGCCGCGGTAAAACTTGTTAAACAGTAACGGCAGCTCCTCCGGGCTGACTCCTTCTCCGTAATCCAATATCTCGACCTGCAGCCTGTCCCGATGAATATATGCATTGATTTCAATCCTGGTTCCCGCGTATTTGTAAGAGTTGCTCAGAACGTTGTCGAGAACTTGCTGCAAACGTATGGGATCCACCAACATAAGGCATTCCGGAATAGGTCCGCATTCAATCCGGTCATCGTAATTTACGTTCCCGATCATTTCTTGCAGGATTGAACTGTATTCCTCGGTCACATTCACCTTCAGTTCCTGCAATTCCTCTAAGGTCGCATGGAACATATCGGTAACCAGCCGATTGATTTGCTCGGCCTTGGCATGAATCATGCTTAGCTGGCTGACCGTCTTCTCATCGTTTGCGCGCACCAGCATCAATTCGCTGATCGCCTTGATGGAGGAGACCGGCGTCTTGATATCATGGCTCAAGCTGGCGACAAGCTCCTTCTTGCTGCGGTTGGCCTCATATTCGCTCTTCCGCGCCGCCGCCAGCTCCTCACGCATCATGTCAAAGCTTTCTGTGAAAACGCCGAATGGATTGTTTTTTTCCATTTCAAGCGGGTAGTCCAGATTTCCGCGGGCCACATGCAGGGCGAATTTTTGCAGCTTTCGGAACGGCCGGAATAGAGAACGGTTTAAAAATAGGACATAGAGCGCGCACATTGCTATTAAAACGCTAAATGTGGTCAGAGCCACCGTCGCCAAATGCCGTTTGCTGCGCTGAATGGTTTGTCCGTAATCATCGTGGATGATCAGTTTTCCCGCAGGCTGCCCCGAAACCACCACATCGAGCACCGCATCCCTGTTCCTGACGGCATCGTTCACGGTTTCGGGCAGCCCGTCTGTCGTCCGGTAGCGCACATTCCCGAGTGAGTCAAGCACGACAAATTGCTGCCGGATGCCGCTGTAATCGCCTGCCTCAATCTCGTTCCAGCGGCTTTCCACCGTCTTTAACAACCGGTTCGCCATCACCGTATCAAACCGGGGGTCGACGTCCGTTTCAATCACCCGGAGCGCAAACGTGAAACCGAGGATCCATACCACAAGCAGCGTCAGGAGCATCCTCTTTATTCTCATCGCTTGCCATCCTCCAGCACATATCCCGTACCCCACACCGTTTTGATATATTGGGGACGATTGGGATCATCCTCGATCTTTTCGCGTAAATGACGGATATGCACGTTTAGAGTTCCGTCACCGGTAATCGAGTCGCCCCATACCTTGGCGAACAGCTCCTCTTTGGGCACCACCCGGTTTTTATGCTGTGCCAAATAGCAGAGCAGACGGTACTCCAGTGTTTTGAATTTGACTTCCTCGCCGTTTACCCGAACACGGGAAAGAGCCAAATCGATCTGCACCTGCCCGAATTCCAGCACGTCCGCCGCGGGATGTTGTTTGCCGTAACGCCGGAGCACGGTTTTGACCTTGGCCAGCAGAACGCTTAGTGTATACGGCTTTTGGATATAATCGTCGCCTCCGATGTTTAGGGCGATCAGCACATCGTCATCACTGCTGCGGGCGCTGATAAATAGAATCGGGAGATCCATCGTCCGCCGCAGTTTTTTACACAGCTCAAACCCCGAACTCCCGCCAAGATTGATATCGAGAAGAATCAGCGAGGTGTCATGCTCCCGAAGGAACTGTTCGCACGCCTCCGCGCTGGTCACACAGGCCGTTTTTACCTCAAACATATTGAAATATTCGCATGTCGTCTCCGCAAGCTCACGCTCGTCATCCACAATTAAGCAGTCATAGTTCATAGTTACGCTCCATGATTCGCCAGAATTTGAATATAATCATCCCTTTAAGATAGCATGAAACGGGACTGAGCGGAAATATTACCCAGCACTTTGGCAATTAATATCCTGTTCCCTCTCGGTTAAGCCGTAAGGATTCGTCATGTTGTTGTCCGGCTGCTGAAAAAGCTGCTGCGCATTTCATGGGGAATAAAAAGGGAGGATGACACGGCCCTGCGGCCGGCATCCTCCCGGTAAACATCACGCTTTAAATTTGGTTACCAAACTCTGCAGCTCTTCCGCCATACTTGCCAAATTGGCCGCGGAGGCCGTAATCTCTTCCATCGATGCCAGCTGCTCTTCGGAAGCCGCTGCCATACTTTGGGAGTTCCCGGCGGTTTGATCGGAGATCAGCGCCACAGCTTCGATCATTGCCACCATGTTCTGGGAAGATGCGCTAACTTCCTGCACAACGGCGGACACCTCCTGGGATTGGGAGGATACTTCGCCGATCATACGGGTGATGATCCTGAAGCTGTCTCCTGTTTCCCGGGTTTGCCTCAACCCTTCGTCAACGGCGCGAGTTCCCTCCAGAATAGCCGTAACCGCGCCCCGGGTTTCATTTTGAATGTCCTGAATCATCAAGCGTATCTTATCGGCGGCTACGGAGGATTGCCCGGCCAATTTTCGAACCTCATTAGCCACTACGGCGAAGCCTTTGCCGTCTTCCCCGGCTCTGGCCGCCTCAATCGCCGCATTCAAGGCAAGCAAATTGGTTTGATTGGCGATCTCCGTAATCAAAGATATGACTTCTCCGATCTCGCCGGATTTCTCCCCTAACGTGTGGATCACCTGGGCCGTCGCTTCAACCCGCTCCTGCACCACGCTCATTTGCTCCGCCGTTTGCTTAACCACTTCATGGCCCTTTACGGTTTCCTCATTTGCGCTTACGGCCGCTTCGGCAACCGCCTGAATCGAATGAGCTACCTGCTCCATGCCTTTGGAAATTTCGCTGACGACCTCATTGGCATCGTTCGCGGTTTTGACCTGTTGCTCCGCTCCCACCGCCACTTCCTGGGCGGAAAGCGCAATTTGTTCGGTGGCTTTGGACGTTTGTTGCGCACTTGCGTTCAATTCTTCGGATGAAGCGGCCACCTGCTCGGAACTGCCTGATACATGACGAATCAACGCTCTCAGGTTGCCGGTCATTGTGTTAAAGCCTTCCGCCAATCTTCCCACTTCGTCTTTATTTTTGACGGTCATCGGTTCCATCGTCAAATCGCCGTCGGCTACTTTTTCCACTTGTCGGGCCATCACGGAGATCGGCTTCACGATCGAGTTGACGAACAGCCCTGCGGCGATTGCGCCGATCGCCAAAGAGATCGCCAAAGTCATGACGAGAATGCGCAGCACCTCGTTTGCCCCTTGATTAAACTCGCTCATATAAGCCCCCGAACCTACAATCCACCCCCAGTTTTCGTCCATTTCCACATAAGAAATTTTAGTTTCGTCTTCACCGGAGACCGGATTGTTCCAGATGTAGGTGTAAAAGCCTCCCCCGGCCGTGCCTAGTTCGATGATCGTTTTGCCCATTTCCACGCCGTCTTCGGTCACGATCGTATTCATGTCCGCTCCCTCGTTGGCGGGATTCATAACGGAGATGCCGCTTTTATCGACCGCATATAAGTATCCGCTTTGGCCGACCACGTATTTAAAGTTAATCGGTCGTGTATTATCTGTGCCTTTGGGCCCAAGAATCTCCTCACGGAACATATCCTGCGCTTGCTCAAGCGTTAAATGGCCCGCTTTGACTTCTTTGTCCAAATTGTTGATCATGGCGATCCCCAAACGAACGCTGTTTTTCAACTGGGCTTGGCCCGACGCATCCAGTTGTTGCTTGGAAGTATTATAAGCCAAGTAGCCAAGCAGAAGCGAAGGGACAGCCAAAAGCAAAAGACAGAGCAAAAGAAACTTGGGACGTAAAGCGTTAAAGCGGATTGTTTTCATCATAAGCGGTATCTCCTCTGGTTATATTTCGTCATTATAATACATATTTCGACACATCCTCGTCTAAAATTTAGATGATTTAAAATTAAAATTTCTCATAGAAGAATAAGAGTACGATCCTCATGAAGCTATAAGGCATTGTTCGTGCCGAGCTCTCCATAAAATTCGGCTTCGGCCAGATTCCCGTTCCAGGATGCGCCGTTGTAAATTCGTAAATAACGGTAATCGCCGCTGTCCAACAGCTTGGCGTTATCAAGATAAGTCCAAACGCCTTCGGCCGCTCCCGTTACCGGCGCGGTCAAATCGGTCCAGGCCGCCCTGTCGTTGGAACCCTGCACGACGACCCCGTTCATCCGGCCCGCATACGATGTCCTCGGCAGCAAGAAGATGCCGCTGAGCCGTACCGCAGCTCCTTCGCCAAAGTCCACCCGATTCCGAACATTGTCGGGAGAAGCGATAGATACCGTTACCAGTTAAAAATAACGGAAGCACGGCTAATCATAACAAAGTTCTGATTTGGCATCTATTTCAAATTTTTTCAATTACTTATAAATTCTTTGACACCGTAACCTCAACTTCACTTCGGCAGCTTGGTAGAAGCATTCTAAAGATAGTGGATTTATTTTAATGATTTAGCAATTTATTCTTGTTTCGAGATCGTTTATTGTAAACGTGGGAGCGCTTTCGTTTTTTACTGATTATCGATTTTAAATTTTGTTAGAGGGGCAGGTTTAATGATGAAGAAATGTTGGACAATGCTTATTCTTTTGAGCCTTTTATTAAGTCCGTTTAGCGGCATGACCGATCGGAAGGCGGAAGCTGCTGAAGTTCCTAAAGCTGTTGCAGCAGCCGCTTTTGTTCATCCCGGTTTATTGCACACCCAGGCGGATCTGGACCGCGTTAAGCAAATGGTGAATGCTGGCACGCAGCCTTATTTGGACGGTTGGAACCAATTGGTGAACAGTCCGCTGTCCCAAGCTGGCTGGACTCCGCGCGCCACGGCCACGATTAGTCGCGGCGGGAGCGGCGATAATGTGGCTCTTCTATACAACGATATCGCCCGCGCCTATCAGAATGCGCTGCGCTGGAAGATCAGCGGCAGCACGGCTCATGGCGATACGGCCCGCGACATTCTCAACTCCTGGTCCTCCACGCTGACGACCCTTACCGGCAGCGCCGACCGTTATCTGGCATCCGGTCTGAACGGATATCAAATGGCGAATGCAGCCGAGCTGATGCGGGACTATCCCGGGTTTGATGTTGCCCGGATGCAGGACATGCTGATCAATGTGTTTTACAAACCGCTCGTCGAACGATTCTTGATCGGCAACGAACACGGCCGCGATCATAATGATGCGTACATTCAAAATTACTGGGCGAACTGGGATTTGGCCAATATGGCGGCTACCGTGGCGATCGGTATCTTTTGCGACCGCCGCGATATTTACGATATCGGCATCGAATATTTCAAATACGGTGCAGGCAACGGTTCGATCTATAACGCGATTCCATTTCTGCACCCGAACGGGCTCGCCCAATGGCAAGAGTCCGGGCGCGATCAGGCGCACACGCAACTCGGCATCGGTTTGATGGCCACCATTAACGAGATGGCTTGGAATCAAGGCGATGATTTGTACGGCTGGGCCAACAACCGTTTCTTACGCGCCGCCGAATACGTAGCCAAATACAACAACGGGGATGACAACGTCCCGTTCGCAACCTATGAATGGGGCTCCGGCACAAACGGCGCCGTGCAAACGCACACGGCGATATCCGGCGCCAACCGTGATGAATATCGACCGATCTGGGAGATGATCTACAACCATTACGTCAACCGCAAAGGGCTTAATGCGCCCAACATCGCCGCCCGCGCCGCCAAGACGAGACCCGAAAGCGGCCCCGATATGCGATATGCCTCAACCTTCGACCAACTCGGATTCGGCACGCTGCTCTACACAAGGCCGGCAGGCAGCGGAGGAACGGCGAAGCTCCCGAGCGGCAATATTCCTGACGGGACATACCGTTTCACCTTGCGTCTTGACGGCAAAGCCTTGGAAGCAAGCGGCAGCGCGAGCGGCTCGGAAGTGCGGAAATCTACGTACACCGGCGGCTCCCGTCAGCAATGGATTGTGACTCATCTTGGTGGAGGCCAATACAGTATTAATAATGCAGAGAGCGGACTTTCCCTCGATATTGCCAGCGGGTCGCTGGAGCATGGTGCCAAGTTCCAGCTGTGGAGCGGCAATAGCGGGGACAATCAGAAGTTTGCTTTTCTTCCCGTCGGCGATGGTTATTACCGGATCACACCCGTGCATTCGAATAAACCCGCCGATGTGGTGAACGCCTCTACGGCCGAAGGTACGCCGGTCCATCAATGGCGGTATACGCTTGGCAGTCACCAGCAATGGCAGATCGAACCCGTATCCGTGAACGTCCGCCTCCAATCGCATAACTTCCCGGACCGCTACATTCGTCATAGCAACTATCGGGCCCAACTGGATGCCAACGTTACCCCGGAGCAGGATGCCTTATTTAAAATCGTTCCCGGCCTGGCCGATCGGAACGGGGTATCGTTTGAGTCCGTCAACTACCCGGGCCGGTACCTGAGAGTTCGCGCAAACGGAGAGGTATGGCTGGATCAGAGCGACAACACGGCCACGTACAACAATGACGCCACCTTCCGGCGTGTGGCCGGACTGTCGGACCCGAAGAAGTCATCTTACCAACTATGGACGGATGCGAGCAAATATTTGCGTCATTTCGATTATCTGATGGTGGGACAGTCCGGAAGCGGAGCGACATTTCATGCCGACGCTACCTTTGTCGAAGTGGCGCCGTAAGGGGGAGGACCGTCGCTCTAGGCGAAAGAGTCCGTCCGCTAAATAAATCGTTAGGTTTGGTTTCAAGAAGATCGGCTTGATTGATTAATACGCCTTAAGCGTCGTTTCCTGAAACGCGTCTGCACAGTCTTCATCACGTCCCACAATGGACTTCGCCAAGCTGTACAGTTCGGGCTCCAGCCTCCGGAACAGCCGGATAAACGCCTCACGATCTCCCTGCTGCGCTCGCTTGACTTCCAGTTCCATATCTTGCTGCACGAATTTCATCTCTGAGGGCCCTCTGTAAGATTAGATGGACCAGTCAATCAGAATGTTATATCAACGAAAAATAGTGAATTTGTCAACTTGAAGACATTTGTTTTGTAACCGTTCGTCCCTGTTAAAAATGTGATTGAAATCACCTGACCACCTTGCTCCCGGCGTTATGCTTCTGGATGTTAGCTGCATATTTCTACTATATTTTTCCATAGGAGGTTTTTTTAAGATGACCTCATCAGTATCCCCTGTTGGCACCCAGCAGTCATCCATGTTTTGTTTTCAGTGTCAGGAGTCGGCCGGAGGAACCGGCTGCACGATTAAAGGCGTTTGCGGGAAACCGCATGATGTCGCCAACCTGCAGGATCTGCTGATCTATGTATTGAAAGGCATCTCGTTTCTTTCGATCGATGCCCGCCTCCCCGAAGTGTTGGAGAAACGGATTTCCGTCTTCATTATGGATTCTCTCTTTGCTACGATTACGAACGCTAATTTTGACCGCGACGTGTTCATCGCCAAAATCCAGGAAGCGCTCGCGCTGCGGGCCGACGTCCGAAGCCACTGGGACAAACGGCACTCCGTCGACGACGCTGCGCTTCCCGATGCCGCGGTTTGGCTGGCTGACGACGAAGCCTCGTTTGACGCCAAGGCCAAGCAAGTCGGCGTTCTCGCCACAACCGATCCGGACATCCGCTCTTTGCGTGAACTGTTGACCTATGGCCTTAAAGGTATGGCCGCTTACACGTATCATGCTTTTCACCTGAACCATTCGGATGCGGCTATCGATC
The DNA here is from genome assembly GCF_018333295.1 of Paenibacillus apis. Lineage (NCBI taxonomy): Bacteria > Bacillati > Bacillota > Bacilli > Caryophanales > Paenibacillaceae > Paenibacillus > Paenibacillus apis. The sequence goes on from NZ_BORS01000002.1 coordinate 166,884, forward strand.
TATTTATGCGCCGGGCCCTCGCCGCCACTTTGGACGATGCCTTAACCGCGGACGATCTCGTTGCTTTGGTCATGGAGGCGGGCAAATTCGGCGTGGAAGCCATGTCCCTGCTCGATCGGGCCAATACCGGAACCTATGGGCATCCGGAAGTAACCCGGGTGAATATCGGCGTCCGCGACCGGCCGGGCATCCTCATCAGCGGACATGACTTGAAAGACTTGGAGGAATTGCTGCGGCAAACCGAAGGCACGGGGGTCGATGTGTACACGCACAGTGAAATGCTGCCGGCCCATTACTATCCGGCCTTCAAGAAATACGAGCATTTCGTCGGCAACTACGGGAATGCCTGGTGGCAGCAAACGACGGAATTCGCCGCTTTCAACGGGCCGGTTCTGATGACCACCAACTGTATCGTCCCGCCGAAATCCAGCTACATGGACCGGATCTATACGACCGGTAACACCGGATATCCCGGCGTACGGCATATTCCGGAAGGTCCTGAAGGGCAGCCGAAGGACTTCTCGGAAATCATCGCCCGCGCCAAGCGGTGCAGCCCGCCAACCGAGCTGGAGAACGGCGAAATCGTCGGCGGCTTTGCCCATCATACCGTAACCGGGATCGCCGATCAGGTCGTGGATGCCGTGAAGACCGGGGCGATCAAGCGCTTTTTCGTCATGGCCGGCTGCGATGGACGGATGAAGTCGCGCAACTACTATACGGAATTCGCCCAGGAACTTCCCGGAGATACGGTCATTTTGACCGCGGGATGCGCGAAGTACAAATACAACAAGCTCGAGTTGGGTGAAATCGGAGGCATCCCTCGCGTCCTAGACGCCGGACAGTGCAACGACTCTTATTCCCTTGCCGTCATCGCTCTGAAACTGAAGGAGATCCTGGGCCTGGAGGATATCAACGAACTGCCGATTTCGTACAATATCGCCTGGTATGAGCAAAAAGCGGTGATCGTCCTGCTTGCCTTACTCTACCTCGGCGTGAAGAACATCCACCTGGGCCCGACGCTCCCCGCGTTCCTTTCGCCGAACGTGGCCAACATCCTGGTTGAGAAATTCGGCATCGGCGGAATTACGAACGTCGAGGACGATATGAAAATGTTCTTGGGCGCGTAAGATCCAGATTATCCCAGTATGCGGAAAGCACAAAGAAAAGGCTACGATGAAACGACATCGTAGCCTTTTCGGTTTGAAACGTCCGTTGCCTTTGCCATCAACACGCCTTTAATACGATAATTCTATCGGCGATCTGAACCGAACCCAGCCTGTGAGTCACGATGATTGCGGTTTTGTCTTGGCAGAAGTGTTTCAACCCGACCCAGGGGCTCCCCAAATCCCGTCATCTTTCGTTTTGGCGTCTCCCGAAAGTTTGATTTCTTTAGATTTATAAAGAAAAAAACGCCCGGAATGTCGTGTCAGGCGGTTCTTTCTGAAACAAAGCATCGCGGTTTGTTCGGTTATAGCGTTTGAAAATCTTTAAACCCCTGCTGTGATTTTCGATATTGGACGGGAGTCACGCCGAATCGCGCTTTGAATTTACTGTGGAAGTATTGAACGTTCCTGTAACCGACCCGTTCGGCAACGGCCGATACCGGCAACCGCGAATTAGCGATAAGCAGTTCCGCGGCTTGATCCAGTCTGAGCTTGGTTACATATTCGGTAAACGAGCTTTTCGTCGCTTCGCTGAACAGGGTTGAAACATAGGCCGGTGCCAGCGAGACTTCCTGGGATAAAATCTGCAGCGACAAATCCTCATGCAAGTGCTCCGATATATACGCCTTCAACGTACGGATCACCTCGGCATGCGCCCGGTTCCCCTCCGCGTTTATCAACTCGATCATTTGCGCGGACATTTTCCGGACATTCTCCATCGTTTCATGTAGCGTATCTTTCTTCAACGCCTCAACCGAACTCGGACTTGGCAGGATCTGCTGCATTTCCAACTCGATCACGCACTGGTACAAGTGGGCGATCAGTTGAAGGACCGCCAACTCTACGGCTTCAATTTGCACTTTTCCTTCCAGTAACGTCTTCTGAAAATGATCGGTAAATTCATCGACGCCCCGTTGATCGCCGGCTTTCAGCGCGTTGCGGAAATGGTCGAAATGAAAAAAAAGCGGGTTGGCGTTGAATGTCTGGAGCAAGACAGAGGAAATAACCGTATTATTGCCGTAAATAAAATGATACCGGCTTGCCTGCCGGGCCATCCGATAAGATTCCGGAAGCGCTTCTAACGTTCGTACAAAGCCGCCTACGGCAGCTTTGATTCCGATCTCCGGGCCGACGATGTGCTGCAAGGCTTGCAAATCTCCGACAAGCTCGGACGCGACGAGCTCCTGTCCGCGTTCCATGCAGTAAATGACGGCCGCCTCGTCAGCCTTAAGGACAACGAATTCCCCCGGAAGGCAGCGGTTCCGTTCGTATTCCGTTTTCAAAGCCTCAACATCGCCTTCCGTCAGCTTGATATAGGCGGCGCAATAGGAGGCGTTCAGCAGGGGCGATTCCTTCCATTCCGCATTCAGGCTGATGCCAAGCAACAGGTTGACCAAGTCGTTTTTTCGGGCCTGGGATTCCAGGGTCACGATTTTATGTTTCATGAAGGAAAACGCCTCTCCAATGATCATGTACTCATTGGCGCCGGAGGACGGAAGCGGTTGGAGATTCCCCACTCGGGCCATCAAGTTTTTAATGGGCACATAAAGCTGCCGCGAGAGCAAATAGGAGATGACCATGCTGAACACAACGATAATTCCGCAGGCCGTTAAAAGCCCTTTCTTTATCTCTTCGGTAAACAGTTCCATCGAATCCGCCGGCCTGTACATGGCGTACGTCCAGTGATGGGACGAATGACCGGAGGGAAGCAGTGACACTCCCCCGTACGCCTCAGTGTCATCTGTCGCTGTTTCCTTCTCGGTATTTGCTATCCGATTGACTTGAACATAGCAATACCCGCCCATAGAACCGATGAGAACGACAGAAAGCACGGTAAAAGACAGAACCAAACGGTTGAATGTCTTTTTTTTTGAAGATTCCTTCATTCATGCATGCTCCCCCTTTTCGATTGATCCAACGATAATAAAGCGCTTACAAATTTTGATGATATAACTAATTATATCTATCCTGACATTCAGAAATTGTTCAAAACCAGCCGTAAAATGTTTAAATCTTGCACCCGTATAACTGTTGTTTTGTTTCGTACGCTTCGCGTGCTTAACTGGCTGAAGCCATTAAGTAAAAAAGCTCTTGAACTCCCCCATCGGGAAATTCAAGAGCTTATTCATCTTAGGATTGGTGCGGTCGAGAGGACTCGAACCTCACGGGGGGTTAGCCCACACGGGCCTGACAAACATACATTGAATGCATTTCCTGTTGTATCGTAGTCATAACCACCGGCTCACTTCGACTTAGCGTCAACGATCAACTCAATAGCCTTTTGCAACGCCTGATCCGCCGGAACCTGAACATCAGGGATAACGCCGGTCCCCTCCCAATCCGTCTTGGTAATCGGGCTGATGGAGCGCGAATGGGGAATAAAAGCAAGGAACCCTTGACCGACATCGAACTGTCCGGTAGGATGCGCTCCGCCACTGGTGGTTTCTCCGACGATCGTTGCACGTTTCGTCGCCTGCAAGGTGTAGGAGAAATCTTCCGCACTAATTTCAGTATATACTAAAATAAATAAAAATGATAAGTTGTTTATATTAAGGAGGCAGAACAAATGGGGAATAATGAATTCGTATTAAGCGAAGACCAAAAGAATTTTATTGATAGATTGGGCTTTTATTATGAAAGTCATGGGATACCCAAAATTGGCGGGAGAATATTGGGTTATATTATTTTGCGTGATAGTCCTATTTCCGCTGAGAATCTTTCAACTGCCTTAGACATAAGCAGAGCAAGTGTTTCTACGAATCTGCGACTTTTGATCAATTATGGTCTTATCGAAAAAACGGCGGTACAGCGAGGCAGAACTGATTATTATGTGATGGCTGAATCTGCATGGGAAAATGCACTAACGACCAGAATGAATGGATTCAGTACGTTGATGAACATTCTTGACTCCGGCCCTAATATAGATAACTCTTCCGCAAAAGAGATGAGAGAATGGTGTCAGTTGATGTATTCTGCGCATGAAAAAGCGCGTGATGAGTGGAAGAACAGGGGGCAGCGTAATGTTTGAGAATAAGGCTCTAAATTATAAGGGTTGTTCTATCTTCTATCGTGTAGAAATCAAAGAGAAGGCAGATCAATGGGTGATTTTCTTGCATGGAGCAGGGGTCGATCACAGAATGTTTAAAGAGCAGGTAAAGATAGTGCCGGAAGAGTACAATATTCTATTATGGGATGCCCGTTCGCATGGGAGATCTATTCCTAGTACAATAAAGTTTTCTATGAAACAGCTGTTAGATGATTTACTTAAAATCATGGAGATAGAACAAATTCATAAAGCCGTATTTATAGGGCAATCCATGGGTGGGAATCTTGCTCAAGATATGGCTTACTACTATCCGGAAAAAGTTCATGGCCTCGTATTGATAGATTGTACAAATAATACGGCAAAAATAAGCAAGATGGAAAAAATTACTTTATCGGTTACTAAACTAATGTTTGAACTGTATCCATGGAAGTTATTAGTTAGACAGAGTGCTAATGCATGCGGCTTAAGTCAGGAAGTAAAAGAATATGTCGAAGAATGCTTCTATAAGGTTGGAAAGGAAGCTTTGATTGATATCGTGATTGGAGTTACAAAATGCCTTCACGAGGATGCCGCTTATAAAATGAAAGTTCCGTTTTTATTGCTGTGTGGTGACAAAGATACATCCGGAAATATTCGCAAGATAGCAAAACCGTGGGCGGATTCAGAGCCAACCTGCACATTCTATATGATAACAAACGCGGGTCATAATTCTAACCAAGACAATCCAGTTGAAGTAAATATTCATATCAATAACTACTTAAATCAAATGGTGTTCCATAGGGAGGGAAGGAATCGAATTGGAGATACACATATTTATCATTGAAGATGATCTTTCCATCTATCTTCCGTTAAAAGAAAGACTCGAGTAATGGAGCCCGATATAAATGACCAAAATGGCTTACAAATCGAGTCGAGCGTACATCAACTTGCCCGTGAAAGACATCAATCGAATGAAGGACAACACGATGCAAGTTCCAATCATGCAAAAAGCTCTTGAACTCCCCCATCGGGAAATTCAAGAGCTTATTCATCTTAGGAATGGTGCGGTCGAGAGGACTCGAACCTCCACGGGGGGTTAGCCCACACGGACCTGAACCGTGCGCGTCTGCCAATTCCGCCACGACCGCATTTTTGTGATGCCGTTGATTTAGCGGCAACGAAATATATGTTATCATGATACGAATAGATAGTCAACAAGCAGATTGGAAGGGGTTACGGTTTATGAAGGATGCATTTATCCAGGCGCTTACTCTTGATTCCTTAGCCGAATTGCAACACATCCCCAAGAGCGATCTACATAACCACGCCGGACGCGGAGGAAGTATGAGCTATATCGGGCAATGGGCTGGAACCTCCATCCATCCCCCGATTCAGCCGTTTGAGGATTTGAGCGAGATGCAGCAGTGGTTTGAGGAAAATATTAAGGTGCATTGTCAAGGACTTCAGGGATACCTTAAGCGAATCGAAGCCTCCTTTGCCCAAGCGCACCAGGATCAAGTCACCGTACTGTCCATGAGCTTCGGCATGGGGGAAGTGGATTCCCTTGGCTCCATGGAGCATTTCATGACTACGATTAATGACCTTCATCAGCGCTTTGCTCCCCGCACGAAATTTTATCCGGAATTAGCCTTGGACCGGGCAGACCAACCGGAAGCGATCCTGAATCGGGTTGAGGAATTGTTCTCCTACGGCTGGTTTACGTCAATCGATATATGCAATAATGAGCTCGCCCAACCCATTACTGCTTTCAAGCCTGTATATCGGTGCGCCCAATCCTGCGGGGTGAAGCTTCGTGCCCATGTCGGGGAGTTCGGCTCCGCCGACGATGTAATGGAAGCCGTTGAGGAGCTTGAATTACAGGAGGTTCATCACGGCATCGCCGCCGCTGAATCGCCTCAGATCATGAAATGGCTGGCCAATCACCTTATTACCCTGCATGTATGCCCTACCAGCAATGTGATGCTGAAGGTAGCGGACAGCTATGATAAGCATCCCATCCGCACCCTCTTCGATCACGGAGTCCCGGTGACGATCAACACAGATGACTTGCTGATTTTTAACCAAAGCGTTTCGGAGGAATATCTGAATTTGTATCGATCCGGCCTGATGACTCCGGAGGAGCTCAACCTCATCCGCGAGCATGGACTGAACAATTACAATTAGTCACGCAAAAGCTCCGTAGATTCCTCCTGTCGATTGGCTGCGCTAAACAGGACGGCGTTCATCCGCTAACTGCTCTCGCAGCCAGGCGAATGCCGGATCACCATGGATCTCGTGTCCCCCGGCAAAAAAGTCTGCCTCTACCTGCTCAGAGCAGCCCGCCGCATCATAGATCTGCCTGAGCCGGTCGAGCGCCTGCCTTGCTCCCCCCGGTCCGAATAAGTGGTCGGTATCTCCCGATTCCAGAAACAACCCGCGTGGAGCGATCAAGCCAAGTAAATCCGGCATTTCGGCCTCCAGCAAAATCCCGGGGATATAGTTATCAAGGCAATGGTGCCGGGTTAAAATACTGGATGCAAAAGTGCCCGCATAGCCGCTAACCACCGCACAGGCAATTCGTTCATCTAACGCAGCCGTGAAGCCGGCTACCAAGCCTCCGCCGGAAATCCCCATAATACCTATGCGGTCCGGCGCCACTTCTTCGAGGGTTCGTAAATAGTCCAGCACCCTCATATTCTCATAAATACGGAATCCCGCCATCGTTTGCCCGGCCAGCAGCAAGGCCGTGGACAGGCGGTAGCAGGAATTTTTCGCCGGATCTCCGCTGGCTATGTCCTCCGCCAGCCTTCTATCCCCAAATCCAAGCAGTTCCGGAGCCGCGACGATAAAGCCTTGCTTTACCAGGGACACTGCGAAATCCTTATGCAATCCAGGCGGTCCCGTGCGCTCCGTTCCGTCCGCCATCAGACCGACGATATCCCGGCTGCCATAGCCGTGTCCATGAACAGCAATAACCGCCGGAGCAGGTGAAGCCAACGGGCGTTCTGGCCGCAGGATATAGACTGCCATGCGCATTCCCTCGCAGGTCGTGATTTCTATCCGTTCCCGTATATAACCGGGGCAGGATACCTGTTCAAGCCTAACCGGCTGCAGCTCCGCCGGAGATTCCGGGAACCAGCCAAGCCGTGCCGTCAAGCCGTCTGCAAGCTTTGCCCTCCATTCCTCAAAGGAAATATCTTGGTGAAATGATCCCCTGCGGGGTGCGGCATCGGTCAATCCTTTCATAAACTGCTCCAATGTGGACATGCACGCTTCTCCCTTCCTAACTGATGTAGCGATACCTTGCGGAGAACGCCTTAGTAACCTTCGGGATGCCAGCCGTCCAGCACCGTAATCACTCGATACTCCGCGGCTTCCTTGTCTGTCAGTTGACGGGACCAAGCTGCTCTGGCCGCAGGGTTTGCACCGGGACCGCTGCTGCTGAATTCCTCATACCGGCTGGTCTGCTCGCGGTCAGGCTGTCCCCAGTTGTGCCAGCCTTCTCCGATAATCGAAGCATCCATCTGAGTACGAATAAAAGCGACATGCGCATGCGGACGCCATGGACGTCCCAGGTACACCTCGCTTACCCCTTCGGCACCGGTGATGCGGCAGTCCAGGAACACATAACCGAACGGCTCGCCTTCCGGTGTGGATGCGGCGGTAATGTACCCGCGAGATCGCTTGTTATGCAGATGGCAGCGGTCAAACAACGCCGTCGCCGCGCCGAATATATAATCCACATCTCCTTCGATGTAGCACTCGTGGTAATATTGCTTGCCGCATCCGGTATATAGCGTATCCTGATCGCCAAGCAAGCTCACGCGGCGGAACACCGCCCGTCCGGCATCCACGAAGGCTGCCACCGCTTGCCCGGTCCCGGGCCCGGAGGTATTGCGGATCGTCAAATTCTCGGCCGTGAAGTTCTCCGCAAATACATTCAGCGTACCGCTTCTGAAGGTTCCGAGCGGCTCTCCATCCGGAGCAAGCGTATGCGCATTATCCGACCAGGATAGGATTGTCGACTGCGGGTCTTCCCCAAGCAACAGGATCGGCGGAGCCTCCGGGCCCACCGTAATCTTCTCTTCATAGACGCCGGGCTTGATCCGTATCGTCACTTCCGATTTGTGGCCCCGCGGAATGGAATCCAGCGCTGCCTGCAGACTACCGAAGCCCTCATCGCCTTGTTTGGAAACCGTGATCAGCATGTTTGACTCCTTTCGAATTTCAAGGTATTTATTCTATAAGAGGTAGTTCAAAAAGTCATCTTTTGATCACGAAGTGTTCCAAGGGGTTGATTCGACATCGAATCTTACGTTCACCCTCGAAGTCCGAGCGGATGCTTACGAGGTATGCTTCCTTTGGAAGCATTTCACTCATGTAGGTTCTGCCTACACTCCGTTCCTCCTTCGTCGGGTTCTCGCAACCTTCTCGGTGCTGAAAAGCTGACTTTTTGAACACGCATTATAAGAGATTGTTCTAAGAAAAGAGGCAGCTCACAATGACTAAAGTAACTGGCCCAAACCCCAAATATCAAATCGAGCAGGGACGTTACAGCATTCAGCATATGATGCGCAAAGGCGTCACCGCCATGCCGCGTCCTCATAGCCATCCATGGACAGAGCTCTATTACTTATCAGAGGGCGAACGCGTCTATTTTGTGGATAATCGAGTCGTTACCGTCCATAAAGGAGAGCTCATTCTGATTCCCGGCGGGGAGCTTCACTCCACCGCCAGCTCCGAAATTGCCGAATTTGAGCGGATTCTGATCCACTTCGATCCTGCGCTGCTTCCCCCTGCGCTCCGCGATGAATCCGCCTGGTTTTATGGACGGAGATACCGCCTGTTCAGACTGAGCTTGCGTGAACAGAACGATGCGCAAAGTCTCCTGAACCGAATGCTGGAGGAATGCCGGCTAGAGAAGCCTTACTATGAAAGCTCTGTCATCGCTTTGCTGACCGAACTGCTGATTTTGCTGCAGCGCTCAACTCCTCCTCCCCAGGCTGGAGAACGCAAGCATCCGCTTCATGAGCTGGTAACCGATGTAGCCACCTTTATTCGCACCCATTATAATAAGACGCTGACCATCGAAGAGACAGCCAAGCACTTTTTCATCAGTCCTTCCTATTTAAGCCGGGTATTCTATCGGTTCACGGGCTTTCATTTTCGCGAATATATCGTTCATCTTCGTGTCAAGGAGGCGGAACGGCTGCTTGCCGAGTCTTCGGACAAGATTCAAGAGATCGCTCCGGCAATCGGGTTCGAGCATTTATCTCATTTTAATAAAACCTTTAAAAGAGTGACCGGACTTACTCCGCTTCAATATCGGAAAGAAGCCCGGTCACAAAGAGCTCCATCCCGTACTGAATAATAAAAGTCCGGCTTTCTCTCCTACTGTGCTGCTGCAGCTATATCGTTGTTACCGAAAGCCCGCCGGACCGGATCAGTTGGACATCGCCGCATCGGTATGCCGCAACCTTAGGCTGTGTCTGCTCTTCCGTGTGCAGGACAATCTCATCCAGAAGCAAGCGGTCGGCATTGCGCAGAACAATGCCCCGCCGGCTCATTGCGCGAAAATTAGTAATGCCGAGGTCGGTCAGCGGCATCTCCGGCAGACCATTGACGAGCAGGGCGGTATCCGCTCCGCGGCAAATCACATTGCTCAGCCGGATATTCCGAAATACCGGGGTTTCCTCGGTCACCGGAACCGGATCGTCCATGTATCCTTCCGAGCCTTCAACCCCTGCATAGAACAGATGGAAGGACACGGCTTCATGCACAATACCGCTCATCAGAATATTTTCCATGACAATATCCTCGACGACGCCGCCTCTCCCCCGAACACTTTTGAAACGCAATCCGATATCGGTGCCGATAAATGTACAATGATTCACCCTGACCGCCCGAACGCCTCCGGACATCTCGCTGCCGATGACGACGCCGCCATGACCATGATAGACCGTGCAATGGCGAATGGTGATGTACTGACTGGGCATACCCAGTCTGCGCCCTTCCTCGTCCTTTCCTGATTTCAAGCAAATAGCGTCATCCCCTACATCGAAGCTGCAGTGCTCGACGAGGGCGTGAGAGCAGGATTCCAGATCCAGGCCGTCTCCATTCTGCGAGTACCATGGATTTCGCACCCGGATATTTCGCACGGTAATTTGCTCACATCCCTGAGGATGAAGACACCAGGCCGGAGAATTCTGAAAGGTCGGCCCCTCCAGCAGCACTCTCCGGCAGCCTCGCAAGCTCAGCAACACCGGACGGAGATAAGCACGGGCAGCCATATAAGCTTCCCGGCTCGTCTCACCTTCGTCCTGCAGCTTCCGGCAGATGCCCTCCCCTTCCAGTGCAGCAAGGGAAGGCCACCAGATCTCGCCGTCCGAATCAAGCGCTCCTCCGGAAGCGGTCAGCCGATCCCACTGCTGCTCCGTCATTTTGAAGCGCTTTACCGGTCTCCATCCCTCGCCGCCTCCATCGATAATCCCTTGGCCTGTAATCGCCACATCACTTAGGCCGGCACCATCCAAGGGTGCCTGGCAGCGCCAACCGGAATTCCCCTCATAGTGGGACTGCACAAGGGGATACAGGGTGAAATCGGAGTCAAACTGCAGCAGGGCTCCCCGTTCCACGCAAAGATTGAGCCGGCTATGGAGTGTAAGCGGTCCTGTCCGCCAAACACCTGGGGGGATGACTACCATCCCTCCGCCCGATGAGGCGCAATCGTCCAGTGCTGCCTGAATAGCAGCAGTGCAGAGCGACAGTCCGTCTCCATTCGCTCCATAATCGGTTACATGAAAGGTACGCTCAGGAATGGAAGGCAACTCGGGCACCGGATATGCCTGACCCTGAATATCGTTCATCATGACAGCATTCCTCCCCGCCTAGTTGAGCTCCTCATAGCTAAACCAATCAAAGTCGGCATAGCGTGAGCTTTCTGCTCCCTGAGAGCTGGCATACATCCCCATATACGCTCCGGTGAAACCACCGGCCAGATCCGTGCTGAGCACGGTTCCATTAGCTCCGCCAAGCAGCAGCTTCCATTTCTCTCTCTCATCTGTCCGGTAATAGAAGCTATAATCCTGTCCTCTCGCTTCGACCTGTAGCTGTACCTTTTCTGAGTTATAAGGTACAGAGGCGAGCTGCTTCTCCTGGCCATTACGGCGTTCGAACAGGCGAAGTGCCAGCTTGCCTGCCTCCAGCCCCAGCTCATAACGGAAATGATAGTTCTCATTCTGCAGCAGAACCAGCCCGGCAACTTCACCCTCTGCCTGGGGAGCAAACGTCATATCCGCCGCCGCCCGGAAGCTCAAATGCTGCTGCCTGCGCCCCACAAATGAAGGGTTTGCCAGATCCGACAGACGCTCCGGCTTAAGCTGAAGCCGCAGATAACCCGGACGGTCGGACAGACTCCAGAACTCACCGCGGGGGGTTCGCAGGAAGTTCCATACCAGTGCAAGCTCGCCGTCCGTGAAATCATCACGCGCCGGAGACTGAGGCCATTTTTGCTCCGGCAAGTCAGGTGCTGCACTTTCAAATTCAACCACCCCTTTTCCCGGGTTCACGACAGGCCATTCATTCTCCCAGCTTACCGGTGTCAGGAAGGTCTCTCTTCCCAGATTGCGGTAGTATCCTCCGCAAGTTCGGGAGGCCAGACAGAACATCCACCAATCCCCATGCTGGGTTTCCACAAGCTCGGCATGACCGACGTTAACGATCGGATAGCCTCTTCCCAGATGACGATGGGTCAAGATCGGATTTGCTTTGTTCCCCTCATAAGGGCCAAGTACGTTGCGGCTTCTGGCAATCGTGACTGCATGGGTATGGCCGGTGCCGCCCTCGGCAATCAGCACATAGTACCAGCCTCCGATTTTATAGATATGCGGTCCTTCCTGGGCATGGCCCACTTTTAGAGCCCCCTGCCAAATGCTGTGCTTGGGCCCAACCAGCTTGCCCGACTCCAAATCAATCTCCTGCAGCCAAATATCCATATGCTTCGGGTAGTCCTGACCTTCAGGAGGAACGCGGTTCCCCGTGTAATACACTTTCCCGTCATCGTCAAAGAACAGGGATGGGTCGATTCCCGGAGCATCCTCCAGCCATACGGGATCAGACCAGTCCCCGGCAGGATCTGTTGCAGTGACATAGAAGTTGTGCTGCTCCTTGTCATTATCGACATACGTCGTGATCATATAAAAAACACCCTCATGATACCGTAAGGTTGGCGCCCAGATTCCTCTGGATGGGATAATGTTGTCCAGGTTAAGCTGGGACGGACGGTCCAGCACATGGCCGAGCTGCTTCCAATTTACCAGGTCCTTGCTGTGAAAAATCGGAACGCCGGGGAAAAATTCAAAGCTTGAAGTTACCAGATAGTAGTCCTCGCCGACTCGAATAGCCGAAGGGTCGGGGTAAAATCCAGGCAGTATCGGATTGCGAAATGTTCTCAAGGCAAAAGGCTCCCTTCACATAAATGAATTGTAAGCATAAACAATTATAGTACAACCAAATTTAATTTTCTTGATCGTTGTATGTCATATTTATATATTTTTATACTTTCATGCTATTTTAAATAAATTCAGTGCTTGTCAGTTGAACACCTGCACCTCTAAAATGGAGAAAGAACTACCATTTAAAGGGGAGATCATCTTGGGAAAAAGAAGGACGCTCTATACCCGCCTCTTTGTCAGCTTCACCCTCATTTCTGTTTGCTGTATTCTCGTTCTGGCCACCGTGATCTTCTACCTGTACAGGAATATTTCCATCTCCAATGTCAACAAGGCAAACCAGAATGTACTGCTGAATACGGAGACCGTTTTTACGAATTATAAAGAAATCGTCCAGAACTACACGATGGACTTCTACGCGAACCCGAATATCAACTCTCTGATGATGAGCGGTGACACGGAATGGAGCGATCAGCTCTACAATGCCCTCAGTCAGGTACGCGGGGCCCTGGTCGTCAATCAATATCTGGAGAATGCCTATATTTTCGGGGTGGACAAGCCTGTTGCGATGTTTGAAAATATGCCGCTTAGCGCTGAATCCAAGCAGGAGCTGTTTGAATTGGTGAAGGGCAGCCAGCTCGTTGACTCTCCCTTTCTATGGAAGGCTGTCATGAACGACGGAACCCCCATGACCCTGATGATTGTCTTCTATAACGACATGGCGTTCGCACATAGCGAGTATTACGGAGGCGTTGCGCTGACTGTCAACCTCGGCAAGCTGCAGAAGAACCTGTTTTCGCAAAAGACCGAGGAATCTACCCGGTATGCTGTCCTTGACGAGCAGGGCAGTGTACTCATGCACAGCACACTTTCCGGTACTTCGTTGGATGCTGAAATGCTGAGCCGTGTCATTGCCTCTCCTTACGAGCGGGGTTCCTTTGTTTATAAGGGCGCTGAAGAACCGCAATTGATTACCTTCATCTATTCTCCCCGGGACAAGCTGTGGTTCTTATCCGAGACATCCTATAAGGACAGCGTCCGTGATATTTCAAGGCTCCGCAATATCCTTGTCTTGTTATGTCTGTTCCTCATTGCTGCTGTATCGGTAAGCGCTAATCTTGTCTCCCGGAGGATTTATCAGCCAATCAGGCGGTTGTTCGGGAATATCTTTCATATCTCCGGTAATCAAGAGGCTTTAAGATTCGGTAATGATCTGGATGCAGCAGACCTGGAGCTGGAAATGATCGGAGCCAAATTAAAGCAGCTCAAAAAAGAAAGCGACGACAGCGCCTTAATGCGCTGGCTGCTCTCTCCGCACAGTGATGCCAGTCATGCCGAGACGCCCAGGATGAACATCTGTGCCTCCGGAGGGGCTTACTGCGTATGTGTGCTGGACGCTATACAACCTAGTCAGGATGACAGCCCGACCGCAACCGTCGAAGAGATCATCGCGGAAATTGAGGCCGCCTTTTCGGGCCGGGGTTCGATTCAGTCCTTCCGTCCGCATCAAGGAGGCGCCGTGATCATTCTCAGTGAGGTATCCGCCGGAAGCCTGGGAGACTATGCGCTCTACCGGAAGAAATGGGAAGAGATTGCCGCGTGGTTGTCTGAAGCCGGCGCCAGTCATGTGCTGGGGATCAGCGGTCTTACGAGTGATGTCGGCCTGCTGCGACCGAAGTACAGCGAGGGGGCAGACTGTTTGCAATACATCAAGTTTCATCAACAGCAAAATATTGTATTTGCAGACGACATTATTCACCTGAACAGCAGCCCGATGCCGGACAGCACTCTTGAGCCTGTGCTTCAAGCCGTCCGGCACCCGGATCAGACAGACCGGATCCCTCAGGCGGTGGAGCGGCTGCTTGCCGTAGCCTGCAGCTATCGTGCCGAGTCCGCCACAACCGCTCTATCCAGGCTTGCCTTTGAATTGAGCCGCACTGCCGCAGCGGGAGCAGATGCCTGGCACGCCGAGTTCTGGGATTATTACCGGGAGGTCTGGCAGATTCAGAGCTATGACAAGCTAAAGAGCTGGCTGGAAGAGTGCTGCTTCGCCGCCCTTGAACGCTTGGCCAACATAGCTGCCATACGGACCAGAAGCCTTGCCGCAGAAGCTGTTCACTACATCAGGGAGCATTATCATGATCCCGGGATCTCACTAAACGCGTTGGCTGATAAGCTGTCGATCAGTCCCGCGTATCTCAGTAAACTGATTGCCGAGGAAGTCGGCAGCAGCTTCCCGGATTTCATCAACCAGCTGCGTCTGGAACAAGCCAAATCGCTGCTGGTCACGAACCTGGAGCTGGACATTCGAGAGATTGCTGCACGGGTCGGTTACGGCAGCAGCACCTATTTCACCACTCAATTCAAAAAGCGTTATGGGGTCACCCCCTCCAAATGGAGAATGAATCATATTTTGCAGTCAAAATGATTTTTTGAACAACCTCTTAAAAGGGATATCTGAGGCCTTCTACCTTTCGGCAGGCTAAAGATAATCCCTTTTTTTCATGGGCATTCGAGCCGATACAACAAAAAAAACGAAGCTTTTCCGGTTTTTTTAAGCCTTGAAAATCCAGTTTTCTTAACCTTTTTTCGATTATTATGATGGCGCTTTCATAATCGGCTGATTTATGCTCTGCCATATAAAGCGTTGGCCCAATCGCCAGAACGCAGCAAAATGTTAACGCTAACATAAAGGAGTTGAACCGGTCATGATGCAAGAGACCTTACCGGAGGTCCCCGGACGAAATGTCCCGAAGTCCCGAACCCCGAAACCCGGAAGCTTCCGTAAAGCCCTTCGGAAGGATGGCTCGCTTTATCTGCTCGCTCTCCCGGGGATCATCGTTCTGATTCTTTTCGCGTATCTGCCGATGAGCGGACTGATCCTCGTCTTCAAGAATTACAACTTTAACGACGGCATATTCGGCAGTCCCTGGGCAGGATTCTCCAATTTCGAATTCTTCTTCTCCAGCATGGAGGAAGCCTTCAGAGCCACCCGCAATACCGTGATGCTGAACGCGCTGTATATGCTGACCGGTACGTTCTTCTCGGTCGCGATCGCTATTATTTTGAATGAGCTGCGCAGCAAATGGTTCATTAAAGTAACGCAAAGCGTCATGTTCTTCCCTTACTTTATTTCCTGGATCATTATCGGGGCAATTCTCTTCTCCTTGCTCGATTACGACAAAGGGATTCTGAACCAGCTGTTCACAGCGATTGGCATCCCTGAAGTTGAATGGTATTCCAGCCCTTGGCTGTTCGTCATTATATTGGTGCTGGCGAATATCTGGAAAAGCGCAGGCTATGGCGCCATCATCTACTACGCCGTGCTCCAAGGCATTGATACTTCCTATTATGAGGCCGGACGGATCGACGGCGCCTCCAGATGGCAGCTTATTACCCGAATCACGCTGCCGATGCTGATTCCTTCCATTATTCTAATGACGCTGCTGAGCATCGGCGGCATGCTCAAGGGAGATCTCAGCATGATCATGGGGGTCACCTTCCTGAATCCGCTGCTGCTGCCAACAACCGACATTATCGATGTGTATGTCTACCGCACGGCCATTCGTTCCGGCGAGTTCGGCTTTGCATCGGCGATCACGCTCTATCAATCCGTCTTTGGCTTCCTTCTGGTACTGGCGGCTAATAAACTGGCCGGCTGGTACGACAAGGACAGCAAGCTCTTCTAGATATTACGTCAGATGTACGCTCACCTATTAAAAGGAGGTATCAAAATGGCAACCACAGAAAGCAAAGGGCTGATGATCTTCTTCTATTGCTTTATTGCGATCTTCTCGATCATTTGCCTGATCCCGTTTGTGCTGGCTGTATCCGGCTCGTTGTCGACGGAAGCCAGAATCGCTGCCGAAGGCTACTCCTTCCTGCCCCGGGGGTTTTCGCTTGAAACCTATCAGTTTCTATTCGGTTCAAAGGCGGAGCAGATTATCAGGGCCTATTCCGTTTCCTTGCTTGTAACGGCGCTAGGCACAGTCTCAGCGGTGCTAGTTACTACGGCTTATGCCTATGTCGTATCGGTTAAAGGCTTCCGATTCAAAAATGTGCTCGCCTTCTTCGCTTATTTTACGATGTTGTTCAGCGGGGGCACGCTGCCCTGGTATTTGCTAAGCACCAAATATTATCACTTGAACGACACGCTGATCGGGCTGTTCGTTCCCTATCTGCTGAATGTGTTTCTCATGTTCCTGATGACCAACTATTTCCGCAGTATTCCGCATGAGATTGTGGAATCGGCAGAGATGGACGGAGCAGGCCATATGCGTATTTTCTTCAGCATGATGATTCCGTTAGGAAGAGTCGGACTCGTTACCATCTCATTGTTCTATGCGCTGCAGTTCTGGAATGACTTTTACCTGCCGCTCATGCTTGTATCCAATCAGGAGCTCTACACGATTCAATACATGATGTACAACATGATGGCTAACATTCAATTTCTGGCCTCCGGCAACGCAGCCCAGGTGAGCGGTGCGATCATTGCCCCGCCGCTGGAGACCGCCAAGATGGCCATGACTTGTCTGACGGTTCTGCCCATTGCGATTCTATATCCGTTTCTCCAACGCTTCTTTGTCAGAGGCATTGTTGTTGGCTCGGTCAAGGGCTGATTTCCGCTCGGACGCCCGGACTCATTTGCAAGATTGCTTCAGGCAGAGATTCCTCCGGCTTATGGTGGCATTTTGGTGTACCATAGTACCATACAGAACATGAGGAATCGCCTGCCTTTGCAATATAAGCCGTAAGGCTGAATATATTCCAGGAGGGGTTAAGATGAAAAAGAACAGAGTCTGGTTAAGCTTGTTCCTGACATTCGCATTTCTGCTAAGCGCTTGTTCTTCGGGCAATAACGGAAGCGCTAACACGAATGCAGGCAGCAAGGAAGAGAGCACAGGCGAGAATGCTGGCATGGCTCCCGCCAAATTAACAATCGTGCTCTATGGCGACGAGACCAATCGAATGAAGGAATTGGCCAAGACCGAATTTTACGATGTGATCAAGCAGGAGATTAACGCCGAGGTTGAATTTCAGTTCCTTCCATGGAGTGAATATGCCGGCGGCAAGACCGACTTGATGCTGTCTACCGGCGAGGACTTTGCGACTTATACGGACATCAATTACATGGTGAAGTCCGTTGCCAAGGGGGTATATGCCGACCTTACCCCTTATCTGGACGCCGCTCCGGACTTACGCGCGAATGTGGATGAAGCTTCCTTCACCGCCTTCCAGCTGGGCGGCAAGCAATATGCGGTTCCGGTCGGCAACAAGCCGAATTCCGCAGAGTTCTACAGTGTGCTCGTTCGCCAGGACTTGCTGGAAGAGGTCGGAATGACAAGCGTCTCCTCGCTGGCGGAGCTGGAAGAATTCTATGACAAGGTTCATGCGATTCATCCGGAATTGATCGGATACGCCAGTACCGATGCGCGCCGCATGCTGCTTTACGACTTTACGGATAAAAATCTCTACTGGCAAAATGAATTCATTGCGCTGGACGAGTCCGCAGAGGACGATCAAATCATCAGCTGGTTCGAATCCGAGGATTTCAAGAAATACGCCGAGTTAATGCGCGGCTGGTATCAAAAAGGCATCATTCCTAAATATGCCGCAACCAATACGCCGCAGCTTCAGTCCGATTGGAACTCCGGCAAGGCAATTTTCTGGGCAGGAACAGCGGCACGTCCTTTCGAAGGAGCTGCAACCATCTCACAAGCCGTACCAGAAGCCAAGCTGGCCAATTATTTCCTGGGCACAGGCCGTCCAAAAATCAGCCGCGGCACCTACAGCACCGCCTTCTTCGTATCCTCCGCAGCGAAGGATCCCGAGCGTTACGTCATGTTCTTCAACCTGCTGCAAAAGAACCAGGAGTTGTATGATCTGTTCGCCTACGGTATCGAAGGAACCGACTTTACACTGGATGAAAATGGCCGTTTAACGAAAATCAACAATGATGCGCTGATTCCTGACTGGCTGTTGATGAACAAAAATTTCATGCGCTTCGATAATTCCGTACCGGAGGATTTCATTGCCGAATATAAAGCATGGGATGACGGAGCAATCATTTCCAAAGGGGCTGGCTTCAACTTCGATAATACCCCTGTCAAAAATGAAGAAACCAAGCTGAACGGTGTGTTCACAGAATACCTGGCACCTATCGGCAGCGGGTTCGTCGATTACGATGAAGTCTATCCGAGAGCGCTGGAGAAGTTAAAGGCTGCAGGCTTGGATAAATATATCGCCGAATATCAAAAGCAATACTCGGAATGGTATGCCAAGCAAAACTAATCGGTAGAGCAGTGAGCGGAAGTGGACTGTCCAGAAGGAGATTTGAAAGAAGCCAAGGAACTGAGCGATATGTTCTCGCTTAGTTCCTTGGTTTTTGGTTGCAGTGAACAAAAGGACATTGAATTTCAGGAAAATCGTCCAAGAGCATCTCTAGGACGTTTCATGCGTCTCACGCTTCTGCGTTATAATCGCTTAATTTACCTTCGTAAATCAAATGCAACCGGTCGCTTTGCCGAAAATCGTCTGGTGTAACTAGCGCAGGCAGCTTGTTCCACAGCTTGATGCCGGAACGCTCCAGAATCTCTGCAACAAATTGCGAGCAAAAATAGGAGTTGCTAAATTCCACCGGCTCTTTTAACGCAATACCAATGACGCCCAGAATGTTGTACAAGTACTTATTACGCTGTTTTATAAAAAGCTGGAGGACGCGTTTCATTTTTTCAACCTCGCGTTCAGATACCTGAAGCTCGTAAATAACACACGTCGTATTCGGATATTTGCTGAAGGTGCCCGTCTTGATGTCTTCCCGTACAAATCCGCCGTTTAGAGGATTGCCGGGTTTCTTTCTCCCGAAGCTATACAGCTCGGAAAGCTCCCGATTAAAAGAAATAGAGGCATGATTATAAGGCGCTCTCGTATAGCTCTTAATCATTTTTGTAAAAAGCGTTCCTGTATTCGTAAGTAAGATATAGACCGAGCAATCTGCTGCCATTTACGAAATTTCCCCTTATCAAGTGTGAACTATTCCTTCATAATAACATATGATCCCTTCTGAAGGCTGCTGATGCTGAAAATCCTGCTTTGGGGAACACTTCCTTCTATGGAATCCTTATCTTGCAAGAAGATGGTGATTAGCAATGGACAGCTCATACTATACGTTACTCCTTATATTTATTATTTTATCTGTTATCCATCTGGTTTATTATGTACTGGGAAAAGTCAAACCTCTCATGGACTACTCTGCCATTAGTATACGTATCAAAACCTGGTGGGGGATGTTCTTCATATTTTGTCTGGCTACCCTGTTCAATCCTGTAGTTTCCCTATTGTCCCTTATGGTGCTTACCTTCTTTGCATTAAAGGAGTATTTCACCATGATTCGATCAAGGAAAGCCGATCGCCGGATATATCTGTGGGCCTACCTGTCGATCCCTGTGCAATTCTACTGGATTTATATCGAATGGTACGGCATGTTTATTATTTTCATCCCCATCTATGTATTCCTGTTCCTGCCATTACCAAGAATCATCAACAAAGGGACGGTTGGCTTCCTGCGGAGTGTCAGTTCGACCCAATGGGGACTGATGCTCATGGTGTTCGGACTCAGCCATTTAGCCTACTTTCAATTTGCAACGCCGCAATACGGAGCGGGACTTGTACTTTTTCTGGTCGTGTTAACGCAGTTAAATGATGTCGTACATCATCTGGCTTCGATTATTCTCGGCAAGCACAAAGTCGTTCCTACCGCTAATCCCTATTTGACCTGGGAAGGCTTCATTTGTGCATTTATCATAACAACCGCCGTGTCTTATTTGATTTACCCTTACCTTACTCCGCTTACCCCAACCTTCGGTTTCGTGTCCGGTATGCTCATTAGCTTAAGCGGTTATTTAGGCAGCCTGACCGTCTCCGTTCTGCGGCGGGATTTGTTGATCGGGGCTGACGATAAATTTGAAGCATTGAAAAAAAGCTACTTGAGTCGGGTAGATAGCCTGGCCTATACTTCACCTGTTCTTTTTCATGTTATTCGTTATTACTTCGATTTTATGTAAAGTGAGGACATAATGAAAACAATATATAAAAAATATTTGAAACTGGATATAAATGGATCTCATATCGGCTTGGAGCAAAGACAAAACGATCCCCCCTATTTCTGTACACCAAAGGGGGCGAGAATGATCGGGTGGGCAGGTGTTGACGGCATTCATTTTTGCTTTGTACGTGGCTTTGGCGAGATGGTGTTTGCTGTCAGTCCGATGAATACAGCAGGGAATTACGTCCATCCGTTGGCAAATAACTTTCAGGATTTTCTTCGACTCTTGCTGGCTTGCAGTCATACCACAGTGCTGGAACAGGCATGGTGTTGGGAACAGGATGAGTTCGACAAGTTGTTGAGGGAACATGCACCAATGTTCGAGCAGGCTGAAACGCTTGCGATCATTCGGGAAGAGCTGTCCCTCACGTCTATGGAGGAGCCATTTGCTTACCTCAAAGCCTTACAGGACGAATTTGATTATGGCCAAATTAAATACTCGGACGATTACTATGACTTTGTTCCTGCTGAGCCTAAAATTCCGGAATGGAAGGTTACCTTTGACGGGAACTTCTGGGGGCATTCCAGCCGCGAAAGGGCAGGACAGGAAATTTTAGTGAACAAGCAATTTGCATGGGAGGATGGAGCCTGGGCGATTCCGGCGATGTACATCTGCAGCAAGGGACTAGTCGTGGATTTTTGTTTGCAGATTCCACAGGAACGCATTCGTTCGTTTATGAATAAATGGAATCTCGCCGTCGACAGTGATAATACAGAATTTACAGATGAACAGCAAATGCAAATCGACATGGAGAATCCGCTGAATGTCAACCTGAATCCAAAGGTTACCTTGAACGGAGCCGAGCTTACAGCTTCGCACGGTTGCGGCCTCTGCTGGAACCCCTGTTCCCCGGAGAGCAACGGCCTTGAGGCGCAGAGCGCCATGCAGCACTATAAGCTTGTTCCAGAGCAAGGCTATGCCATCTGGCGCAGCGCTTTCCCTTGGAAAACGAAACGCAAGCCGCAGTTCAAAACACTCCGAGTGAGATTGGAGCAAGAGCCTGTCGCCATACCAGGTTCGCACTTCAAAGTGGCGGCAGCGGGCGATCAGACCGAGCTGATGCATCCGTTCACAGGCAAGAAACACACTCTGACCGTACAGGAATACGAACGACAGGAGTTGTCTGCCGAGCATTTTCATGACCCGAGTCAGGAATTCCCAACGCATTTCGTCATGATGAGCTATACGATTTCCCCCGACCTTCCTGACCAATCTTTTATGATCACGGATTGCGCGCGGGGCGACCGCCCGCGTCTAAAACACACCGACCCCATGGAGCCGCAGGCAAACGTCGATGTTTTCTGCATCGGTATCAGCGCTGGGGCGAATGACCCAACCGCTGTCGTGTTCGGGCGAAGCAACCAAGGTAAACTCAGGGTGGCCTGCTCCGCGCTGCATTTTGAGCCGGTGGAACATGTGGAGTGGCACATGGTGTTTCGTGAAAAGACGCGCTCTGATATTGACATAGACTTGATTTGAGTTTCAGTCCGGGAATGGATAAATTTGAAACATTGAAAAAAAAGCTGCTTGAGTCGGTTGGATAGCCTGGCCTATACTTCACCTGTTCAGATTTATCAAGTATAAGTTCAATCAATTGTTGGATAAAGCTGGTGAAAGGTTGCTGAAAAAAGTGGTATGCTTTTCTATACAAAACTCGAGTTGCTCATTGTTTACATAAAGAGAACTTATACTTTCGGAGGAAATATCATGTGGAGCAAGACACTATTAAATCCAAATCAATTTGAGATTCAAGATGATTGTTGCGAAGATGAGGAAAAGGGCATAGCCGCTTGCAAAAGACTATTAGAAAAATGGACACCTGCACTGGAAACTGAGATGTTAGAAGCCTTTATCACTCTTTATTATGATGATATGCACGAACAATGGGGTCCTGATGACGAGGAGCAAAGTAAAGAGTATTGGCCGGAAATGAAGTCGCCCGCAGACCTTGTAAAACATACAGGCACAAATGTTACGCTCTATGCTTTGGAAGACAGTATCTACGCCAAAAGCAAAACAGCGATAGACGAGTATGAGTCGCAGCATGTCGATGTGTGTGTGATACTGATGCTTGATTGTCCATGGGATGAAGAACATGGTTGGGCAGCTGTATTTATAGACGAAGAATTTGTTAAAGTGGACAGGGACATTGTGGACTGCGTTTGGTTAGACTGATTGCACACATCGCCGATATTAAGTAAGGGGCACCCTCTTTCATTTCGTCAAACAAAAAGAAACCGTTCTCTGGAAACTGGTGGTACCACCCAACCATAATCCAATAGGAGACGGTTTCTTTTTACATTCGATTAGCAGGGATCAACTCTGTTTACCAATATAAGCAATACGGTGCATTGGGTCTAAGGGAAGGAAGTAGTTGATCTAAGGGGAGTAAGTACTTTGTCTTACGGACATTATGTCTCCTTACGGTCCGCCTTTGGAGGAGCCAGAATTGTAACGGACATTTTGGCTGCTTAGAGAGTAGAATCGAGTGAACCAGAGTATTTTGAGCGTCCTAAGCGCCCGAAATGTCCGTTAACCCTTCGAATCATGAGAAAAAGTCTGCTAAGAGTCTAAAATGTCCGTAGCAAGTTTAAAATATCCGGCAGCGAGCAGCAGAAAGCGTTCGCCTTTGTGAGCGGAATTCTCCCCTATTAGAACTTAGTCCAATCATAGAAATCAGCGAACAACAGCGATCGTAAGCATACTTCACACGTTGACCCCAACGTACAGTCATATATTCAACTTATCTGTTACTAACTACTTGATCGAGCCGATCATCCCTGCCACGAAATGCTTCTGCATCACAAAGAATACAATCGCAGTTGGAATGGTCGAGATGACGATCGCCAGCATAATAAGCCCGTAGTCCGGCGTATAGCTGGAGCCGAGCGTGGAGATCAAGAGCGGGATCGTCTGCTTCTGCGGGGTCTGCAGAATGATCAGCGGCCACATATAATTGTTCCAGCTGCTCATAAAGGTAATGATTGCTGCCGCTGCATAGGTCGTCTTCATCGTCGGAACGAATACCCGATAGAATAGACCTAGTTCAGACAAGCCGTCGATTCGGCCTGCCTCCAGCAGCTCCTTCGGAAACATTTTCGTGCTCTGCCGGAAGAAGAAGATCAGGAAGGCCGTCGTCATAGTCGGCAGCACCACCGCTGCCAGGGTATCAATACCGATCAACGGAACAAGATTCGTGATCTTGCCGAACAGCCGATATAACGGGACCATCATCGCGGCGAACGGGATCATCATCGACAAGAGCAAAATGTTGAAGACAATATCCTTCGCCTTGCTGCGATAGATTTCAAAGCCGTATCCGGCCAGTGAAGCGATTAAAAGCGCCAGCAAGGTGGTGGACACGGAGACGATCAGGGAATTCTTCATTGCATTTAATATATTCACGGATTCAAGCAAATTCCGCAGATTGTCCATCAAGTGCATGCCTGGGAGCAATCGCCCGCGGGTAACATCCACCGAAGCGTTCGTCGAGCTGACAATCATCCACAAGAACGGAAAAATAGAAATGAACGCGGCAACAGAAAGGAACAAGTACATGGAGAGTCTTCTGACCTTAACCATTGCGATCACCTGCCACTTTGAATTGGATGATGGAGAGCACGACAATCATAATGACAATCGAGTACGAGACGGTAGCCGCATAGCCGAAGTCCGACGAATATTTAAATGACAGGTCATAAATGTACTGCGATATCGAAGCTGTCGCATTTCCCGGCCCGCCTTTTGTAATGTTCATGACCTCATCGAATAACTGCAGCGTGCCGATCGTGGAGGTAATCGAAGTGAACAAAATGATCGGCTTCAGCATCGGAATCGTAATTCCGAAGAACTGTCTGCTGGACGAGGCCCCGTCTATTTTTGCCGCTTCATAGATTGCCGGGTCGATATTTTGCATACCGGACAAATAAAAAATCATGTTATATCCGGTCCAGCGCCAGGTAATGGCAATGATAATCGTAATCTTCGCCCAGAACGGATGCGTGATCCACTGGATCGGTTCGGATACAAGATGGAGATTGAGCAGCAGCGAATTAACCAGTCCGTCTCCCGCAAATAAATATTTGAAAATAACCGAATACGCAACCAGCGAGGTAATGCACGGCAGAAAGATGGCTGTCCGGAAGAAGCCCTTCCATTTCAGAGTCCGGTCGTTAAGCAGTGTCGACAGGAACAGGGCCAGCAGCACCATCATCGGCACCTGCACAATCAAATAGATAAATGTATTTTTAACAGCGGTCCGAAACATCGAGTCCGTAAACAGACGCTTATAGTTATCAATTCCGTTAAAGCTCAAGTTCGCTCCGGTTCCGGTCTGGAAGGACAACATTAGAGCCTGGATCATCGGATAAAAATAAAAGACGACAATCATCAATACGGCCAGGATAACGAAAGACCAGCCAACGGCAGCAGCTTTCAAGCGCATGGGTGATCCAGAACCTTTCATCTTCAGCTTCATCTCCTTTTCTCTCGGCTGACGGGTTGAATAGATAGCAAATAAAACCTTGAACCGGAATCAGCGCAAGGTTTTATTGCTTGGCCCTCAGAGCTTATTGAAGCTGTGATTCGGCTTGTGTCTGAGCATCGCGCATGACGCTGTCCACATCCTTGCCGTTCAGATAGTTCTGGATTTCAATGACCAGAATATCTTCGATTGCGTACGTATGCAGACCGTAATTGACCTTAGGCACTTCCTCTGTCCATTTCGCAAAGTCCGCGTAGATCTTCTGTCCGCCGAAGTAATCATCCGCCTTCTCATAAGCCGATCCGCTGGCAGCTGCCTTCAGGGAGCCGATTGCGCCGATTTGCTCCAGCAGGTCGGAATACAGTTCACTGTCCGAGCCAAAGGTTTCCGCCAGGAAGCTTGCTGCCGCATCCTGTCCGTCCATATTCATGACATACCAGGAGCTGCCGCCCAAGCTAGAAGCATTGACCGAGCTGCTGCTGCCAGCGAGACGAGGGATAGGTACGACTGCCCAGTTGCCCGATTGCGAGGCTTCCGCCTTCACAGAAGGTGTAATCCAGTTCCCTGTTGGAACCGAAGCGACGTCCCCATTGTTAAAGGCCGCCAGGAATTGGCTCCAGTCCGAATTCATCTTGACGATATTCGCATCAAACATCGCTTTGTAGGTTTCAAGCGCTTCCTTGATTACCGGATTATCTGCAATATTAGGTGTTTTGCCATCCTCTTTCAGGTACCATGATCCGGCGGATTGAGCCATCACCCGAATCAGACCGAGATCGTTAGGGTCCTGTGTCAACATGTCCTTGCCGGTCACTTCCTTGATCTTTTTGCCGACTTCAATAAATTGCTTCCAATCCATATTCGTTACATCATCCACGGTATAGCCTGCTTGCTCCAAGTAGTCTGTACGGATATACAAGCCGGTGGCGCCGGAATCGAACGGTACGCCGAATTGCTTGCCGTCATAGCTTGTCGGGCCGATTTTGTACTCTGCGAAGTCATCCGATTGAATGACATCGGACATATCGCGGAATGCATCCGGATAAGCCTGCAGGAAGTTCTGCGCCCGATAGTCTTCAATCAGCACGATGTTCGGCAGTCCTTTTGTCGTGCCCGAATTGAGCCCGGTATTCAGCTTTTGTATAATATCATCCTGCGCATATTCAATAATGTTGACGGTGATATCCTGATGCTTGGCTTCGAATCTCTCCTTGGCCAGCTTGAGGGCCGCAATGTTAAAGTTAGGATCCCATGCCCAGACTGTGACTTCCTGACTGCCGCCAGAGCCGCCAGAATTGGTTGTCCCCGTATTCTCCGAGCCTTCCGAGCCGCCCGAACCGGACGCACCTCCGGAATTGCCCGAGCAAGCGGATAAGGTGAGCATCAGCATCAAGCCCGCAAGTAGTAATGAAACCGTCTTTTTCATTCCATACATCCCCCTACTTATCTTTTTAGAAAGCGCTTCCACTTCCTGTATTTATGATAGCACCCTGGTTTTTTCGGAGGTTAGAAATATCTTTATAGCGATTGGTGTTTTTATTACACCTTGAGGAAAGCGCATTCACATGATTCGTCTAATTTTTAGATTCTGGTACTTTATTTATATAAGTTGAACTAAGGATTGTACACTGGAGGCAACGTGTGAAGTGTGCTTACGATCACTGTTGTTCGCGGATTTCTCTAATTGAACTAAGTTATTATAAGGTAGACATCCACTCACAAAGGCGAACGCTTACGCTTCTTCAGCACACTTCACACTTTTGCCCTTTCTGTGTATTTTTCTAGTTCAACTTATATAGTTTCGTCCCCCCGGTTCCTCTGTTCCATCCAGCTTCGACAGGAGCGGCATGATGATTCTAACCTTCGTTCCTTCTCCTTTTGTACTGGAAATATGCACGCCATACGTCTCCCCGTATAGCAACTTGATCCGATGATTCACATTTTGAATACCGATGCCTGTAAAGAGCTGGCGATGGCTTTTCGAGTTCGGCAGCACATTCGTCTCCCCATTTAACTCCATCCCATCTCCATTATCGACCACTTCGCATATTAGGGTATTCTCACTCCTGGAAATAAGAATATAGATCGTTCCCTCATTTTTTTCATTAAAGGCATGGAAGAAGGCATTCTCGATAAATGGCTGGATAATCAGCTTAGGCACTTCATACTCCAGGCAATCCGGCGAGACAAAATAATTGACCTTGATCCGGTCGCCATAGCGCACATGGTTAATGAACACATAATTCCGCATGTTCTCCATTTCTTGCTCGATCGGGATCGTCTCACTGACATTGCTGATCGTATTTTGCAGCAGCGAAATCAGGGCGTTAATCGTATCCGCCGCGGTTTCCTTGCTTCCCTTCTGAACCAGCATCTTAATCGATGCCAGCGTATTGTACAGAAAATGCGGATTGATTTGGCGCTGCAATGCTGCCAGCTCGGCGTTTCGCTGCTCCTTCTGGGTGTCCAGTAGCTGGCGGATATAATCGTTAAGCTCATCCAGCATATAGTTAAATGCTTTGCCCAGCTCCTGAACCTCAAACCCGCCTTTCACCGTGATGTAGTTGCCGAAGTCTCTTTTGGTAATGGTAGACATTTGCCGGACAAGCCGTGTCAAAGAACTCGTCAACCTTCTCGACATGATAAAGACAACCAGCAGCGCAAACAAAATAATGAGAATACAGGCCAGCGCCACGGATTGAACATTAATGATCTGTCCCGCCGTATACTGCCGGTCGATCAAATTCACCAAGTAAAGATCGTAGGACGGCAGATAGTTGGATAAAATAATGCGTTCCTTGCCGAACACGGCTCCGCTCTGATAATCGAGTTGGTCGCTGACGATCCTTTGCGCATCCTCCAGCAGCTCGGGCTCAGCACTGCCGATCAGCTCAAGGCGGTTGCTGGATACGATCTTGCCGGTGCTGTCCAATACGACCACATCATTGCCTACACTCGTAAAATTTGCAAAGAAGCGTCTGAACTCCTGCTCCCGAATGGAAACGTAAAGCATCCCGTAAGGAAGACCGCTTGTCCGATCCACCATCGCCTTTGAAGCAATAAGAAAATGCTCCGCCTCATCCCCGTTCATTCGCTGATCATATTGATACAATATCCGGTTCGCATTGGCAACCGCTCTGGCAGTTAACGGATCCTTCGCCAGCTCACTGTTCATTACAGGCCAATAGGCTCGATCCGTGGAATAGCTTCGGCCATTAACCCCCGTGATCATGACCGATACATCAAAGGCTCCCAGGTTCGAGCTCATCTGATTGACCTGCTCGGACATCCGATAGTACAGCTTGGACATCGAGACCGAATCCGACTCTTCGCTGGTTAAATAGGATTTCACCGTGCCGCTTTGGGTCGCAAATGTCGATGCGTTCACAATCGAATCATGAAAGGAGCTTAGACTGGTCTGAATTTGCTGCAATACTTTGCCGTTGGTAATACTGAATGTCTCCGCAAACAGACGCTCCGACATCCGAATCGTAATTAACGAAGTGAGCAGGCAGACCGCAATAATACTGACCGTCATAATCAGGAACAGCTTGGTGAAAAGGCGCTGTCCTCCCGGTTTCCTGAATCGATTCTTCATAGCTCGGCCCTCTTGCCGTATTGGTCCCGGCGATATTGGCTCGGAGATGCCCCGGTCTGTTTTTTGAACACTTTCGTAAAATAACTGTGATCCCCGTAGCCGACCTGGGCGCTGATCTCCGAAATCGTCAACGTGCTGGCAGACAACAGCTCCGCCGCCTTGCGGATTCGGATTTTGTTCAGATATTCGCTGAACCCTTCTGCATTGTGGGTTGAGAAATAGCTGGATAGATACGACGGATTGAAGTGAAAATGCTTGCTAAGCGTGCCAAGGCTCAGCGGTTCACTGTAATGCTCATCAATATATTCCAGCAGCCTTCTCATATTCGCTTCTCCAGGCAGCGGCGTATGCGCTTCAGCCAGCTGCTCCGCCATCTCCAGAAATCCGTTCATCCAGGTAACGGCCTCGCTCACACTCTTCGCTTCATCAATAGCTTTGAAATAATCATATTTCACCTGATCCAGTTCCTTCATGCGCTCATTGCCCTCTGTCATTACCACGGTCATATTAAAGATGGCGTTGCCCAGGAACGCCTTGAATTCAAAAGGGGGAACCTGATAATTGCAGGCCGCCTTGCCGACATATTCTCTCAAACGGTGAAACACCTCATGATATTGCTCCTTCCGCAAATCCGCCAGGAACTGCTTCATATCAAATTCAGGCACTTCCAGCACAGCCGGCAGCTCGCTTGCCCGCAAGTAACTATGGTCCGGGAAATAGAACCGATAGGAAAGCAGTCTGAGCCATTCCTCCCGATAAACCGATTCCAGCTTCATCAGATCATCGAACGCCGGGCTTACAGCCCATACCAGCTTCGGCATGCCGCTTGATTTTTCCGCAGCAAAGCCTTTTACAAGCTGAAACACTTGCCCCTCATTCTCCTGAGATACATTGATAAGCATCAGCAGTTGTTTGCTCTCTGCGGCGATCACTCTGGGTACGGCCGGAACGGAGCCTTCCTCCAGACAAGTCTTTAAGCCGGTGGCAAGCCCGGCCATGTAGCTATGCGGATCACCAGAGACCCCGTTAAGATCTGCGCCTGCAAGCACGAACGAACGATGCGGAAAAAACTTGAGAAGCTGCGCCTGATCCTCCGGCTCGTAGCCGGCCAACAGCCGCTCCAGCAGCTGATCCAGCGACAGCTCGCCGCTCCGGGATTGGGCCACGTAATTCAATCCGGGGATTTTCCGCGCCGTATTTTGCAGTACCTGCAGCAGTTCGGAGGTTTCCAGTCTCGGCTTTAAAATATAGTCGGCAACACCGCTCTGGAAGGTCGATCGGACGTAATGAAATTCGCCATAGCTGCTAAGCACAATAACCTCGATCCGGGGGTAATGCGTCTTCAAAATCCGGACAAACTCTTCTCCGTCCATAACCGGCATGACGATATCCGTAATAATAATGTCCGGAGACAGCTGCTCAATCAGCTCCAGCGCTTCCTTGCCATTGGAAGCCTCGCCAACAATCTGAAAGCCATGCTGCTCCCAGTTCAAGTGATGCTTGATCCCTTGCCGGACCAATAGCTCATCATCGACAATCAATATTTTGCAGAGTCCGCTCATCCCGATTCCTCCATAGTCTCTAAATCTTTAAATTCCTAGACTCCTAAACCTTATATCCACACCTGGTCTTGACAGCGTTTTCATATATCTGAAAATACAGTCGTTTCATGCTGGAGTATATGCACCGAAAAGGATGGCCATTTTATACGATTTTTCGTACAATGAGCGCTTCTTAAAGATAAATAAGAGTGTTTTATATGAAAAACCGTACATTTCTTTAATTTTCGAGCAGCTTACCTTACTAATTGTATGGTTTTTCGTATAATATGCATCCATTGGAATGGGTTTGAGAATAATTTATACGAAAAAACGTACAAATCTCCTCGCACTTCTTGCTGCTCATACTTCCTACTCGTACTTCCTACTCGTACTTCTTAAAGGGGGTGGGACAAAGGGAGTGCTTCCGATTCTTCCACCACGTTAAATGCTGCCTTTAAGTTCTTTAGTTTATATATGCTAACATAAGTTGGATTTATGGCAAACGTAATATCATGGAAAAAACGCGAGCAATTTCTTTCTATAAAAAGGCAGTTAGGGTGTCCCAAAAGTAAACTGGGAACCTCCTAACTGCCCTGTGAGTTTCCTTGCACGGTTTAATTCTTGAAGCTATGGATCGGCGCTGGAATCCGGCCGCCGCGGTCAATGAAGCTGGCGCAGCTAAAGCCGTTAACCGGCATGACCGGCGCGTAACCAAGCAAACCGCCAAATTCGGCGATTTCGCCAACCCCCTTGCCAATGACCGGAATGATGCGGACGGCCGTCGTCTTGTTATTGATCATCCCGATCGCCGCTTCATCGGCAATAATTCCCGAGAGGGTTGACTCACTTGTGTCGCCCGGGATCGCAATCATATCCAGCCCCACGGAGCAGACACAGGTCATTGCCTCTAACTTCTCCAGCGTCAGCGCACCCTTCTGTACAGCCTCAATCATCCCATGATCCTCACTGACCGGGATAAAGGCGCCGCTAAGTCCGCCTACATTGGAAGAGGCCATGACTCCGCCCTTCTTCACATTGTCGTTCAGTATAGCCAGAGCCGCTGTTGTACCGGGAGCCCCTGCTTCCTCCAGACCCATGACCTGAAATATTTCCGCAATCGAGTCGCCGATTTCCGGTGTGGGGGCCAATGACAGATCAACGATGCCAAAGGGGACACCCAAACGCTTCGAGGTTTCCTGCGCCACCAATTGACCCACCCGGGTTACTTTGAACGCGGTCCGCTTAATCGTCTCGCAGAGGCTTTCGAAGTCCTTGTGCTTAACCTCCTCCAAGGCACGCTTCACAACACCCGGCCCGCTGACGCCGACATTAATGACGCATTCCGGCTCGCCTACGCCATGGAAGGCTCCTGCCATGAAGGGATTGTCCTCTACTGCATTACAGAAAATAACCAGCTTGGAGCAGCCCGCAGAGTCACGGTCAGAGGTCAGCTCAGCCGTTCTCTTGACGATGCTGCCCATCAGCTTCACCGCATCCATATTAATCCCGCTGCGGGAGGTGCCAATATTAACTGAAGAGCAGACTCTCTCCGTTACAGCCAGTGCTTCAGGAATGCTATGAATCAGCTTAAGATCACTCTCTGTGAAGCCCTTATGCACCAGAGCCGAGAAGCCTCCCAGGAAGTTCACACCAATCTCCTTGGCTGCCTTGTCCAGCGTCTCGGCTACAGGAACAAATGAGTCCGTCTTTAGCCCGCCAGCTGCAATGGAGATCGGAGTTACCGATACCCGCTTATTAACGATTGGAATACCGAACTGGCGCTCCAGATCCTCCCCCGTCTTGACCAGGTTTTCGCCCAGCCGGGTAATCTTATCGTAAACATTTCGGTTAAATACTGCCAGATCGGAATGCGCGCAATCCATCAGGCTAATGCCCATCGTAATGGTCCGCACATCGAGATTCATTTCCCGAATCATTTTATTCGTTTCCTGCACTTCTCCAAGCGTAATCATCGAATTCCTCCTGTGCCTGATTCTGAATTAGTCGTAATCTCCTAGATCCGATGCATCGTATTAAAAATATCCTCATGCTGCAGCTTGATCTCTACGCCAAGCTCTACGCCGATTTGATGAAGCTCCTCCACTACCTCTTCAAAGCTCTTGGCAGGAGCCGAAATATCGACGATCATCATCATATTGAAATACCCTTGTACAATCGTCTGTGTAATATCCAGAATGTTGACGTTCTGTCCGGCGAGATAGGTACAGACCCTCGCAATGATACCTACCTTGTCCTTGCCGAGCACAGTAATGATTCCTTTCATAGAACCTTAGCCTCCTCTGCTTTCCTTTGTCTTTCTTTTTTCTAACAAAGCCTTCATTAGATTGTTCCTATTATGGCAGATGTCCAAAACAGCTTCAATGCAAAAAAACACGGGAACAGCTCGCAACAGGGCGGCTTTTCCCGTTTTCTCAGGCAGGTATAGACCCCATGGGCCGTTTGATCTCCTATATCTTTGCTCTTAACAGCAGGAAAATGAAGTATGGAGCGCCAATGACAGCAATAACTACTCCTACCGGGATTTCGTTTCCGTTCATAAGCGATCTTCCCAATATGTCAGCAATGGTGACCAATAGAGCTCCAAACAGAGCGGAAATCGGCAGCAGACGCTGATGCCTTGCACCGACACATATTCTGGCAATATGAGGAGCGATGAGACCAACAAACCCGATACTTCCGCTCACCGACACGGCCGCAGCAGCCAGCCCTACGGCAACAGCAAGCATTTTGAGCTGCTCAAGCGTAATTCGTGCACCCAGACCGGAGGCGGTATCCTCGCTTAGCATGAGTATATTCAGGACATTGGATCTGCTGTATACATAAGGCAGCAACACGACAAGCCAGGGCAGCAATGCGAGCACAAACATCCAACTGGTTCCCCAAATACTCCCTGCCAGCCAGGTAGCAATGAACTGATACTGCTGCGGATTGAACTGAATCGTTAATATTGTAATAGCCGCACTAATCCCTGCCGCAACTCCGATCCCCGACAGCACCAGACGAATCGGGGACAAGCCTTCTTGCTTCTTATAGGCCAATATAAAGATTAGCAATGCTGCCGTGGATGCCCCAATCAGTGCGAGCAACGGCAACAGAAAGATGGATGAGCTTGCACTAATGCCAAAGAAGAACACATAGAGCATCACCATCAGACCTGCCCCGGCATTGATGCCCAAGAGACCGGGGTCAGCCAGTGAATTTCGAGACACGCCTTGCATAATCGCGCCCGAAACGGCCAGAGCCGCCCCAATCATGACTGCGATCATAGTTCTGGGAAGCCTGAAATCAATAAACACCATGCGAAGGCGCTGATCACCCTTGCCGATCAGAATTTGCCAGATATCACTGTACGACAGCTCAACAGTGCCGATCCTTACACTCAACAACATTGCAACGACTAATGCAATGCTTAAACCAAATAGCCAGCCGATAAATTTTTTATTTCTCATCGCTCCATCCTTCCCCCTTTGCGCACAAGATATAAGAAGAAAGGCACGCCTAAGGCTGCTGTTACTGCAGACAGAGGAATTTCAAACGGAGGATTCATTGTCCGGGCAAACAGATCTGCTAAAATGACCAACAAAGCACCTAATACCGCTGAGCAGGGGATGACCAGACGATAGTCCTGTCCCACCAGCTTCCTGACCAAGTGCGGAACAATCAGACCTACGAACCCGACACCTCCTACCAGGGCAACCGAAATCCCGGCCAGCACCAGTACAACAACGGCGATGACCAGCTTTAGCTGTCCTATCTTAAGGCCAAGGCTCCGCGCATTGTCCTCGCCTATGCTCAGAATTGTAACCGAGCGGGACAATACGAGCGCACATACAAGCCCTGCCACGAACCATGGCGTAACATACACAATCTGACTCCAGGTCACACGCGATACACCGGATGCATACCAGAAGGCAATATTCTGCCCAATGCCAAAATACAAGGAAAGCCCCTCGTTCAGACCATTAAACAAGGCCGTAACCGCTGCTCCCGCCAGCACCAGTCTTAAGGATGAGGAGTTGTTCTTCCCGGCGAATCCAATGCCGTAGATCAGAGCTGCCCCGACTGCCGCACCGAAAATGGACAGCAGCAAAATGAAGTTATAGGATACATTGGTCAGATAGGCGAAGCTGAGCGCCAATACAAGACCTGCTCCTGCATTGATGCCAAGCAAGCTTGAATCAGCAAGCGGATTTCTTGTCATCCCTTGCATCATCGCCCCTGTAACTGCAAAGGATGTGCCAACAATACCTGCCGCGAATACTCTGGGCAAGCGAATCGTCTGAATCACGAGGTGCTCCCGATTGGCAGGGTCAAAGTGAAATATAGCATCCCATATCACCTGCAGCTTAATATCCGCATAGCCGAGAATTACGGACAGCACAATACTAACCAGTATCGCTATCAATCCTGCCATGCCTATGATTGTGGCAATCGCCACGCGCCTCCGTTGCAGCATTAGAATTGCTCCATTCTATATAAAATCATTGCTATTCATGTTATACTTGCAGTTAGTCGATGTTGATAATGATTCTCAATTGAGAAAACCATAACAAAACGAGTATAGGCCATAACCGCTAGTTGCGCAAGATGGCGAATATGTATTGGGAGCGTGCGAATTGGATCTGCTATTTTCCTTCCACAGTATCAAAAGACTGACCATTTTAGCTGCTGAACAGCCTGTTCGCGAATGGAGCCGGCATTACTGCCTGCTATACATTCTTCAGGGCGGAGGGAAGCTTCGAGTGAATCAAAATACGATTCTACTGCAGCAGGGGACTGTGGTCCTATGTAATCGCAATCGGTATTTCGACTTGCATGGAGCTGAAGCCAATGATCTTGTATTGTACAGGCTAACCTTTGATATATTGAAAAAGAACGCTGGCACACCTGAGCAGGAAATAGTCTACGAGCCTTTGCAGGAGCCTTGGAGGGCCGATGGAGAAATCTTCGTCCAATCCTACCTCCAAGTCTTTGAGCTTGTCAAGCGTCTGTATGTGCTGGAGGAGGAGCAAGCCCACGCTTACACCAAGCAGGCATTGCTATACGAATTGATTCTGCTGCTGGAGCAGGAACGTACGCTTCCTATGAATCCACAAGAACAGCATACCTATTCCATTCAGCAAGTGATCGACTATATTGACCGGCACTACAAACAGCAGATCACCCGGGAGGACTTGGCGCAGCTGGCCGGATTCCATCCTCATGTTTTCTCCAGGATTTTCAAGGAAGAGACAGGAGACAGCTTCTCGAACTATTTATCAAAACTTCGCATCAGAAAAGCGAAAGCCCTTATGCTTACCACCAACAGAAAACTGAACGACATTGCTAGTGCTGTCGGATACACCAACGGACTTTACCTTAGCAGGAAATTCAAACAGATTACCGGCTATTCTCCCAGCTCATTTGCAGCAATGGAGAAGCGAATCGTTATTTATGATTGGGTGGGTAATTTGCTTGCGCTTGGCATTACGCCTGTGGGAGCGGCCTCCTTTTTCGGCTTGCACGCCAATCCCTTTTTGCGGAACCTATTGGCGGATGTGATCGATGTTGGGCGACAGGATGTAGAAAAGGTGATTGCACTGAATCCGGATCTGATCATTGCACCGATCTGGATCGGCGCAACCTTCATCCAGCGGTTGGAAAATATAGCTCCCACCATTGTCGTGCCTTATGGCGACCCCTTCGATCGGTTTCACCAGCTCGCTCAAATTGTAAACAAGACCGAAGCGGCCGCCCGGTTCATGATGAACTATCAACAGAAGGCCGAGGCTCTGCGGCAAAGACTGCTTCAGTTTATTCAGCCCGATGAGACGGTCGGACTTTATGAGCTATCCCCGAATCACAGCATTTGGGTGCTCAACGACTTTCACGGAAGAGGCGGCTATAATATATTTCGCGGGCTTGGCTTGAAGCCCCCGGCCTCGATTACACAGCGTGTGATCGGCAAAGGAATGCCATTAGAAATTCAGCTCGATCATCTTCCTCTCTTCGCGGCCGATCACATGATTATTAGCTACACCTTTAAAGACCGGGGCATGCCCTATATCAAGGATCTCCTGGAGCACCCTGTATGGGCAGAATTAGAGGCCTCCAAGCATCCGAAAATTTATTATATCGATCGCAATCTTTATCATGCTAACGATGTCTACTCGCTATATTGCCAGCTTGATCTGATGGAAGAGTTGCTGCAGCACCCTGTGAACCAAAAAACTCATAATCATTTTGTGCATAAAAACGAAGACAAATGGGTATAGACATCTGATCTGTCCACGATAGAATTAGACATTGTAGATGATATTGATTATCATTATCTGTATAGAACATAAAGGGAGGCTCATGCTTTGAAAATTCACTTCAAATCCTTACTGCTTATCGTATCCATTCTAACGGTGCTGGCAGGCTGCTCAAGCAATAACGGCAATTCTCCTGCGGAGGGGTCAAATACCAATACATCCCCTGCTGCCAACGAAGAGCAGGCAAGCAATAATACACAACCTGATGCTGAACCAAGCGGTCCGCGCGAGTTGACGGATCCATTAGGACATACGGTTACGATCCCTGCCAATCCGGAGCGTATTTTGGCTTCATACCTGGAGGACTATCTGGCTGCACTGGATATAACTCCTGTTGCGCAATGGTCTGTAGGGGATTCTCCAATGGACTATCTGGAATCCTACTTTAAGGATGTCCCTGTTATCGCCCATGACTTGCCTTTCGAGTCCGTTACCAGCTTCTCGCCGGACCTCATTATTATTGGGGATGAGTCACTGATCGCTGACAACAAATATGATTCCTACAATAAAATTGCCCCAACCTATGCTTTGGGCAGTGAGATTAATGCCGATTGGCGCAAAGCCTTTGCCGAGATTGGAAAGATTGTTGGCAAGGAAGCCGAAGTGCAAGCCTCGCTAGAAGCTTATGATGCTAAGGCTGCCGAGGCCAAGGCTAAGATTGAAGCCGCCGGCTCCCCGTCAGCCGCAGCGATTTGGCTGGTTGGCGGTACCTTCTGGATTGTCGTGGACGATCAATCCAGCGGTGCGGTCATGTATCAAGACCTCGGCTTGAAGGTCCCTTCAATTGTTACTGAAATTTCTGAGGGAGAAGGCAACATCTGGAGATCGCTATCGCTTGAAGCTATGGCAGAACTGGACACCGATCACATTTTCCTGATTAACAGTGATGCTGCAACAGGCTCCGAAGCCCTGAAGGACCCGATCTGGACAAGTCTCCCGGCCGTTGTTAACGGCAACGTCCATGAGTTCGATGCTGACTTGTCAAGCTGGCTGTACACCGGTCCGATTGCGAATGACATGATTGTGGATGCCGTTGTAGACAGTATTTTGAAATAGGACATAGAAT
Source organism: Paenibacillus apis (assembly GCF_018333295.1). Lineage (NCBI taxonomy): Bacteria > Bacillati > Bacillota > Bacilli > Caryophanales > Paenibacillaceae > Paenibacillus > Paenibacillus apis. The sequence continues at coordinate 204,629 of NZ_BORS01000002.1, forward strand.
ATAAAGAACCTCTCCTTGGTGAATTGGATCTGCCATCCAACCACTCAGCAAGGAGAGGTTTCTTTTGTCGCTTTGAAGTTACTTCAAGTTAATCGCCCTAATCTGCTCCAACGGGAATTTCGGCTTGCGATCCTCTGTGAGCAAACCGTTGATCTCCTGCTGGACATCGGTAAGCTGGGTGTAGCAGAAGCCGCAAATATAGTCCACACTCTTAATCGCCTGCACCAGGCCGTCAAAGCGTGTCAGGAACTCTTCATCCGTCTTGACTTGGCGCCCGTAGCCCCAGCCCTTATCCGACTGGAAGGCGATCCCGCCGAACTCGGTAATCATGATCGGCTGACCTTTATACTCGTAGCCGTCAGCGAGCGCATACTTCCATTTATTGCAGGTGGTCTCATTGTTGACGATCGCGTCCTTGTTGCCTGCATAACGCTCCAGGAATTTCTCGCCGGTCTCCACATAGTCATGCAAGGTGATAATATCCGAGACCGTGTGCTCCCAACCGTCATTCGTAATGACCGGACGGTAAGGGTCATACGACTTGGTCAGATGGTAGATGCTCTCCGTGAATTTCTGCTGTCTCTGGTCATGCAGGATATAAGGAATTCCCCAGGATTCATTGAACGGCACCCAGGTAATGATGCTCGGATGGTTATATTGCTGATGAACGATTTCCAGCCATTCCTTGGTGAAGTTCTCCACCGCATCATCATGAAATTCAAACGTCGCCGCCATTTCCGACCATACGAGGAGGCCCTTAACGTCACACCAGTACAGGAAGCGGGCGTCCTCAATCTTCATGTGCTTGCGCACGCCGTTATAGCCCATCTCCAGCATAAAGTCGATGTCGGCAATAAGCGCTTCCTCGCTCGGTGGGGTCAAATGGCTTTCTGTCCAGTAGCCCTGGTCCAGCATCAGCCTTTGATAGATTGGCACATTGTTGAGGAGTACCTTGCCCTTTTCGATCGATACCTTTCTCATGCCGAAATAGGATAGCACGCGATCCACAACGACATCATCCTGATACAGCACAAATTCTACATCATAGAGATTCGGCTGCTGCGGCGACCAGAAGCGTCTCTTCCAAGGTCCGTTCACTTCGTGCACCAAGTCCACTTCCACGCTCAGGCGCGGCCGGTCAATCACGAGGCTCACCGTCTTTACATGACGGTCCTTCATCGTCACGATGGCTTCCAGTCTTAAGGTTCCCTTTGCCGTCTCCAGGCCGTGTACCCGATAATCGAAGGCTACTCTGGCATGATCGAGATCCGGGGTAATCTTCACGGTGTCAAGCCGCTGTTCCTCCACATATTCCAGCCAGACGGTCTGCCAAATGCCGGTGGTCTGCACATAGAAGCATTCGAAATTGTCCTTCGTCCACCGCTGCTTGCCCCGCGGCTGAGTGCAGTCGTTGCTGTCCTCCGCTTTCAGCGTGATGATATTATCCGCGCCGAAGGTCAGGTAAGGCGTAATATCAAAGGAAAATGCGGCATAAGCCCCCTGATGGCTGCCAGCCAACACGCCGTTCACCCATACCTTGGCGATATAATCCACAGCCTGAAAATGCAGGATTACCCGTTGTCCTTCCGCTTCCTGAGGAATCGAGATGTTCTTGCTGTACCACACCCGTGAATGGAATTCCTCGATGCCGATGCCGCTGGCCTGTGTTTCATACGTGAATGGAACAGTAATCTTATGCGTTCCTGCCAGCTGTTCCTGCCATTTTTCAATTTCCCCGACGTTATCGTCGTCAAAGCGGAAGTCCCATTCGCCGTTCAGATTCATCCATTTTTCGCGCACGAATTGGGGTCTTGGATAATCTTTGATATAACCCTTGGTTGTCATCTTGCTCCTCCTGAACGTTATTTGGTTCTGATCTCCAGCGCATAGACCGATGCCGGACGGAGCGGATATCCCGCCTTCCAGGCTTCGAACGGAATAGAGCTGGACTTGCAGGAGATGCAATCCGGAGCAAAGACGGAATTAATATCCCACTCGGATTCTCCTGTAATTTCATAGAGCACGGTGTCTTTATCGGCTTGCAGTTCTCCAAGATCCAGAGCAGCAGTTACCTCTTTCAGGCTCCGGTTGACGATAAACAAAGTGATCGTACTGCTGTCTTTATTCGTGCATGCCGCGACATCCAGATCCGGCAAGGCATCCAAATTGATCGGTGCCGGTTTGTTGGATTGAACAGCGAAGGTGCCGCACTCTACCTTTACCGGAAGCATGTGGGAGATATCGCGTCCCGCATAGAGCTTCATCACCTCATAGGTAGGCGTGCCGTATACCTTCAGCGGTTGTCCGCTCCAGCCCGGAACCTTGCCGCAATATTGATCCGCATAGTAATCGCCAACGCGGATACAGCCTCCGAGCCACCCGTTGACAAGATCGGAGAAGCTTCCGATCTGCACAAGGTCGCTGGCCCGCAGCATTTCATTCAGGTTGGCTGCGTTAGCCACCGCCGCTCCAAGCGTATGCTCATCCGGCAGTCCTCTGCGGATGTTATTCGGATAGTACATCGTATTGTATTCGGTAATAGCCAGCTTCACATGACAGTGCTTCAGATTCGCAAAAATCTGTTCTCTTGTCTCTTCCAGGTTGAGGCGGGTCCACTCTGAAAAGGCAGCCATCGCCTTATAGCGCTCATCCGCCGGCGTATTGCGGTCCATCCCGAAGCGGTTGTACCCGTGATACAAATGCAGGGTCAAATAATCGATATGCTCCCCCGCAATGTCAAGCACGGCCCGGTTCCATTCCTGATCGGTATGACCGCATGCCAGAATGACAATCGAAGGGTCAATCTTCTTCATCGCTTTAATGATAGGAAGCATCCGTCTGGCAAATTGCTCTCCTGTTACATTTCCGACCTGCCAGGCTCCCCAAACTTCGTTTCCAATCTCCCAATATGTTACGTTATATGGCTCCGGGTGTCCGTTAGCAGCCCGCTGTGCACCCATCGGGGTATCCGTGCCGCCATTGCAATATTCCACCCATGCCGCCGCTTCTTCGGGTGTGCCTGAACCGTCATTCACACAAATCAGCGGCTCCACCTTCAACTCCCGGCAGAAGGCGATAAACTCATCTGTGCCAAAATATTTGCTGGTCCAGCCTCCCCAAGCCTCATTGAACATCACCGGCCGTTCCAACACCGGTCCGATCCCATGCTCAAAATGGTAGGCGCTTATATAGTTGCCTGCGAGTCTCATCATGCCGGCATTCAAATCTCTGGTCATCTCGACCACTTCGCGCTTCACCATGCCGATGTGGTCCTCCGGCAGCAAGGAAACATGATCGATCCAGAGCATGCCCGTGGACACGCTATCCCTCCACCGGGGATGCTCTGACGGCACATACACACGGAATTCCGCGTCCGCACAATCCCTGCTGATGGATAGCACAGTTTCATATTCACGCCAGTTATGGCTATTCACTTCTATGCGCTCCAGACCTAGACGCTCCTGATTGCTGCGATCCACAGCCTCGACGATCACATATTTGAACTCGATCGATGTGCGGATCACCAGCTTCACGGAATAATTCTTCGCCCCCTTCAGAGCAATGCGTTGGGCAATTCCCGCATAAGCCTCATCGTCGCTTAAGATGCGGATACGCTGCGCGCGTCCTGAATGCTTTGGCGCTGAAGCTTCCAGCGCATACTTCGTATTGCGCCCATTCGTGTAAGCATACCAGCTTCCCGACACGCCGGAGCTTCCCTCCGCTTCGCTCTCAAAGTCCATGTCTTTCAACGGAAAGGCCAGCATGGCCTCCATATGATCGCGAATATCCTCTACAAAATGCCCGAACAGATAAGGATTAATTGTGTGCTTGCTGGCACTGTTGTAATTGACTGAAATCGTAGCTTTATTGTTCAATTTTATACCTCCGTTGCCATTTATCCTTTTATGGAGCCGATCATAACCCCTTTAACAAAATGCCGTTGCACAAATGGATACATAATCAGCACCGGCAGACTGGATACGATAATAACCGCATATTTAATGCTTTCGGAGAGAAGAATCTTTTCCTCCATCCCGACATTGCCGCCGTCTACGCCTGCAGATTGGCTGATCATCAGGATTTCCCGAAGCACGAGTTGAAGCGGATACAAATCTTCCGTTCGGATGTAAATCAGTGCATTAAAGAACGCATTCCAATGGCCCACCGCGTAGAACAGCACCATTACTGCAATAATCGGCTTGGAAAGCGGAAGAATAATGCTGATCAGCAGCCGCCAGTTGGAGCAGCCGTCAATATGCGCCGCCTCCTGGAGCTCCCACGGAATACTGGATTGAAAATAAGTCCGCATGACAATCAGGTTGTACGTCGAGATGGCGCCCGGAATGATCAGCGCCCACATGGTATCGACCATTCCCAGGCTCTTAACCAGCAGGTAGCTTGGAATCAATCCCCCGCTGAAGAACATGGTCAGGGTGACAATCATCATCAGCCCTTTGCGTCCTGGCAAATCCGGTCTGGATAATGGATAAGCAGCCAGCAAAGTCATGATGATGTTGATCAGTGTACCGACTACCGCATAGACAATCGAGTTGCGGTATCCGGTCCAAATTTTATCATTGTGCAAAATGTTCGTGTACGCTTCAAGCGTCAGACCCTTTGGCAGCAGCCATACCTCTCCGTTCAGCACCCTGGCCGGGTCACTGAATGAAGCGCTGACCACAAACAGCAGCGGGTAAAGAACGATGAGGATGATTACCGCAGCGATCAGATATACGATAACATCGAACAAGCGCTCGTCCGATGGACCTTTCAAAGATACTTCTCTAGACATTGTTCATCCCCTCCATTACCAAAGGCTCGTCTCTGATGTTTTTCTAGCAAACCTGTTCACCAGCAGCAGGAGCGTCAGGTTGATCAAGGAGTTGAAGAGCCCGATTGCCGCAGTGTAGCTGTATTCTCCCTTCAAGATCCCGGTGGTATATACGAAGGTAGAGATCACGTCGCTGGCTTCTAGGTTCAGGTTGTTCTGCATAAGCAGGATTTTCTCGAAGCCGATGTTCATGAATTGCCCGATGTCCAGAATGAGCAGGATAACAATCGTAGGGATGATCCCCGGCAACGATACATGCCAGATACGCCGCATACGGGATGCACCGTCCATCTTGGCCGCTTCGTACAGCTGCGGATTGATCCCGCTAAGCGCCGCAATATAGATAATGGATTGCCAGCCCATATTTTGCCAAATATTAGAGCCGATAAAAATCGTCTTGAACCAGCCTGCCGATTCCATGAAGCGGGTTGGCGATCCGCCCAGAGCCTGAATCAGCATATTGATCGGGCCATTCGTGGAGAGCAGGACGGTCAGAATACCTACAATAACTACAACGGAAATAAAGTGCGGAATGTAGGTGATATTTTGCAGCAGCTTGCTATAGCGTTTACTGCGAATTTCGTTAATCAGTAATGCAAGCATAATCGGTATTGGAAAGGCAATCAGCAGTGAAAACAGATTAATGGATAACGTATTCCAGAGCAGTCTCCAGAAATAATAGGAATCGAAGAAGCGTTGAAAGTTATCAAAGCCCACCCAGCTGCTGCCGAGAATTCCCTTGCCCGGATTAAAATTTTTAAATGCAATCTGCAGCCCGTAAAGCGGGCCGTAATGGAACAGCAAATACCATGTGATCGGCAATAACAGCATCAGATACAGATCGTATCTGCTGAGAATTTGCCTAATGAGGCGGTTGCCCCGTTCCGGTCGGAACTGGGGCACCGCGGCAGTCTCATGGATTTCTGCGTTCTTCATGAACATCCACTCCTATCCCATAGAGGTTCTGCCTATTTAGCCATTTTGTCGTAAGCGTCTTGATAGATTTGCTGAAGCTCTTCAATGTTCATCTTTTTAAGCGTGGATTGGAACTCTTCCCACTTGTCAAAGCTCAGCGCACCCGCAATAAATTTCGTGCTTTGCTCTTCATAGTACTTATCAATATCATTGCGAAGCGTGTTCACCTTTTGAGCTGTTGCTTCGTCGAACATCGGTGCAGCGTAACGGATTTTCGGCATGAACGGAGTCAGCGTATCCTGCGCCTCCTGTACTTGCGGAGGGTTGATATACGAGCCGACATATTCACTGATCAGGTGAGGCGCGCCTCCGCCGGCATATGGTGTAAGCTTCGGCTGCGTCTCGGCTGTGGAGAATTCAGGCTTGTACGTTGGAATTCCATCCACCAGCTCATAATGCTCGCCTTCCCGGCCGAATCTGAGCAAGGTCGAGCCTTCATCACTGTAGAAATAGTCGATCCAGCGCATCGATACCTCTGGATACTTGTTCACCGAGGTGATGGCAAATGCGCCTTGGTCACGCGGCACAGGAGCGCCCTGGCTTTGCAGACGGTCGCCATGCGGGCCTTCAAACGGTGCAATGCCTGTATATTGATCCGAGATCGGCAAGAAGTTGTTATTTGTCTGGTCAAAGAAAATACCTGTATTTCCGGATCCTTGTTTTGCCAAATATTGCGCTTCCGTGTGGGAGAATACTTCATGATCCAAGAGATTCTCCGCATAGAGCTTGTTCAAGAACATAAGCAATTCTTTGTTGCGCTCGCTGCCCATCCAGATTTCAACTTTATCGTCGTTAATATTAATGTTATAGCCGAATTGCTGGTCCAGTCCGAACGAGCCGCTCATCGCAACGACAATAGGAAGTCCGGTACGGGCCGTAAGCGGAATTTCATCCTGCTGTCCGTTCCCGTTCGGGTCCTGATCACGGAAGGCAACCAATGCTTCATACAATTCATCAAGAGTCTCAGGTACCTTCAGGTTCAACTTCTCCAGCCAGGCCGTATTGATCCATCTCTTGTCCGTCCGGGCTGCATCCAGCGTAACGATGCCCGGAATTGTATAAATATGTCCCTCCGGCGTAGTCATCGATGCACGGATTTCCGGGTATTCTTCCATCAACTTTTTAAGATTAGGAGCATATTCCTCAATCAGATTCTCCAGCGGAATCAGTTGTCCGCCAGATCCGTAACGAACGGCTTCCAATGGTGTAATATTTGAGCGGTACATGATGTCAGGCAATTCATTTGATGCGAACAGCAGGTTCTTCTTCTCGGCAAAGCCGTCTGTCGGCGCTTCGATGAATTCCATTTGGACATTGCTCAATTTCTCGTAATCCTGGAACACCGGCATGTCCTTAAAAGGACCATTGACAGGAGCGATACGTGTAAACATTTTCAGCTTCACCGGCTCTTGTACAATCGGGAATCCATCCTTACTCACCGTCAACTCCTCACCCGATCCCTGAGTGGCGGCTTCCTTGTTGCTGTTTCCGCCCGTGCTGCAGCCTCCGAGCGCGAGAGCAGCAATGATCATCAAGCTCATCGCCGTTCTTCTCCATTGTCTTTGCATTACTAATTGACCTCCTTCATCTTGTCGCTTTCCTTTGTCATGTAAGCGTTTCCCGTGATGTGAATTTATTATAATGCAGCCGTCCAAACTGCAAATTCCACATATATGACTATTTACTATACTTATTTTACGGAATCATCCCGACCGGACGGACGTGCCACATAGGCATGGGGAGTCATCCCCGTCAGCTCCTTGAATACCTTGAAAAAATAGTTATAGGTCGTAAAGCCGACCTGACTGCTAATCTGCTTGATCGAGTACTTTCCGCTCTCCAGCAGCTTGCAGCTCGCATCAATGCGAACCCGGTTTACATATTCGGAAAAGGTCATCCGAGTCTCCTCTTTGAATATTCTGCTTAAATAGGAGGGGTTAAGGCCGATAGCCCCCGCTGCCAGCTCCAGCGTAATAAAGCTGGGATATCGTTCGAGAATAAGCAAAATCGTCTGCGACACATGCCGGGAGTAGGGCCCGGCAGCTTGGCGCTGGCGAAGCAAATTCAATAATTGATCAAAATAATCGTACAGCCACGCCTCCAGCCCCTCCATGCTCCCAAGCCTTCCAAGCTCCTCGCGAGACGGCAGCTCTTCCAATCCGCCCGCCTCCCGCGGAAGCGCCTTCTCTCCGATGGACAGCAGCTCGCTGATCATCATCTGGACGCTCTGCGAATGAAGCGGATGCTTTCGAATCGCAGCGAACACCGCTGCGAGCGAACGCTGCACGCCTTCCTTATCCAGCCGCTCCATGGATAGAAGTAGCTGCTTCTGCTCCTCAATCGTTAAGGAGAGCCGGGAAGCATTTGCCGGACTCGCCGTAGTCTCCTTCAAGGAAGGAGTCGCATCAATGACCCGTTCAGCAGCATGGTAGCTCGCTTCAAGCCTGGACAGGCCGCCGCTGATATGACCCACCGCATACGTACATTTCAGATTCAAGAACAGCTCCAGCGAATGTATAACATGACTCATCAAGCGTTCCGCTTCACTGGAGGCAGCTTGCTCGCTTCTATTTTTGAACGCAAAGATCACAGCCAAACGACCGTTCTCGACGTAGACAGCCAGACTCTCCGACGGATCCCCAAGGGTTTGCTGCGTAAGCTCCACAGCTTGCCGGACCAGACGGTTCGTCTGCACGTCACTCTGGGATTCGGTGAGCAGGAGGAAAGGAATAATTTGTACTGCCGCCGCCGCATAGCACACAGCCCCCTCAAAAAATCGATGCTGAGCGACATAAGCTTGAAGCTCCTGAGCTGCATCGGGCTTTCCTGTAAGCAGATGTGACAGATGCTCGCGCAGCAGCTCATTCCTCCGGCTCTCCCCTTCCATTTCTTGAGCAGACTTGGAGGAGACTGCCGCATTCGCCTCTTCCAGCTCCTTAACAGCCCGGTTCAAAATCGTGATGAGCGACTGCTCATTCAGCCGATGCTTCAGCAGATAATCCATGGCGCCATTTCTCAAGCACTCGCGCACATAATCATAATCATCATAGCTGCTAAGCATGATCGTCACGATCTCGGGATAGCGCCACCGAATTTCTCCCTGAAGCTCTACCCCATTCATTCCGGGCATATTAATATCGATAATGGCAATCTGCGGCCGGATCCTCTCAATAAGCTGGAGGGCCATCAAGCCGCTGTAGGCTTCACCGCATAGTTCGAACCCGTAATGCTCCCACTCGATCATGGTCCAAAGGTGGTGATGAACCAATGCTTCATCATCTACAATCAATACCTGATACATCATTCAGTTCACCTCTTGGGGTAGTTTGGGGGCTGCGCCTAATTTCGGAAACCTGATTTCGACCTTCGTATAAAGTCCTTTCTCGCTAAACAGCTTGACACCGTAGGGTTCGCCGTACATCAGACGAATACGCTCATGCACATTTCGCACCCCCATGCCGCTAAAGCGTGACGGACTCTCCTCCTTGTCTGCTTCTCCGAGCAATGAATCCATCTTTTCCTGGGACATTCCCGGTCCATTATCCATAACTTCAATCAATAGATCACCGCCATCCTCATAGACCCGAATCAGGATCAGCCCTTCCTTTTGCAGAGCGCTGATTCCATGCTGGACGGCATTCTCCACAATCGGCTGCAGCATCAGCTTCAGCACCCTGCATTGCAGTAGAGCATCATCCTCCACCTGAATTTGAACCGGAATCGGTCCCATATATTTGTATTTCACGATGGATATATAGCAATTGACATAATCTAATTCCTCCCTGACCGTAAGGAACTCACTGGAGTTTCCGAGTACGCCTCTCATCAGCTCGATTAAGGAGCCGGATACCTCCTCGATATTGGGTACGGAATTCAGATGGGCCAAATATTTGATCGTATTAAGGGAGTTGTAGAGAAAGTGCGGACGGATCTGGGCCTGTAATGCGGTCAGCTCCGCCTCCCGCTTCGCCTGTTCACTGATCCGGATGTCCTGCATCAATCGCTTCAACTCATCGATCATGCTGATGAACACCCGGTACAGATCGCCAATTTCATCCTTCGTCTTGATTTCAGCATGGGGAAGCGATAAATTTCCATCCTTGACCCGCATCATCATGGTCTTCAGACGGCGGATTTGCAGGGTTGTCCGCGATGACAGCTGAAGTGCGCCTAACAGCACCACGGCAAAAATAATAATTGCGACCTCGATCAGCAGATTGCGGATTCTTGCAGACTCGCTCAACAGAGAGTCGAGAGGAATAAAGGCTCGCGTGATCCATCCGGTATGCTCGGAACGGCGGCTGACGACAATGTAGGATTTGCCGTCAATGGTCCGCTCTTCCGCCTCCTTGATCTCGGAAGCCTGGGGATTGCGATAGATGATATCCTCCATTTGGGGAGAAAGCGAAGCCGGTGCGGAATCAGACTGGTACACCAGCTCCATCCGTTCGTCCAGAACATAAAGCACGCTGTCCGCCGTCGGCTTTACCCCGTAAGTATTGCGGATGAAGTCATATTTCATGTCAACCATGACAACTCCAATCGTCTCCCGGTTATAACGAATGACCCGTCCTACGGAAATCGCGTCCGAAGTGCCTGTCTGCTTGAAATAAGCATGGCGCTCCCCGTTGTCCAGCATGAATTTCATCGTGCTCGTCTCCAGAAAATTGCGGTCGATCCACGGGCTGCCTGTAAAGAATACCTTTCCGTTCAACCCGATCACTGCGATCCGCGAAATATAAGGCTTATAGCCGATCAGACCGGACAAGAAATCATTGATCTGCTTCTGTTCCAGGAACCATTCATAGCTGATCTCCTCGCTGGGGCTCAGTACGGTATCGATGACCGTATTCTTGTTGGTAACCGCAACCGTATTGAGCCGATCAATCTCCTCCAGCATCAGGTTCAGCGTTTCATCCGCCTGGCGGATACTATCCTCCACGGAGGTTATTGCATTATGTTTGATTGTGTCCCGCATATTGACATAGATAATAACCGTGATCGTCACGATCGAGAGCAGGCTGAGCAGCCCGAAGGTCATGAAGATTTTCCCCTGAATACCCAGCTTCAGTGAAATTTTATTGCGAATCGATGTGATGGACATTTCAACCACTCCCTTGCGGAGAAAATCAATTACGAAAGCGTTATCAAAAAACATCTGATAAAATTAATTGCTGCCGGAAGCTCTGACATAGAGCGGCGTCGTCTTATAATAGGCCTTGAATGCCCGGGTAAACGTATACAAGTTCGGATAACCGAGGGAAAGCGCAATTTCCGTGACGGTCGCATCCGTGCCGACAAGCAGTTGTTTCGCCTTCTCCATCCGTATGTGCTGAATATACTTTTGCGGAGGTACGCCCACCTGATTCGTAAAGGCATTCGAGAAGTAAGAACGATGAACTCCGGCAAAGGAAGCGACCTGCTGAACCGAAATCCCCTCTGTAGCATGAAGATCCATAAACTCCATACATTCGCGAATCCATCCGGCAGGCTCCGAATCATGTCCGCGGGACGCTGGCGGCATCAGCCCGGACAATATTTCGCAGGCCAGTCCTTGAAGCTCCAAGGAAAGCGCCGGATTCCACCGTTCAAATTTCGCCATGGAAGCAAGCATACGCTCTGCCGCAAGCTTAAGCTGGGGCGTAACATGCTTCATACTGTAGGGCTTCTCCGGTGTCAGTCCTGCCAGCTTCAATAAGCTCAAAATCCGGCTGCCGTCCAGCGCAATCCAATTCATCTGCAGCGGTGCTTCCCCCGGGATCGTATAATAATGATAAGTTTGATTCGGAAACAGACAGAATAAATCATCCTTACCGAGCTCGATTCGCTGCCATTCAAACTCCAGGACGACGGTTCCCTCCAGGATCAGATGAAGGCTAAAGCATTCGATTCGCTTGGGTCCTACCTGATAATTCGGCTTGGCAATCGTTCGCCCCGCCCGAACAGGCCATAGCTGTCCTTCCCGGTCCAGATCGCCAGGCGTGTAATAGATAAAGTCGGCATATTCATGTTCATATTCCTGCAATTCCCTTAACCTTACAGACATGCTACTTCCCCCAATATCTAACAAAATGACAACTCCAACCTAACACTAAGCTATTTGAAAATCACGTACAATTCAATATTATCATAATAGGAGGCGATAAGAATTGTCTAGTAGACCTAACATTTTACTAATTACAAGCGACCAACAGCACTGGAATACAATCGGCGCTTTCCAATCCGAGATCTCTACCCCTAATCTGGATCGTCTGGCTCAGCAAGGAACGACCTTTGGCCGTGCCTACTGCCCGAATCCAACCTGTACGCCGAGCCGTTCCTCGATCATTACCGGCATGTATCCAAGTCAGCACGGCGCCTGGACACTGGGGACCAAGCTGCTCGAGGACCGGCATACGGTTGGCGAGGATTTCAGCAAGGCCGGCTATCAGACCTCCTTGATCGGCAAGGCCCATTTCCAGCCTCTGAAGTCTACCGAGGAATACGATTCGAAGGAGGCTTATCCGATTCTTCAGGATCTGGAGTATTGGAAGGGCTTTAACCAATCCTTCTACGGATTTGACCATGTGGAGCTGGCACGGAATCATACAAATGAAGCTCATGTCGGTCAGCACTATGCCTTATGGCTGGAGGAGCAGGGCTGCCACAACTGGAGAGACTACTTCCTCCCTCCGACCGGCACAATGGATCCGTCGGTTACTTACAAATGGCCGATCCCGGAGAAATATCACTACAACACCTGGATTGCCGAGCGGACCAATGCGCGGCTGGAAGAGCATCAGCAATCGGATGATCCCTTCTTCCTCTGGGCAAGCTTCTTCGATCCCCATCCGGAATATTTGGTGCCGGAGCCCTGGGATACGATGTATGACCCGGACCAGCTTACCATACCGGGGCTGGTGCCCGGAGAGCATGATAAGAACCCGCCTCACTTCGGGATGACGCAGGAGGACAATCCCGACTTCTCCCATCTGATGGAGACCGGGTTCGGCATTCATGGCTACAGGTCTCACCATTATTATGAATACGGGGATAAGGCAAGACTGACCGAGTATGACAAGAAGAAGCTGGTCGCCGTCTATTACGGCATGATCAGCATGATGGACAAATACATCGGTAAAATTCTTGACAAGCTCGACGCACTGGGGCTGGCCGACCATACACTGGTCGTGTTTACGACGGACCACGGACACTTCTTCGGGCAGCATGGTCTTCAAGCCAAGGGCGGCTTCCACTATGAGGACCTGATCAAGCTCCCGTTCATCGTCCGCTATCCCGGACATGTCCCGGCCGGCAGGTGGTCCGATTCCATTCAATCACTCGTCGACCTTGCTCCAACCTTCCTGTCCTTTAGCGGTCTTCCGATTCCGCCTACCATGACCGGGGTTGACCAGAAGGACGTATGGCTTGGACGCAAGAGCCAGGCTCGTGATCATGCCATCTGCGAATTCCGGCATGAACCGACAACGATACACCAGAAGACTTATGTGGATGCACGGTACAAAATAACGGTCTACTATAATCAGACCTACGGGGAGATCTTTGATCTCCAGGAGGATCCGAACGAGCTTCACAATCTGTGGGATGAGCCGGAGTACGCGAAGCTCAAGACCGAGCTGTTGCTGAAATATGCATGGGCCGAGCTCGGGAAAGAGCCGTTGCCGATGCCGAGAATTCACCACGCCTGATGGATCAGATTAAAGCAAAAAAAGCGTGAGCCAAGGAGGTATTCCTTCGCTCACGCTTTTTCATTTTTTAGAATAGTACAATTCCCGCTATAGCAGACAAAAGAATAACGCCAAACGGATGCACCTTATATTTCATAACCAGCAGCAGACAGCCGCCGCAGATCAGAAGCATCCCTGCCATGGACCAACTGAGCCAGCTCTCCGTACGGCCGCTCAGGCCAAAATGGATTGCCGCATAAATAATCAATCCGGTCACAATCGGACGCAGCCCGTAGAATGAGGAGCGCACCCAACGGTTTCCCTGCAGCCGCAGGAAGAATGCCGCAATCAGGATAACGATCATTAAGGAAGGTAAAATAATGCCGAGGGTTGCTGAAATTGCCCCAAAAATACCTGCCTCCGAGTATCCGATCAACGTAGCCGTATTCGTAGCGATGGAGCCGGGGGCCATTCCCGCCAGTGAGACGATTTCCTGAAATTCCGTATTTCCGATCCAGCCCTTGTCAGAGACCTCGCGTTGAATTAAGGTAATGACCGCATAACCGCCGCCAAAGGAAATTAACCCCACCTTGAAAAAAACAATAAATAATTGCCACAGCATGTGATGACCACCCTTTAGATGTAGTATTCAGGAAATTGCAGCTCGTGGTGTTGTTCAGGTCTTGTCTTCTCGGTCTTCACACTCATCCCGCGCTTTTGCTTGAACAGCACAACAAGAATTCCAATGATCGGTCCGCCAAGAATCAAATAGAAGGAATGGATCCCGGTGAACAGCAGAAGGATTAACGATACTGCCGCCAAAATCAAGGTGGCTGCATCCAGAATCGCCGTTTTCCACATCTTTTTGGCAGCTACAATAATCAGGGCGACTACCGCGGCATGAATCCCCTTCAGCGCGGCTTGCACCTTTACATGATCCTTAAACATGAAGCTCAAATAGCTAAGGAGGAAGACGATCAGGAAGGTTGGGAGCGTAATCGCGATGACGGCCACCAGCGCACCTGCAACTCCGCCGAGCCGATAGCCGATAAATGCCGCACTGTTCACCGCCACTCCGCCTGGAGCCGACCCGGATACAGAGATCATATCCCCCATTTCCTCCTCGTTCATCCAGCCTTTCTTTTGTACGATTTCCTGTTCAATGGTCGCAATCATCGCATACCCGCCGCCAAAGGTGGACGGTCCGATTTTGAAAAACACTTTAAAAATACGCCATAGCAAATCCAGCCTTTGAAACAGACCCTGCTTCATTTCGTTTCACCCTTCAATCTTTATGTCTTCGTATACGTGTAATGATTCTATAAAGGTAGTTCAAAAACTCAGCTTTTGATCTCGAACTATTATTAGTTTAGCATAATTAATTTCATTTTGGATTAAAGCTATAAAATTAATTGTAAAAATCCCATTAATACCTCATAATCAAACTATGTATTCAGCAAATTCGGCATTAAAAAGTTTATTTTTGGAATTAAGTTTATTATTCTGATGAAAATAGCTGGAAATAAACGAGAGAGGCCGCTATACTTTTAGTATCCCGACTAATTAACTTGGAAATGGAGAAAAGCTGTTATGATGCCTCATTCCAATCCATCAATAAAAAAACAGGTTTATGACCGGATTTCCTATCTCGGAACGGCCTCGAAAGCCGATTTGCTGAATGTGTTCCCCCTGACCAGCAGCAGCATGACGCGTCTGCTGGACGAAATGACAACACAACAACTGATTGTTGTCTCTGGTCTTGGCAGCTCTACAGGGGGGCGAAAGCCCATCCTCTTCCAGACAAACCCGCAGTACCGTTATATCTTCGGGCTGGAGATCTCGCGAATTTATTCCTCCCTCGGGCTGTATGACATGCACCTGAATCCTCTGTCCATGACCAGATGGGAGATGGATCGCAGCATGTCTCCCGAACTGCTTGCCACTCACGTTACAAACAGTGCCAAGGAGTTTCTTCGCGAGCACGGCTTGTCTTCCAAGGACGTGCTGGGTATGGGAATCGGAGCGGTTGGACCGCTGGATCAGAGCAAAGGAATAATTCTCGAGCCCGAGTATTTTCCTTCCGCTTCATGGAGTCATGTCCCGATCTGCGGCATGCTGGAGGAACGGCTGCATATCCCCGTCAAGCTGGATAACGGAGCGAATACGGCCTTGATCGGCGAACACTGGGCATTAAGAAATCAGAATTATCAGCATATTCTCTATGTTCATGCGGGAGTAACGATTCGTTCCGCCATGATGTCCGGAGGCCAGATTGTGCGCGGCGCTGTAGATACAGAAGGTGCTGTCGGTCAAATGATTATCCAGACCAACGGGCCCAGACTGCATGGAAAGGGCAATTACGGAGCACTCGAAGCCTTCGTATCCGTTCCTTCTTTGGAGGAGCGGGTTCGGACTCAGTTAAAGATCGGACGCAGCAGCGTTCTCGCGGAAATCCCTGCGGAACGCGTGAATTTTGCTACCCTGACCGAAGCGCTTGTGCAAGGAGATACTCTGGTCAAAGAGCAGTTTGCGGAAACTGCTGCTTATCTGGGCATTGGTCTGGCAAATCTGATCAATGCGCTTCATCCGGAATGCGTTATTTTGGGCGGACCATTGGTAGGAGCGCATCAGCTTGTATTCGAAACCTCCGTGGAGGTTGCTAAAAAAAATACGTACCATTATCCCGAATATAGCCCTGTTTTCACGCAAGGGCGGCTCAAAGAAGAGGCGTTGGCGACCGGCGCAGCCGTGATGCTGTTGCATGAATGGGAAGGCGAATGAATGAGCCAGGTTGCCAAGCCGCAGAACAGGAGGAACCATCATGAGCATCGGTTGTTCGCCAAGCGGCCACTCCGGAATCGGAGTCATGTGGAAGACGGTATCCGAAGCATGCAACTTGGCTTGCGATTATTGTTACTACAGCACCTGCGGAGGAAAGCCCGGCAAGAACATCAACCGGATCGATTCCGCCGTCTTGGATAAATTCATCAAGGACTATATGCAATACAGCCGGGGCAGTGCCAGCTTCGCCTGGCAGGGCGGTGAGCCGCTATTGGCCGGTTACGAATTCTTCGAGGAAGTCGTATACCGCCAGGCGCTTTATGCTCCTCCCCATACCGTGATCAGCAACTCCTTGCAGACCAACGCCACTTTGATTGATGACCGCTGGGCCTCCTTTTTCAAAACCTATCACTTTCTGGTCGGCGTCAGTCTGGATGGACCGCAGCATATTCATGATGCAAGGCGGGTCAATGCCGCAGGAAAAGGCAGCTTTCACCGCGTAATGGCCGGGATCGATCATCTTCGGAGGCATGGAGTCGATTTCAATATTCTGACCGTCATTCACAAAGGGAATGTGGATAAGGCCAAGGAGCTGATGTCCTTTTACCGGGAGCAAGGCTTTTCGTTCGTTCAGTTTATTCCCTGCATGGATTTCAGAGCCCAGCAGGTGGACAAGCCTGGAGTGTATGAAATCTCTCCCCAGGAATATGGAGATTTTCTGTGCGAGGTGTTTGACGAATGGTTCCAGGAGGGGAATCCGGACGTTTCCGTGCGCTTCTTCGATAACATGCTCAGCGTCTACCTGAATCGGGAGGCCGAATCCTGCGTGCATCGGGCCTCCTGTCCGACAAGTCTCATTCTGGAGCAGAACGGAGACGCCTTTCCTTGCGATTTCTACATCCATGAGGATTGGAAGGTCGGCAATGTCGGCGAGCATTCGATCGCAGAGATTCTTGCCCACCCTAATTACCGGCGCTTTCATCAAATGAAGCCGGCCCTGGCGGAAAAATGCCGATCCTGCGAATGGCAGCGGCTGTGCTATGGCGGCTGTCCCCGGAACCGCAAATGGAATCCGGAGGGCGATCAATCCAGCCCCGATTATTTCTGCCAAAGCTACATGCAGGTGTACGCCTACGCCGACGAGAAAATGCGCCAGCTGGGCGACCGGCTGCGCCGCGAGCTGTATGAAAGGAATGTACGCGAGATATTCAAGGGCAAGCCGCCCGGACGAAATGATCCCTGCGCTTGCGGAAGCGGCAAGAAGCACAAGTCCTGCTGTGGAGTAATGTCTGGCTGAACTCATAGTAGAGGGTGTTGTGCAGGCCTTACCCACGGGAACGAGGACGATGTCATCGACCCATAGAAGAATCTTGGCCCCCGCGATGAGGTAGAAACATGCTAGCCTGCGCGGTCACGCTACAATTTAGTGCCGAATGGCACTAAAATTATTGGCTGGTGGCTCATGCGGAAAAATAAGTGCCCTAAGGCATTATAATTCCTCGCGTGCATGCTACTGCGCCGATTTTAATGCAGAAAGGCATTATAATTCCTCGTGTAGGTCCTACTGCGCCGATTTTAATGCATAAAAGGCATTATAATTCCTCGCGTGGGTGCTACTGCGCCGATTTTAATGCATAAAGGCATTATAATTCCTCGCGTAGGTGCTACTGCGCCGATTTTAATGCATAAAGGCATTATAATTCCTCGCGTGGGGCCCTCATGCGTCGATTTTAATGCTTAATCGCACTAAAATTCCTGACATGGGTGCTACTGCGCCGATTTTAATGCCGAATCGCACTAAAATTGCTGGTCTGGTGTCGGTGCTCAGGCAAAGCGCGGGCGTCCACACGAGCATGTCTTGCTCCTTTGGTTGCTCATATGCACTAATAATATTGCAAGGCGTAGCTGCCGCACAGGAAAAGGGCGTCCCTGAATATTTCGGGGACACCCTCGTTACGTTTTCCTCATTCAAGCAAAGCTATTTGCAATGCCAACCACAATCCATGACACGATGAGAATACCGTTTCCGAGCATCAACTGCTTCTTCGGCTCCGGAAATCCCCTCCATTCCCCATCCTTCAAGCCCCATGCATTACTGATAATGAGAGCTAGTCCATTAAAGGCTAGCCAGCCAACACTGGAGCCGATCGGTCCAAGCATGACCGTTGCCTTAGCATAGAATCCGAGGGCGAGGAACCAGATTAGCGAGGTAAGCAATGCTTTGGCATAGGCTTTAGAGGATCCAGGCTTGACGTAATCCCGGTAGGAACGATTCTTTACCAATCGATAAGCGGCGTAAGCAAAATTCGCTACAAATCCCCCGGAAAGGGTGATCACCCAAGGGATCAGACTGGCGCTCAGCTCGGAGACTCCGTGCCCGGCAGCGATATCCAGTGTCCGGTTTGCATAAGCAAAGCCGATATTCATGGCCGCCGATCCGAGACCGGCCACGGAGGCCATCATCAGACCCTTGGACAAGGGCTTCGCCGGAGCAGCTTGTCCGCCTTGAGCTGCTTGCAGTTGACTCATTCTTTTTTCCTTTTCCAGCCCGGCCTTGGTAATCATAACGACTCCGCCAAGCATAATCACCATACCGCCAAGCAGCAAGCCGAATGAGAGCGCAGGCGGTACATTTCCGAACAAAATCAGTGGAATCAACGAGCCCAAAGAGGCTGAAATCCCCATATTGACTCCATAAGTCAGCGATACGCCGATCGTATCCACCGCTTTGCCGAACAATACCGAGCTGACTCCCCAGATCAGACCGCATAGAGAGGCCAGACCAAGCACCCTTGCGGGAGTCTCTCGAATATAACTCATAAAATCCGGTACCTCAATCCAGGTCCACAAAATAGGAATAATCAGAATTCCTGCCACGGAGAACACGACCCAGAAGGCTTCCCAGGAAAAGGGCTGATACTTCTTCATCCCCAGCCCGAAGCTGCCTTGAAAAAAACAAGCCAGTAACAAAACCATAAAACCGGTTAGCAATTATTTTCTCTCCCCCCAGCCTGATCAGCAAGGCCGACAGACTCATATGCACAACAAATCAAATATATAAAGGGGAAGAGAAATTAGCAACCATTATAATTAGTAGAAAAATCCGAGAATATGTGTAATCCACCAACACCGCATCTACAAAACTTCGATTCTCACAGGCTTCTTTCCGGATGCCAAGGCGATTCCATCCTCAATATGACCAAGCCCCAGCACACCGGCTATTCGCTCGTTCGCCTCCAGCTTCACTGCAAAGCTCAAGCCCTCGCACCCCGTATGAGGGGGCAGAGCCCAGCTCATGCCCAGACCATTCGCCGCCGCAAGAATCTGCAAATTCTGAATCAGGCAGCAAGCCGCAGAAAAATCATCCTTCTCTTCTCGAGGTGTCTGCGGCACAGATGCCACGACAATGAGGCAAGACGGGGCAGTTCGGATCAGTTCTCTCAAATCACCTTGTGTTGACGGGTCCACCGTAGCTTCCAGGGTGCTTCGGCAGGCAGCGTCTATCCATACAAACCGCCAGGGCTCGCGCAAATGATGATTTGGCGCCCACACCGCTTCCTCAAGAAGCGCCAACACCTGCTCCGCGGCAACGGGCCGTTGGCCATGCCACTTGTACTCCTGAATCCGCTCCATAGCAAGCTGTATACTCATCTTGTCTGCTGCTCCTCTCTCCCGACAGTCTCCAGTACCGTCCATCTTCCGGAGGCAGGCTTGCGCATCTTGCCTTTCGGCACCTTGTCATATTCTCCGAGGTAGAGCAAGCATACAAGCCGTTCATCCCCGGCAAGCCCGATGCTGGCGGCCAGCACCTCATGGTCAACAACCGGCTCCGTATTCCATACCAGCCCAAGCTTTCGCTCCCACGCAAGCAGCGTAAAGCTGTGTATCATCGCGCTGGCAGCGGCCAGTTGCCTGTCATTGAACGACGGGTCGTCCGATTCTCTCCGAATGACAGCTACTATGGCCGGAGTCTTCGCCACCTGTTCGGCTAGCGTCTGCAGCAATTTCCCCGGGATCCAGCGATACAGGCCCTGATTGCTATAGGCGGCCATGATCGCTGCAGCTGTCTGACGCTTCCCTTCCTCGGTGGTAAATATAACAAACCGCAGCGCCTCAGGGTCATACTCCAATGTCACTGTGCGCTCTGCCAGCCTGAACATCGCCTCCAGCTCCTCTCCGGACAAGGCGCGATTCGCAAATCTGCGAATCGTTCTCCGCTCGCGGATCACTTTTGCCGCCGCTTGAGAGATTTCCGGCTGCAAGTTTAGCTCCTCCATTGTTTCATCCCCTTTGTGCTCATCTACAACGAGTATACAGCGAATGATAATCATTATCAATTAAAATAGGCCTCCTATTCGCATAATACCTACGAAATGACTATAAACAAAGACGGCGTCTCCGTGGGCTGCACGAAAAACGCCGTCTTCTCTTTAAAATGACACTTTACTTCAACGAAAAGCTTGCATTATCAAAGTTGCCGATATAGGTATACTTCGAGTCCGTCGTCCCGGTCAGGACAAGGTAAATATCCTGAACCCCGGTTACGGTCTGTGTCAATGAAGTCGTTACCGTCGCATAGGTTCCCCAGGAGCCCGCCGTCGGCGGAACCTTCACTTTGCCGATCAACGCTCCACTCACCGAGCCCAGTCGAATCTCTACCTCTGCATCGGGTGAACAGTTGTTGCTATTCCCGGAATATTCAATGGAGAATTGATCGACCCCGACCGTGCCAAAGTCCATTCCTTTATAGGCGAGCCATGCTCCATCAAAGGTGTTCGCCACCTGTTGTCCGCTCTTTCCGTCCTCCGTCTTCATCGGACTATTCTTGGCCGGATTCAGATCCGTGGACCAGGCATCATAGAGCTCCAGCTCCAGCTTGGCATAGTCGCCTCTGATCTTATCAAATGTGAAGCTGTCCAGATTGCCGATGTACGGCCGACTGGAGTTGGTCGTTCCTGTTAGAACAATATAGAGATCCTGTATTCCCTTAACCGTGGTATTCAGCTCAGCCGCAGCAGTCCCGTAAGTTCCCCATCCACTGCCTGTCTGTGTCAGGTTTACGGTGCCGATTAATGTACCATTGACCGCCCCAAGACGGATTTCAGCCCTTGCATCTATAGGTGCTTTGTCCGCAGGAGCATCATACACCATTTGGATCCGATTCATTCCCGCAGTTCCGAAATCAACGCGCTGGTAGGCTAGCCATGCACCGCTAAAGGTGTTTTTTACCACGGTCCCTTCGTTGCCCTCTTCGGTTCCTAACGGATTTCCATTATTGAAATGCTTGTCCGTCGACCAATCCGTCTTGCTCTCGAACTCGATCGTCAGCTTCCCGTCTACAGCTTCAAAGTTTGGCGTATCCGCTGGAGGCTCCGGTTCGATCGAAGGTTCCGGCACATCCGGCAGCTTGACTGGAACCGGCAACGGCTCCGGAAGCGGTTCTTCTTCCGGCGTCCCCGGATCCGGATTCGGGTTAGGTTCCGGCTGCGGTTCTGCTTGGGACACAATCGGATCAGCCAGCCAGAGTGAATCATAGATGTTGCCTTCATATTTATCTACCAGATAAATATTGACCTGATATTTCTTGGCATTTACATTAAAAGCTTGAGTCAGATCGAAATCTCCGGTTTTGACCGGGATCGCACTGGTCACAAACGCTTGCTCGCCGCCATTCATTAGCTGGATTACAGCAACAGCCGAGTCCGTATATGCCCCCTTCAGATTACCGGTTATATCAACGAGCATATTACCCGAGCGTGTTACTTCGGCGTTCAGGTCGAATACATCCCACTTAATATCCGAGGTATATACAGCATCTGAAAGCAACGGCTCGCCCGCAGCTACGCCCAGAGCTTCATTTGCCTTTACCCGCACCTGAACTGCACCGATCTCATAATCGACCGGACCGACTAGCTGCGGATTGGCCGTAGCGGTCATCCAGGTCCGGCCTCCGTCTGTACTGAACTGATAATCAGACGGCTGGCTGAAGCCCGTTACATAGGTCCATCCGAAGGAGTTGGCTGTATCATCTACCACCGGATTTGTCGGAGCAGCAGGCTTCGCCAGCTCTCTCACGGCAGCCAGCTTGAAATCAAATGCCACATCCGAGCTAGTAGCGTTCGACTGATGCACTTCCACGGCAATGACATTAGTGCCCTCTATGAGCAAGGAAGGATCTACTTGGTAGACGTTCCAGTCCCGTTCATCATTCACCGTTGCATTAGCATAAGTGTTATAGCTCACCGCACTGGATGGCATATTCGTCCGAATGATTTCCTGACCATTCAGGTATACCACCGCACCATCGTCGCGAATCAGAGAAGCGTCCAACTCGATCAGACCGTCCAGGTCGGCAACTTCAAAGGTTTTACGGAAGTAGGTGGTCGGGTATTTGTTATTGCTGTCCGGTCCGTAGCTTACCGTCGTCTTTGCATATCCTTTATTGTCGTATCCAAGCGGTGCAGCCCCCGATTTCCAGGCACTATCGTCATAAGTAAGACCTGTCCATCCATTGCCGGCATAGCTTCCCTTATCAAAATAATTCCATTCTGCTCCTTCAGCAAGCAGCTCCTGACGGGACAAGCTGCTGTCCACATTTGACCCGTAATCCGTTGCCGGCGGAGCCGCTGAGGCCTTGGCTCCCCAAGCTGTATTCGGCACGGAGGTCATTTCGAATTCAAGCGTGCCTCCATTCATAATATCCTCATAGCTGATCCACGCCTGATCAAAAACCTTGCCATTCAATTGCGCGGATTGGATAAAACGATTTTCGCTCGAAACCTGGTTTGCCTTGATCGTAAACGTCTTGCCTCCATCCAGATGCAGCTTCACTTCCGAGAAGATCGGCGACCCGATCAGGAAAGCCGCGTCTCCCGGATTGGCAGGATAGATCCCCAATGCACTATACACGAACCAGGAGGCCATGGCTCCCGCATCATCGTCCATCGAAGACAAATAGCCTTCGGGATCGGCCCGGTATATCCGCGATTTCATCGGATAGCCATACAGCCCGTGGTTATGATATTTCTGGGTTACAACCTCTGTCGTGAACTCGCGCGCATAATATTGCGTCAAATAAGGATAGCCCAAATAATTAAACAAGTAAGGCGCATCCAGGTCCTGCTCATTGACAGCCATATATTCGTCCCGGCTGAAGAAATCCAGCAGCTGCTTGGCCATTTCCGTCTTGCCGCCCATTAATTCAGCCAAGCCGTCCATATCCTGCGAAGCGGACCAGCGATAGTGCCACAGATTTCCCTGATAGGCGAATTTGTCTACTTTAGCTACATCCTCGCTGCCGACGGTTATCCCGTTTGGAGTAAAGAAGCCCATCTTCTTGCCATTCTCGTCGACTTGATTCGGGTTCCAGAGATCCTTGTAAGATAAGGCAACTTCCTTGTACTTTTCATATGTCGCGTTATCTCCAAGCAGCTCAGCCAGCTTCATTGGAAAATAACCGCTCTTTGCCTTTTCAAGCTGACCGGAAACCTTGTCCTGATCACCGAAGTTATCCGCGTCAACCCCCATCCCTTTCATGGCGGTATAGGCATCGAAATCCTGAAAGCCCTTGGCATAGGCATCAAGCAGAACTGCCCCGTTGAACTCATTGCGCACCGTCGGACTTGGCCAGTACCCATCGCCCCATTGCGTATAGGTGCCACGCGTCTTGTACAAGTCTGCCAGCGATTTCACCATGTTGTTATATTCAGTTGGAGTCAGCACAGAGAACAAGGCATATTTCCGGAAATCATCCCAGGTTGCCCAACCGTTATAATATTCAAAATCATTGCCCAGCTCGGAGGCCTGCCGAACCGTATTCTCATCTCTCCCCGCCTTAAACGTGCCCACAGAGCTTGTCACGTTTTTAGGATGGAGAAAAGTGTGATACATTTGCGTGTAAAAAATCTTCTTGTTCTCTTCATCCGCATCTGTGATCTCTACCTTATTTAGCAGGTCACTCCATGCTTGGCGGATTTCAGCATGCTGAGCATCAAAGCTCCAGCCTGTGATGTCATGATCACGTTCAACCCTTGCCTGCTCGACGCTGATTGGCGACAGACCTACCTTGGCCTGGATCACCTCTCCGCCAGCATTTTGGAAATTCACCCATACACCGCTGTTGGAGCCGCTGCGAACAGGATCAGTTCCTGTTGCATCTCCTTGCCAGGAGGTATACGAATCGAAATCCTGATCGAATTGGATCGCAAAATACAAGACATAGTATCCGTTTCCGCATACATTCTTCGATTTGACCATACCGGTAATTTCATTATTGCTTTCCACCTTCAAATTTGCATCGATCATGCCCGCATAGGAGTTGGACAGATCGACCAGGACGGAGCCAGTTGCAGCAGTGTTCGGGAAAGTGTAGCGATGAAATCCGACGTTATCTGAAGCCGTAAGCTCCACCTGAACGCCGGAATCAAGGGTCACAGCGTAATAGCCGGCGGAAGCCTGTTCGCTCGACTTGTCGTATTTCTGCTTATATTCATTCACATTTTTGGTGAACGTGCGGATCTCGGGCATCATCAGGATATTGCCGCCGGCTCCGCTGCAGCCTACGCCGCTAAAACGCAGGTGCGAGAAGCCCTTCAGGTTTGTGTCCTGATAATAGTAGCCGCTAAATGCGCCGCCATCGCTGTCGGGTCCAAGCGATACAAGGCCAAACGGCATCGTCGGTCCCGGATTGGTCTGACCATTGTCCCCGAGCGTATTAATGAACGGATCTACATAGTCAACCGCCTCCAGATTAACGGGCGGATAGGCAGGCGTCTTTCCGGCTTCAACCCCGTACAATTGCAATTCATACAGACGAACGGTATTGGAATCATACGCTCCCTGGCTAACGTAAAACCGGACGTACCTGGCCGAGAACGGTTCTGGCAAGTAGCGGTCAACGATAGCCTGGGCATTGTTCTGAACGATATCGACGTCTGTCCATGTCGTACCGTCGTCACTTTTTTGCAGGCGGAAATTTTTAGTATTCCAGAAAGGGGCATTCTTGCTCTCGCCAACTGCCGCGTTCATGACAACCCATTCATTAATGGTATAGACCTGTCCTAAATCGAGCTTCAGCCATTTGATTTTGGCGCTCGTATTATCACACCATTTCGTGTCTGTCTTGCCATCGACGGCAAATTTTCCGGCCTCATTGCTGTTGCATTGTCCTGAAGCGGTCACTGCCGCGTTCAAGGCAACATTGCGCGTCGGTTCCCCCTGAACGAGTGTGCCCGATGCTGCCGTTGTTACGGGAGACAGCCCAGGGATCAATGATTCTAACAAACTGAATAACAGCAACAGCGTCATGATGATTGCAAAAAACCTTTTATTCATTGCGCTTGGTTCTCCTCCTTTTTTGAACTGCCTCTCACAGAGAACTGCTCTTCAATAGCCGCTCCACCATGACAGCTACTTCTGCCCGAGTCACAGCTTGGCCCGGGTTGAACTTCTTCCCGTCGCCTTGAATCAAGCCATGGCTCCATGCCGTCTCAACCGCTTCCTTAGCCCAATCCGAGATGCTTCCGGCATCTGTAAAAGCAGGCTGTCCTTGCCCGGAGGCTGTTAAATGGAAGTAATCCGCTGCACGATTCAGTGCTACGACTGCCTCCTCGCGGGTAATCTGGTCGTTAGGCCGGAATTTCCCTTCATATCCGGTGATAATACCAAGCGCAGCCGCTTCAGCTACATTTTCGGTGTAATAGCGGCCATCAGGCACGTCTGTGAATCCTCCCGCGGCCGCTTGGCCCGTTGGCTGGCTGCCAGAATGATCAAGTGCCCGCATAATCAAGGCGACAAATTCGGCGCGCGTGATGCTGCGTCCCGGCGCATAATGATTATTGTCCACCCCGTTCACAATCTGTTTGGCAGCCAGCGACTTGACCGAAGCCTCCGCCCAATGGCCAACCAAATCAACAAACGTCTTGCTGTATTGCAGGATCGTGTAGTAGGAAAAATGATCCGCTGAGAACGTAAATTGACCGTTTTTCAAGACACCTGGCACATATTCCACAGATGCTCCGTCCGCATAATAGACACCGGCCAGATCCGCAGAAATAAGCTGTGCCTGTTCACTTGTCAAAGCTATCGTCACTACAGCGGATTTATCTAATTGATGAATTTCTTGAATGCTATCGCCGGAAATCAATTGAATCACTACAGAAAGCACGACACCCGTAGTTGCATAATCCGATTGATTTTTTAACGATTGCTCTACCCATGCCTTGGCTTCATTGTTCCAAGCCGCTTGCACTACAATATGGATTCGGGCAGACGAGTCAGCAGCTAGCGATAATGCCCCCGCTGGAAAACGCACCGTCCGATTGCCGGACACAATGATCAGGTCCGTTCCTTGATCGCTTAATTCCGTCAGCGATTTGGCCGGAAATTCCAGCGCCGCCCCGGATTCTGAGGCCGCAGCGGGAAGCTCAATCGTTACAGAGCCATTGGCCTGGCGAGCAGCCTCAGCGAGCACATCACGACCTACGATATAACGGCCATCCTTGGCCAGTTCAGGCTGAAGCTTTGCCCCGTTCGCCTGTCCTGCGGTAGGCGGAATCTCATCGGAATCTATCACAGGACTGCTATTATTATTCGCAGGCACTGTTGGAGTCGGGCTTGGAGCAGGACTCGGAGCAGGGCTCGTACCGGAGCCCTTGGCCGGAATTGTAAATGTTCCGCTCGCCGTCAGGCCGCCGTTTCCTGCAACCACCGTATATTGTCCTGCAGGAGCCAGGTCTTCCGCCTGAGGGATTGTAACTGTCTGCGAGTAAGCGCCGCTTGCTGCAGGTATCACATCAATATATAAGATGGTTTGATTCGGACTTACAATTTTGACCACAACATCGTCTGATTCATCCGCAACTTCTCCA
Source organism: Paenibacillus apis (assembly GCF_018333295.1). Taxonomy (NCBI): domain Bacteria; kingdom Bacillati; phylum Bacillota; class Bacilli; order Caryophanales; family Paenibacillaceae; genus Paenibacillus; species Paenibacillus apis. Next base: position 231,751 of record NZ_BORS01000002.1, read on the forward strand.
GAAAGCGTAAGTTGACCTCCGCGTTGCACTTCCTTCACACTGAGATCCAGTGTAAAGGAAGCCGCGGCAAAGACCGAAGCCGGCATAAGCATAATCACCAATGCCAGAATCGCCGCCAAATATTTTCTCACCGTATTGTCCTCCCCTTCAGTCCGTTATTGAAGCACAACCGGTCTTGCCAGTTGGAATGGTACTTCAAGGCTGTTATCAAATTCGTCGAACACGAACACCTTCACGCTGTACTTATTCCCGCTGACGTTAAAATACTGGGAAACATTCAGCTTGCCGTTGTTCAGCGGTATGGCGTTGATCAAGATCGGCTCGTTCCCGTTCAATAGCTCAAACACTACATAGACAGGACCCGTGTAATTCTCCAGCTGCTCGATCTCCACATCCACCTGGAGCTGATCCTCCCTCTTCACCGTTCCGGTCAGCGCAAACGTATCTCTGAACCCGTTCACCGTAAATGGAAGATCCGAAGCCAGCGGCAAGCCTGCTTCTGTTCCAGCCGCAGCATTTCCTTTCACGCGTACCAGAACTGTACCGGCAGGATAGTCATGATCACCAACCGGCTGCGGATTTGACGTCACCGTCCGCCACGTAATGCCTTCGTCTACGCTGTATTCATAGTCCGAAAGTTCAGCATAACCCGGTACCAGCTTCCACCCGAAGGTGTTGCGAGCATCATCCACCACAGGATGGGTTGGCGCAGACGGCGCACCGCCTTGCAGAACTGCCGTCCGGACCTCTGAATTGTCTCGCTTGTCCACAGCTCTGACCGCAAATTCATAGGTTACAGAGAAGTCCAGCTTTTCAATTTCAACCTGGTAGTCTGTTTGTCCCGCTACAACAGGTACATAAACGCTCCAATTCGGTCCCAGTCTCCCGCTCGTCTCATAGACCCGGAAGCCGCGAATGAGATCATCCGCAGAATGATCAGCAGGCTGTGTCCAGGCTAATACCGCCCCTCCCGTATCGGTCTTATCAATCGACAGCTCTTCTACCGGATTGGGTTTGGCGCTGTTTTGTACAATCGTATAGCTATCAAACGGATCATCCTCTCCGGAAATATACGTATGGATCGTCAGGCTATCCTCCGTAATTTGAACCCCCGAATAGATCGGTTTGTACGGCTGTTGGTAGACGGCGGCAAAAGACTTGTCCGCGTTCGCGTTAATTCCATAATATTTTCGGCCCGGCGAGTTGTTGATCATATATAGCGTTCCGTCCGGATTCATCACTTGGCCATTCGTATCGGTAGTCACATTGGCTACAGGCTGATTGTTATACATCTGATAGGATCTCATAAAGACATGGTCGTGTCCTTGAAGGACCATATCGATCCCGAGTTCATCCAGCACAGGGTATAGCTTCTGCCGCAGCTCCTTGATATCCGTATCGTTAGCATGATTGCCTACCGAATAAATCGCTTTATGGAAAGCAACGATCTTCCACTTCTTATCTGTTTGAGCCACTTCTTTGCGAAGCCACTCCATTTGCTTGTTGAATGAATTGGTCTGTGCGTCATCCCAAGGGATGTCCCCTGTGTTCAGCACCATAATATGCGCGGGACCATAGTCAAAGGAATATACGGTTCCTCTTGGCTTGGGATCTGTATACGAATCATCCGGCAAATTAAAATGATAGAAGAAATTGTTGTTGTTCGGCCCTTCATGGTTGCCGATCGTTGCCATTACCGGCAGATTCATCAACATATCCTGCGGTTGTCCGAAATAATCGCTCCATTGGCTTTCGTTCGCTCCGGCATCCACCAAATCACCGGGCATCACCAGAAATCTCGCGTCCGGATAATCGTCCAGAGCGTTTCGGAGTGATTCGGCCCAGACGCGGTAATCCTCGGTGTTCGCGCCTTGGGAGTCCGTCATATACAAAAATTCGAACTCCGTCTCGTGTTCGCCTTCGGTCGTAAAGTGACCGTCCGTGCTCCAATTTCCGTCACTGCCTACCCGGTATTTATAAGCCGTTCCCGGGACAAGGCCGGATGCTATTGCTTTATGGCTGATATAAGTACCTGTTGTGCTGCCCAGATTCAAGTTCTTCAAGACCAGCGTATCTTCCGGCGCACCGGTAAAGCGGAGTACTGCTGTCGAGTTAAAGCTTTGATCTGCAGGTACGACTTCGACAATGCTGTCCAGAATATTTCCCGGGGCATGATCCGGAGCCTCATAAGAGGTATACCAGGCAAAGGAACGAGCCGTCTTCGCGTCACCATACAGGGACATAACAATATCCTTTGGCGAGTAGTCCACAGCTTCCGACTGGTTGACCGGACTAAAGGTAAATTCACTTATGCTTTTGCCGCTATTGAACTTCAGTGCGGCTTGTCCATCATATGCGATAGTTACGATTTCTTTAGGCTTGACAGTACTCTCGAGCTTCAGCTGGAGCATGGAAGGGTCATTTGCCAGCGCAGCCTCTTCAACCTTCAGCTCCTGATCGCCGACTTTTGCCGTTAGATGATCCTTGAGGCCGGAAGGAAGTACATCCAGCTCCTCCATGAGCTGCAAGGATACGGTCTGACCGTTCGCCGCCAAGCTGCCGGCGATAGGGCCGGTATAGTCTTCAGGCAAATAAAACGCGGTTGCCGGGACAATCTCCTTCACCATCGTTGGAGTGGACCAGCGCAAGTATAAGTTCGAACCGCCGAAATCTTCGAAGTAGTCCACTTTGAAGCTATATTTCACTCCGCTTTGCAGATTCACCGGCTGACTGATTTGTTCTACGTCCCAATCATTTTCCCAGTGATCGATCACGAGCCGATTGTCAATCCATAAGCGGAATCCGTTGTCACCGATCATGTAAAAGGTATAGTCATTCGTTTCCGGCACTGTAATCTGCCCGGTCCAGGATATGTTGGCATTGTCCTGTTGGCCGACCCAGGTCTGCAGAATCGGGTCCAGATTCGTGAAGTGGATTTGCGGATCAATTATTGTTGATTTGTGTTCGCCAAAATTAAACGGCGTGCCTGTGTTCGTGTAATATTGCCCCAGTAAACCTTGATTCTTCGCAATGACAGGAGGGGGAATATCAGAACTGTTTAATTCCATGGAGAAATACAAGTCTGAACTGCTTCCTCGCTGCTGATGAACCTCCACCGCAATGACGTTCTTTCCATCTAACAGCAGGGAAGGGTCAATATCGAAATACAATTCCTCACGCTCATCGCCTACCGCATCCGGAGCAAGCGTGGTGTAGGTAATGGCTCCTTGCGGCAAATTCGTACGGTAAACCTCCTGACCGTTCAAATAGACCACTGCGCCGTCGTCACGGATCAATACGGCAGAGAGCTGCTTAATGTCGTCCGCATTGGCAATCTGAAGCTCCTTGCGGAAATAGGTCGTAATATATCTATTGTTGCTGTCCGAACCATAATCAACCGCCGTGTTCGGCTGTTCCTTACCGCTGCTGGCGTATCCGAAGGAACCCGGAGCCGACTTCCATTGGCTGTCGTCAAAATTAACAGCGGTCCAGGCCGCTCCTTGATTCGAGCCATTATCTAGATAGGTCCATTCACTGTTGTGTGCGATCAATTGCCCGGCTGCTAAAGTCATTACGGTCTTCGGCATGGTCACCACGACTTCCGCAGATGCACTGTGCCCGCCATCTTCCGTAATCACCGTAAGTTCCGTTGTCCCTGGTGATATTGCCTTAACCAGGCCGTCAACACTCACCTCTGCGACAGAAGGGTCTGCCGTGGACCAGGAATAGCCCGGCTCGTCCGCATTACTTGGTGCAATGGTTGCCCGAAGTGATTCCGATTCTCCAACCTCAAGCTCCAGCCTTGACTTATCCAGGGAAATACCGGTTACCGGAATGGCATCTGCCGATGTATTCCCGAACGTTCCGTAAGCCTCGAACTCATAAATACTCGCCTGATAATGACCATTCCCGTTAATCTCACCAGGGTTTGTAATATTCAACTTAAAGTAGCGGGCCGTAACCGGCGCATCCAGTTCATGCTCTGTCACACCGTATGTGTTGTCTGTCACCGTGACCACATGGCTCCAATGAAGCTCATCAGAGCTGGCTTCAATCGTAAAATCGCGGGTATTATACTGCTCTGGCTCCCCCGCAGCACCGGCATGGTACAGCACGAACTTGTGAACCGTTGCCTCGCTGCCCGCATCAACCTCTAACCAATAAGGGTTGCTCCGTTCAGGTAACTGTGCATCCCCTTCGTAGGACCATTTCTTATCAGCAGCTTCCCCGTCAATAGCATTGGCCGCTGAATAGCTCTGCGAAATCTCCCCGTTAGCCGTGGCCGCAGCAGCCGCTCCGGCAAATACATTGACGTCACCGGGCTGCGCCACTGCCGGCTGAACCGGAACATACCCCGTTGAGAACAACGAGGTGATAAGTATAATTACTGCTAGAACCCGACTTGTAAGCGCAATCCTGCTCTTCACTCCTAAATTCCCTCCTAGACAAAGTAATGATTGACCTAAAGAATGATATGATTTAAGACCGGTTCAAACAATACATCGATCGTAAAGGGAGGATTAAAGTTTCGTAAAATTTTTTAATATCGCCTTGGCGACCAAACTCTGCAGTTCTTCCGCCATGGTTGAGAAAGTGGCGGCGGAAGCCGTAATCTCTTCCACATATTCTTATTTAAAATTGAATGATTTCAAAATAAAAATATTTTCGAGTCACAAAGTCGATTTTCAGGGTAAAATAGAAATGATAGCCTACCCTATATGTTTGGAGGAAAATATATGAGTGACGCCAAAAACGGTCCGCTGATCCATCCCATCATCCCGCACCTCTGGTTCGACAAAGAGGCGAAAGAAGCCGCGGAGTTCTACTGTAGCGTCTTCCCGGATTCCCAGATCACTAGCGCGGTGACGTTGCGCGATACGCCTTCGGGGGATCCCGATCTCGTTTCGTTTACCGTTTGGGGACACTCGTTTATGTCTATCTCCGCAGGGCCGTATTTTAAGATCAACCCTTCCATCTCGTTTATCGTCAATTTCGACCCGTCCCGGGAGGAGAACGCAAAAGAAATGATCGATGAGGTGTGGAGCAAGCTGTCCGAAAACGGCACCGTGCTGATGCCGATCGATAAGTACCCGTTCAGCGAACGGTACGGCTGGATTCAGGACAAGTACGGCGTCTCTTGGCAGCTTATGCTGACGAACCCGGCCGGAGAGCCGCGGCCGACGATCATCCCCTCTCTGATGTTCGTGGGCGAAAATTGCGGCAAGACGGAAGAAGCCCGCGAGTTCTACCTATCGGTCTTCCGCAACGCCAAACCGGGCTCTCTCCTCCGATATGGTCCCGGCCTTGAGCCGGACAAGGAAGGAACGGTGATGTTCACCGATTTTATGCTGGAGAACACTTGGTTTGCGGCCATGGACAGCGCGCACGAACACCAATTCGGCTTCAACGAGGCGGTGTCCCTCTTGGTCAATTGCGAGACGCAGGAGGACATTGACTACTACTGGGACAAGCTTTCCGCAGTGCCCGAAGCCGAACAGTGCGGCTGGCTCAAAGACCGATTCGGCGTCTCTTGGCAAATCTCTCCCGCCGCTCTGGACGAGATGATGGCCAAAGGTACGCCGGAACAGCGCAACCGCGTCACCCAGGCGTTTTTGAAGATGAAGAAGTTCAACCTGGCAGAACTGCGCCAAGCGTTTCAAGAGGAATAAAAAGCGGGAGGATGGCACGGCCCCGCGGCCGGCATCCTCCCGTTTTGCAACTCACTGCCACAGGCCAGTCGGCGATTCGGGGAAGCACGATCAGCAGGGCTCTCTATAAGGGTGACTTTTCAAAGTGTCCATCTTACGGGTCACAGTTAACTCTCTTTACCGCTATTTCAAGTATTTCTCCAGCGTTTTCCGCACGGCCCCCGGACCTTCCAGCATTTCATAAAACATGCGCTCGATCTTCTCCCCAAGTCCGATCGCGTACAAAGGAACGCCGAAAATGTTCTCGTCCTCAAGAATAGCGCGAACTCCCGAGGTTATATCGCCAAGCTTCACCCCTGCCAAATGCCCTTGCAACGCTTCCAGCAGCGGGTCCGGACTTAATGCGAACGGCTTGCCTTCATCATCCACTCCCAGCAAGTAGCGGCACCAGACGGCAATCGCCAGCGGGATGGCCGTTAACTCGGCTGGGTCAAGGTCCTCCCGGCGGATGTACGATTTGATCGTCTCACCGAAGCGGATTCCCACTTTCTGCGAGGTATCGGTTGCGATCCGCTGCGGCGTATCGGGAATAAACGGATTGGAGAAACGCTCCTGCAGCACTTCGTCCAGGAACTGCTTGGGATTCAAAATGCCGGGGTCAACCACGACCGGCAGCCCTTCGGTGTAACCGATCGTCTCCACGAATCTGCGCAGCGTATCGTCTTTCATCTCATCCGCAATCAATGTAAACCCAAGCAGACAGCCGGATACGGCGAGGGCGGTGTGGAGCGGATTCAAGCAGGTCGTAACCTTCATCGTCTCCACTTTGTTTACGGTGTCTCTATCCGTAAATATAATCCCCGCTTCTTCCAGCCGCGGTCGGCCGTTGGTGAACTTGTCCTCGATCACCAGATATTCGCTGATTTCCGCATTCACGAAAGGCGCGGTATAGGTGTTCTTGGAGGTAATGATCACATCCATTTCGCCGATGCCCTGCTCCAATAGCGCGGCCTGCACCGTTTCCGACGGACGCGGCGTAATTTTGTCGATCATGGACAACGGGAACGAAATATTGCGTTCATCTTCAAGATAGTCGATGAAGCCCGCTTCGACCAACCCTCTCTTCGCCCACTCCCTGGCAATCGTCAAGACGGCATGCTTCAGCTTGTCACCGTTATGCGAGCAGTTATCCATGCTGACGAAAGTCATCGGATATCGGCCTTTCAAATAACGGCGGTAAGCCAGCGAGGCGACAATGCTCATCACGTGAATCGGCTGCACGGGACCAGCTTCCATGTCCTTCTCCACGATGCCCAGGAAATGACCGTCCGGGCCGGTCAGGGAATAGCCTTTTTCCGTAATGGTGAAGCTGGCCATTTGCAGACTCGGATGCTCAAAGATCTCGATTAGGCGGCCGTAATCCGCTTCCCGGTTTTTGTCCGCCGTAACGGCCTCAACAATGCTGGCGACCACCTTCTTCTGAAACTCTCCGCGGGCATTCATCAGTACCAGCAGCGTCAAATTGTCATAAGGCTTGTAGACCTTGTCGATCATTTCAAAATCAAACGACTCCGCAGCGATAATCCCCGTATCCGCTTTGCCGCTGTCCAGCAGTTTTTGGTGGGCATTCGCCACAAAACCCCGGAAGATGTTGCCTGCGCCGAAGTGAACCCATTCCGGCTTTGAACCTGTGTTCTTCGCCACTTGCGCGATATCAAACTGAGGCAGCTCCACGCCTGCAGCCGCCCATGCCGAGGCATCGGAAATACGGTTAAAGGATAAGCGGAGCATTATTTTGTCTCCTTCGCATTTTCCAGGCTGTCCCAAACGCCCAGCAAATACATGACGCCCAGCGCCCGGTCATACAGGCCATAGCCCGGACGGCAGTTCTTCTCTTCTCCCCACAAATGTCGCCCATGATCGGGACGCACATAACCGGTGAATCCATTTTCGTGATAGGCCTTAACGACTTCCGCGATATCTACGCTGCCGTCACGCCCCCGGTGGGACACCTCGATAAAGTCCCCGTTATCAAACACTTTCACATTACGGATATGGGCAAAATGAATCCGGTCATGAAACTCGCGGATCATCGCCGGGAGATCGTTCTCGGGGTTCGTTCCCAGCGACCCCGTGCAGAAGGTCAGGCCGTTATACGGACTGTCCACGGCGTCCAGCATGCGGCGGATCGTGTCGCGGCTGCGAATGATGCGCGGCAGACCAAAAATCGGCCAAGCCGGATCGTCGGGGTGGATCGCCATCTTGATATCCACTTCTTCACATACCGGAATAATCCGCTCCAGAAAATACTTCAGATTCTCAAACAGCTTCTCTTCCGTTACATCCGCATAGGCGGCGAACAGCTCATCCAGCTTCGCCAGCCGTTCCGGCTCCCATCCCGGCATCGTGAAATCTCCGGCGCCTTTCAGAATCCGGTCCACCATCTCTCGAGGATGATTCGTAATGGCAGCCTTTTCATAAAAGAGCGCGTTCGAACCGTCGGGAAGCTCTTTGTACAGCTCTGTACGCGTCCAGTCAAAGACCGGCATGAAATTATAGCAGATCACTTTAACGCCGACTTTGGACAGTTTACGAATGGTATCGATATAGATATCGATATATTTGTCGCGCGTCGGCAAGCCGATTTTAATATCATCATGAACGTTAACGCTTTCCACAACCGCCGTACTGAAGCCTTTGCTTGTAATTTGGTCGGCCACTTCCTGAATCCGTTCCATTTCCCATACTTCTCCGGCCACTTTGTCGTGCAAGGACCAAACGATTCCCATAACTCCGGGAATTTGCCGGATATGGTCAAGGGTAATGTTGTCATTCCCTTCTCCATACCATCGCCATGTCATATTCATTTCATGATCTCCTCCTTCTTGTATACAAGATTGAACTGATCATAAGATACAAGTTTGAGAAGCGTCTGTTAAATTTATCACCTAGCTTGAATTCGATTTATGTTAACATGATGTATACCAGATAATACGAAATCAAAGCAGGAGTCCACATGTCAATTAAAGATGAGATCATGCGATCACTGAAGAGCGAAATCCTGACTCTACAACTAAAGCCCGGCACCATTCTAAGCGAAACCGCCCTATCCGAACGTTTCCAAATCTCAAGAACCCCGCTTCGCGATGTGCTGAAGCAGCTCAGTTTGGAGTCCTATATCGATATCTATCCGAAGAAAGGCAATCTTGTTTCCTTTATTGATTTGGAATCGGTGGAACAAATCATTTATTTGCGCAGCGTACTGGAGAAAGAAATTATCAAATATTTATCCTCCCACCTTCTGCTCACAGGCGTTCATGAGCTCAAGGAGATTTTGGACAAGCAGCTGGCCGTTATCCATGAAGACGAAGGCGGCGAACGATTTATGAATCTGGACGACGCTTTTCACCAATCCCTGTTTCGGCTGGCCGGGCGGGAGTTCCTGTGGAATCTGATTCAGCAGTCCAATGTCCATTACGCCAGATACCGCAGGCTGCATATGTTGAGAAAGGAAAAGCTGGTGGAGCTCCATCAGGAGCATAGCACCCTTCTCGAATTTATGATGAATAAGGAAATCGATAAACTGGACGAGCTTATCCATCATCATTTGAGAGAGGATATTAATTCTATGTACTTACAGAAAAATTTCGCGGAGTATATTAAGACCGGGGCTGGGGCGTCATAGCTGAAAAAGCTCAGGGCATCTGCATAAGCATCTGCCCCTGTAATCAATTAATTATTCTTTTGGGGAATACCTACAAATCGGTTTCGTTGATTTGATTCGGCATTTCTCCTCCTGAATGTCATCCCCATGATGAAGAACGTGATGATTATTGAAAAAGGAACCCGTGAAGAGTTCCCTTCCGTCGATACCTTCTTATCGTTAAAAGAAATTTAAAATACTTGTACCACTTCTTTAATATCATCGATTTCCTCAAGAATTGCGCGTTCGATAGCGGCTTTTAACGTAATCGTCGCACTTGGGCAACCGTTGCAAGCTCCCAAAAACCTTAATTTGGCGATACCGTTCTCAACCTCGACCAATTCAGCATCCCCACCGTCACGCAATAAGAAAGGACGTAGCTTGAAAAGCACTTCCGATACTTCGTCGAACAAAATCCCGTTATCCTCCATCATGCAAACTCCTCTCATTGTTTTCCCAACAGTCAATTCTTGCCTTTTTCATTCTGGATGCTCTGATTGATCCTTTGCCTTTTTTGTCAGAGAGGCCTCTTGCTCTGAAAGTTCCATTAAAATCGTATAAATTGGATCTGTAGGTATCATCACACCACAACTTGTAGCCATTCCTAAGAGCATACTAAGATAGAACTGAACTTTCTTCTTCTCTCGAGTAATTTGCTCTAATTCTGAGCTGTCTGAGTTATTTTTCTTCATTAAAACACACCCTATGCCTCCTATTAAGTGAAACGCTTGATGGATGAAAGGAATAAATCAACCGATGCTTCCCTCCATTTCAAATTGAATCAGCCGATTCATTTCAACAGCATATTCCATCGGCAATTCTTTGGTAAACGGCTCAATAAAGCCCATTACAATCATTTGTGTGGCCTCTTGCTCCGTAAGCCCGCGGCTCATTAAGTAAAATAATTGCTCCTCGGACACTTTGGATACGGTTGCCTCGTGCTCCAAAGTAATCTGATCGTTCTTAATTTCATTGTACGGAATCGTATCCGATGTTGAGAGATTGTCCAAAATCAACGTATCGCACTTAATATTGGACTTGGACCCTGCGGAATCGCGGCTGAAGCTGGACAACCCCCGGTAGCTGACTTTGCCTCCCTGCTTGCTGATGGATTTGGATATGATCGTAGAGGTTGTCTCGGGAGCAAGGTGAATGACCTTCGCGCCGGCATCCTGATGCTGATCTTTACCAGCTACGGCAATGGAAAGGATGGACCCCTTGGCTCCCCGTCCTTTCAAGATTACAGCCGGATACTTCATTGTTGCCTTGGAGCCGATGTTGCCGTCCACCCATTCCATTGTGGCGTTCTCTTCTGCGACGGCCCTTTGGGTTACCAAGTTGTAGATATTAGGAGCCCAATTCTGAATGGTCGTGTAACGGACACGGGAATCTTTCCGGCAAATAATTTCAATAACTCCGCTATGCAGAGAACTGGTACTATAAATAGGTGCTGTACATCCTTCAACATAATGGACAAAGCTGCCCTCTTCGGCAATAATTAATGTCCGCTCGAATTGGCCCATATTTTCGGAATTGATACGGAAATACCCTTGTATCGGAACCTCACACTGAACGCCCCGCGGAATGTATACAAAGCTGCCGCCCGACCAAACCGCACTGTTAAGCGCCGCAAATTTATTGTCGGCAGGAGGGATGATCGTCCCAAAATATTGTTTAAACACTTCGGGGTATTGCTTCAATGCAGTGTCCGTATCAAGAAAAATAACGCCTTGATCCTCCAGTTCTTTCCGCATATTATGATAGACGACTTCCGACTCGTATTGAGCGGATACGCCCGCCAGGAACTTTTGCTCCGCTTCAGGGATTCCCAGCTTATCAAAGGTGGCTTTAATCTCGGAAGGAACCTCCTCCCAGGTCTTTCCCTGTTTTTCCGAAGGGCGAACGTAATATTGGATGTCATCCAGATTAAGCCCGGCCAAATCCGCTCCCCACCCAGGCATCGGCATTTTGTAGAATTGTTTCAGAGCTTTCAGCCGAAAATCGAGCATCCATTCCGGTTCTTCCTTGATTCGGGATATTTCCCGGACAATCTCTTCAGTCAGACCTTTTCCGGATTGAAAAATAGACTGGTGCCCGTCGCGAAACCCGTATTTATACTCGCCCATATCCGGCGCTTGTTTAGCCATTAGTAACACTCCTTTTTTAACCTTTCAGACTCATTTGATTTGCTAGGATCTGCCGAGCTTGCTATCCACCAAATCTTGCAGGCGGTCGCGAACCCCCTCTAGCGGGATTTCCGAAATGACAGGAGCGAGGAATCCGAAAATAACAAGATATTCGGCTTCACTCCGTGATATCCCGCGCGACATCAGATAATAGATTTGTTCCGCATTGACCTGCCCCACGGATGCAGCATGACCGGCGGTTACATCATCCTCATCGATCAGCAGGATCGGATTGGCATCGCCGCGGGCTTTAGGGCTTAACATAAGCACGCGTTCTGTTTGCTGACCATCGCAATGAGTTGCGCCTTTTTCAATCTTTGTAATTCCGTTGATGATGGCGGTAGCTTCATCAAGCATGACTGCACGCGTAATCATCTGGCTTACCGAGCTTCTGCCAAAATGCCGGGCTTGCGTGGTGTAGCTCGATTTTTGAATGCCCGTGCCAATCGCAATCACCTTCGTGTCGGATACCGACCCATTGCCTTGAAGCAAAGTCTTGGTATCGCTGGCGGTATAACCCTTATTCATCTCCCCGATAATCCATTCCACGGCCCCCTCGGCAAGAACGACCGCCTGCCGCTCGGTGAAATCCGTTGTTGCTGCAGCAAGCTGATGAACCGAAGCGACCTGCACCTTCGAGCCCGCTCCCGCAAAGACCTCAACCACACCGTTATGCAATGCCTTGACATCATCCCCGCTCGATACACAATGATCCACATAAATGATCTTGCTGTTGCTCCCGGCCACAATTAAGACGTGAGGGGCGAATCGCACCCCGCTTGTATCGTTAAGAAAGATCGCTTGAATCGGCGCTTCAACCTCGACACCGTCCGGGACATATAGAAACACGCCGCCACTCCATAAGGCGCTGTGTGCAGCAGATAAACGATGCTCTTCCGGCTTCACTGCCTGATAGAGATAACGTTGAACCAACTCCTCATGCTCTTTTGCCGCTGTATGCAGGTCCGTTAAAATGACTCCCTGGGCGGCTAAGCTCTCGGACAATTCCGTATACACTACATCCGAATTGTACTGAACGATCAGTCCGCCTATCACTGGAGAAGCAACCAAGCCTCGAACAACCTCCGGCGCCTCTTCCAAACTTGACCACGGATGCTCCGCTTTGTAATCTCCTGTGTCGTAGATATCCCATTTCTCAAGTTTGGTTTTCTCCACTTTAGGCAGCTCCAGCGTTCCTGCCAGCTCAAGTGCCTGAATCCGGCGTTCAAGCAGCCAATGAGGCTCACCCATAGCACTTGACCAAGCGCGTAAAGCATTCGCATTCATTGAAATTCCTGTCTGTATACCCACTTGCGTTTCCTCCTCTCCCGCTTTTAAACTTCCTCGCCTACCGTCTCATCCGTAATCCCAAGCTCCTCTTTCACCCAATCGTACCCTTCGGCTTCCAGACGTTGGGCAAGCTCCGGGCCGCCGGATTTGACAATCCGGCCTTGCATCATGACATGCACAAAATCGGGGGTAATATAATTCAACAGGCGCTGATAATGAGTGATGATCAAAAAACCTCGATCCGGGCTGCGCATCTCGTTTACACCATTAGCCACAATACGCAGTGCATCAATATCCAGCCCGGAATCCACTTCATCCAGAATCACGAACTTGGGCTCAAGCAGCATCATTTGCAAAATCTCATTCCGCTTTTTTTCACCGCCGGAGAATCCCTCATTCAAATAACGATGCGCGAATTCCGGGTTCATCTCCAGCCCCTTCATTTTGCTCTCCATTTCACGGACAAAACGGATTAAGGAGATCTCATCGCCTTCTTCACGCCGCGCATTGATGGCGCTTCTGAGAAAGTCGGAATTCGTCACGCCGGCAATTTCACTCGGGTATTGCATCGCGAGGAACAAGCCTGCCCGGGCCCGCTCATCTACCTCCATCTCCAGAAGATCCTCATTGTCCAACGTCACCTTGCCGTCCGTAACCTCATATTTGGGATGGCCCATTAAAGCCGAAGCCAACGTACTTTTTCCCGTTCCATTAGGTCCCATAATCGCATGAATCTCTCCGCCATGAATCTCCAATGTGAGTCCTTTTAAAATTTCTTTGCCTTCAATCTTGCTTCTTAATTCCTCAATCTTTAAGGTCGTCATTCTCCCGTACTTCCCTTCCGTAGAGTTTTTCGGCACGCGCCAACAAATCACTCATAAATTTTCCGATCGTCTGTAACTCAGCCTCTGAATAGGACTCAATAAATTGGTAAAAACCTTCTTCCTTTTCTTGATGCAGCTTTTTATGCAAATGATAAACACGTCTTCCCTTATCCGTTAAGCTAAAATAAATCTCCTTCCGGTTGTTGTTCAACTGACTCTTCCTAATAAAGTCCGTTTCCAGCAGCTTTGAACAAATATTAGTAATGCTTGCTTTGGACAAATCCATTTTCTTCACAATTCCGGTATGGTTTATAGGTTCATAATCACCAATGCAATCGATCACGTGGACACTGGTAATATTGTTAGAAAGCATGTCGATCTGGTGCTCTCTGGCTTGTTGCCGAAACATGTCAATTTCATGCTCCATATACAACTCGTTCAGATGCAGCATTTTTATATACTGCTCGTAAAGATGACCTTTAAAATCATGTTGAAACTCCAATTTCGCAATCTCCCCTCTCTTGTAGTAATTACGGGCCAAATTCAGTGGCAGCAATAGATCATTACTTTTTTGTTCAGCACTAAACAAAATCATCTTAACACAGGTGATAATGATTATCAATATCAATAATTTTGATAAGCTGTAATTCTGGAGCCGCCTCAACCTCATAGAAATCGCCCTTCAACTAGCCTGCCGGGCCAATTGAAGGGCGATTAGTATAAATCATAATATTATCGGGATACCGTTATGCCCGACGGAATCTTGCAATGAGATGGGGCACTGATTTTGTGAAATCCATCGTTCGTCCCATAATGAGGGATGCCAGGAATGTGAAAAATGCCGTTTTGATGTCCATGATCATAGCTCCAAGTAAAAGAACCACAAAATCAAATGCGATATGAATCGTACCCATCTTTAGATTAGGAAAATGAAGCTGAATTAACCGTCCTATCAGTCCAACCCCACCGCTGGTCAGCCCTTGGCTAAAAACGATGCCCGACCCGAATCCCAGGCATGCCCCGCCAATCAGAATGCCTAACCATAGAGGAGGGTGCACCCAATTTCGGATGGGATACAAAAGGTCGAGGAAGACGGACAGAGCCCCTGCAACAATCACGGTCTGGATCACGAAGGAACGGCCAATCCGTTTCCAAGCCAGCAATAGCAAGGGAACGTTAAGAGCAAACACGATGATCCCCGGACTCCAATTTAGAGTATAGAGAGTGAGAATCCCGATTCCCGGAAATCCTGTACTGAACAAGTGAACGGGAACATATCCTGCATTTACGCCTAAACCCATAATAAAACATCCAATGAACGAAATCATAATGCGGTTCAATTTCAATATGGAAGAACCTCCGTCTAATCTAAGCCAACTGGTTATGGGAGATCAGCCTGTGAATATGCACGGCCAGATAGGTGAGCTCCTCGTTTGGAATGGTTTTTCCGTATACCTGGTGAATATACTCCTTGATTTTGAACGCCCCGTCCATCGCCTGCGGATACAGGCTGGCAATTTGCTCAAACAGGATATTGTCCGTATTTTCCAGCATCTTATCCGTGTAAAACCGCTCCACAAAAAACTTCACATGGGTTACAAAACGGGTATAATGAACGTTCTCCGCTTCCATATCAATATTCATTGAGTATCTCACCAGGTTGACGATGCTGCCGATCATTTTAGCCATCTTCATGCTGTCCCTGGATTCCTTCTCCCCGCTTTGGGCATTGATCAAATGAAAAGCGATGTTGGCCGCTTCCTCTTTGGGCATGTCGATGTGCAGCTTTTCTTTGATCAGCTCCAAGGAGAAGAGTCCGATTTCAAATTCCTCGGCATAGTAATTTTTAATCTCCCAAAACACTTTGTTGGCAATCGCGATATTTTTGTGATACCGTTCCACGGCAAAATGCAAATGGTCCATAAGGGTAAAATAGATCCCCGTGTTGAGCTTGGTTTGCAGCTTCTTTTCCGCGTAAGCCACGATTTGCCCGGTCAGTTCCACGTATACCGGAGGAATAGCGTCCAATACGCCAAGATACTCTTTGACTTTGACATTTTCGACGGGTACGAAGATTTGATCGGCTTGGTGCTCCTCGACGGTATTGCCCGCTTTCTGGCCGTAGCCGATGCCTTTGCCAAACAGAATGTACTCTTTGCTCTGCTCATCCTCCACCAAAACTACGCTGGAATTCAACACTTTTTTGATTTTGATCACACGGGTTACCTCCCTAATCAAAAGATGGGGAACTAATCCAAATTTTCGCCATTGGTTTCAATCACTTTTTTATACCAGTAAAAAGAATCCTTGCGGCTGCGCTGCAACGTGCCGTTCCCTTCGTCGTCCTGATCGACGTAAATAAAGCCGTATCTTTTGGACATCTGGGACGTGGAAGCGCTGATGATATCAATCGGTCCCCAGCTTGTGTAGCCAAACAGGTCGACGCCCGCTTCCACCGCTTCTTTCATTTGTTTAAAGTGTTCCCTGAAATAATTGATCCGGTAGTCATCATGGATGGAGCCGTCGCTTTCCACCCGGTCCACGGCGCCCATTCCGTTTTCCACAATGAGCAGCGGTTTTCTGTAGCGGTCGTATAGCTCGATTAGGGAAATTTTCAGGCCCACCGGGTCGATCTGCCAGCCCCAATCCGTTACGGGTAAATAAGGATTTTTCACCCCTGTGATCGTATTGCCGGACGTTCGCTCCAGCCCTTCTTTCGCGGACTCCGTTAATGACATATAGTAGCTGAAGGAGACAAAATCGACCGTATGCTTTCGTAAAATCTCCCTATCTCCCGGTTCCATTTGCAGATGAATATTTTTCTGCTCAAGCATGGTTTCGATCAGAGGCGGGTATTCTCCAAATACCTGCACATCCGCGTAAAAATAAGTGTGCAGATTCCTCATCAGCGTAATTTCCACATCTTTGGGGTGGCAGGTATTCGGATAGGTCGTCAGCATCGTCAGCATGCAGCCTACCTGGCTGCCCGGAATGATGCGGTGGCAATCCGCCGTCACCAGCGCCGAGGCGACAAACTGGTGATGCAGCGCCTGATAAATGGTCTCCTCCACCTTGCCCTCCGGACAACGCTCCGGGACAATGCCCGCGGTCGTGAAAGGATGGCGGATGATGCTGTCGATTTCGTTGAAGGTCAGCCAATATTTCACCAGGTCCTTATACCGCGAGAAGCAGACATTGCTGAATTTGACGAAATCATCAATGACCTTTCTTTCCGCCCACCCGTTGTATTTGACGCTCAATGCAAGCGGCATTTCATAGTGGGACAGCGTGACGATCGGTTCGATGCCGAGCCGTCTCATTTCCGTGAACAAGCCGTCATAGAACTTCAGCCCCGATTCATTGGGCTCGTTCTCTTCCCCGGTCGGAAAAATCCGGCTCCAGGCGATCGAAACACGCAGCGCCTTGAAGCCCATTTCGGCAAACAGCGCCAAATCCTCCTTATAGCGGTGATAAAAATCGATCCCCCTGCGTTTCGGGTATTTTTTGACGTCCGGGTCCTGCATCGCCCGTTCGATCATTTCGATGGTAACGACCTGGTGCGCCTCGTAATCCTCGACATTTAAATGAGGTCTGTACATGGCTATATCAGCGACGGACGGACCTTTCCCATCCACGTTCCAGGCACCTTCCGCTTGATTCTAGCCTGCCTTCCTTCCCGCGAGGAGGCAGGCTTATTTGATTAACACGATTACAAATTAAACACTATGTCCCCCCTTCTCCTTCCTGTCAATCGTTCCGACAAACAACGCCGATGAGCCGGCTGCGGAATTGTCACATGGCGGGAGGGTTTCCGTTCAGAGATTCACTTTGAATTGGATCTCCTTCAATAATTTCTTTCACATATTCCCGTAAAGCCGTTTCGCTTGAAACGGTCAATACTGCGGCTTTGCCGACATAAGTCTCCTTCAGCAGCTCCATCGGAGGAATCTGCTCACTCCTCTCGACGGTGCTCTCATACCCTGCCGTAAGCAGCTTTAACATATCGTTTACCGATAAGTTGGTATCGATATAGGGACTCACCTCCTGGAGGATCGAAGGCAGCTTCATGAGCGAAGTCGTGGATTTCATTTTCTCGGCCACCGCTTTAAGGAAGTCGCGCTGCCTTTGGGTGCGCGTAAAATCGGACATGGCATCATGACGAAAACGAACGTATTGCAGTGCGGTTTTCCCATCCAGATGCTGCTCGCCCTTGTCCAGATGGATATCGTATTCATGCCGATCGGCCTTGCTTTCATAATGCATGTCCTTTTCCACATAGAAATCGACTCCGCCGATCGCATCCACCAGCTTAATAAAGCCCTCGAAATCGGTATATACGTAATACTGAATCGGAATCCCCAGTAAATCGCTAACGGCGTTCATCGCCGTTTTGGGTCCATGGGTGACCGCAGTATTAATGCGGTTTTTGCCGTGTCCGGGAATGTCCGTGTAAGTATCGCGCAGTACGGAAAGCACATGGATGCGTTTATGAATGGGATGCAGCGAAACCACGACCATACTGTCGGATCTGGCGATTTCACCTTTCTTGGTTCCGCGCGCATCCACTCCCATCAACAATATATTTACAGGCTCGGTTCCCTCCCATTTGGGCGGCTCGACCGCCAAGGCTTCCTCCGCGCTCACCCCTTTAAACGGAGAATTTTCCGTCGATTTATTCAGGCTTTCCAAGCCTTTATACATGGATGAAACATAATGTACTCCAAAACCTATTACAGCTATTAGAATAAAGCCCGCCAAACAGAGTATCGTTTTTCTTCTGTAGGTCATCCCTATCATCCTTTCATCCTTTTGATGCATGCTGCAGAGGGGAAACTGCGGCTCACAGTTTCTGCAGGGCTTCGACCAGAAGCGAAGCGAAATACCTGCTTCCATCCGGCTTCAGATGAACCCCGTCCTGATAGAAGTAATCTGCTTTATCTTTACTGGCCGCGTACCAATCGACGACATCGACATTGCTGAATTCATCGGCTACACTCTGGATATTTGCGTTCACCGCGTCCTGCCAATCTTTCGGAACCCGAGTCGTTACCAGCAAAACCTGTTCTTTATCAGACAGGGATTCCAACAAGGAACGCAGTTGCTGTTTCTTGAATGGGCCGTTGGTACCGAGCTCAAGTATAATTTGATCGCCCAGCTTCCCTTGCGCTTGCAACTTATCGATCACATCCAGGGCTTGGGACATCTGCCTGCCCTCCTTACCATCAACGACAATCTTCGGCAACACTTCCTTGAGGTAGGGCTCGACTCCGATGATCACCGAGTCTCCGATTACAGTGACTCCCTCCCCGGTCAGCGGCTCCCGATGATTGAGCTGCTGCTCTCCCGAAAGCGCCGGCTCGCTCTTCGGAGCCAAATTCCGCGTCTCCGGTGGCTCATGCACAGTGGATGGCAGCCCTATTGCTTCCCGTCCCAAAGCGTCAACCGTCGTTTGGACAGGGGCGGCCCTCTCAGGCTTGTCCGCCGTATAGACCTGGGAGCGGAGTCCCACGCAAGCACATATAACGATAATTATTAATACGATTCCCCATGCGGCCCCAACTTTGCTTCTTTTCATCCTGGTTTCTTCCTTTCCCGAAGTACTCTTGCCCCGGCGAATCGGCTCTTCGACATACTTGTATGAAAGGGCCGAAAGTAACAAGCTGATCGCCAATTGCAGAAAAACACGACCTAAGCCCCCGGCCTCGTCATTTGCTGCGGAATTCGTCAAAATCATGACCGGATAATGCCAGATATAGAGACTATACGAGCGCTTCCCAATCCATTTTAGAGGTTCGCAACCCATGATTTTTCCCAACCGGCTGGCCGGATGCACCAGTACGGCGATGATTGCCGCGGTGAGCAGAGCTATAAAAAGAAACCCGCCGCGATACAGCCAATCATCAAGCTTATTGGTACCGAAAATCAGGATCATCAAGATGACAAGGCCAAGGCTGCCGGAAACATCGAGCAAAGACCGGGCTGAAGTCGAGATCGCCCCGTTCAGCTTCCAACTGGGCCAGATGACTGCCAGGGCCGCTCCAATAAGAAGGGCAAATGCCCGGGTATCCGTTCCGTAATAAACCCTGCTCGGATCCGTGCCTGGCTCATAAATGACGGCCATAGCCAGTGCGGAAACAGCAGCACCGGCGAGAAGCCACAGCATAAGTTTGCCTCGCCGCGGCGCAAGCTTTATACCGATCACCAGAACGATCGGCCAAACCAAGTAGAACTGTTCTTCAATCGAAAGCGACCACAGATGACCGATGGGGGATGGTGGGCCAAAGCTTTCAAAATACGAAACCTCATGAAAAATGAGGTACCAGTTATTTACGTAAAATAAAGAGGACAGGAACTCCCCCTTCAATGCTTAAAATAAGGGCGGATCGCTGCCGATAAGCCATACGGCCACGAAACCTAACATGCAGATCATCGCCGGCAGCAGCCTTCGTATTCGGCGAAGCCAGAAATCCATAAGGGAAAACCTTCGGTACGTTTTCCACTCGAGGAGAATCTGGTCCGTGATCAGGTAGCCGGATAACACGAAGAAGATCCCTACGCCCAGAAGTCCGCCCTGAGCCCACTTCAAATCAAGGTGATAGGCGATGACAGCGAGCACGGATAACGCTCTTAGGCCGTCCAACCCGGGCATATAGCGTCTGATCGGTTGATTCTGGTTCCCATTCATTGTGATTCAGTCCTTGCTGGCATATTGGTCATTTCTTTGCCAGTGTAATGCGCGAATATATGAAAAGTGAGGTAGACTTGTATTGAAGTTGTAAAACATTGAAAACGGCAGCTTCTGGCAATAGAAAAGGAACGGATTCAATCCGTCCCCGTGCTAAAGAAACTATTCGTTCAAATACGTCGTTACGCGATTCTGGATCAACTGGCTGACTTCCTCGGCGGTCTTCTGTCCATTCATATAGTAAGCAAATTCTTGCATAACGATATTCGTAATTTCCAAATCCGCCGAGCTGCTGGAAACGGCGGATTCCATTACCGATTTCAGCGTTTCCTCAGCTTGATCGAATGCCTTGGCATCAGGCAGCGGAAATGAAATCGGCGTGGAATCCGAAGCATCCCCTGTGCTGCCGGATTTCTCGATTTGCTCGCGGGCTTGCTGGATTTTTTTCTGTGCCGCCGCTTTGTTCAACGGGAATCCGCTCAGTTCGGTAGAATCCTGCATCTCCTCGGAGAGCATAAAACTCAAGAACTTCCAAGCCTCCGGCTTCACTTGCGATTTGTTGTTAATCGCATAGGCCTCCCCGGCCTCATAACCGATCTCGCCCGTTTGACCGGTAAACGAAGGGGCTCGGTAAATCGACATTTCCGGATTTAAAATACTGACAAGTGCGCCGGTAGGATTCGACATATCCGCAAAGCTGAACAATCCTTTGCTGTGATCTGCGCCAAACTCTATAGGCATGGCTTTTTGATCGTATAAAGTCTTGACCTGTTGCATCGCATTGCGAAACGCATCGGAATCGAAGCTCGCACTGTCGCGCTGATAGTACCTCTGCAAATCGCCCATCATCAAATAAGTGGGATCGATGTCCAGGAAGGCGTAAGTATCCTGACCGGCCTTTTCTTTCAGCTGTTTGGATAAATCGCTGACCTGGTCCCATGTCCATGTCTTGTCATCGACGGCAATCTCCGCTTGCTCCATAAGCGACTTGTTTCCTTGTACCAGCCCAGTCAGCGAGAAAGAGGTAGGAACAACATACAAACCTTCGTTAGATGCTCCGGAATCCACAAGGTAGTACTCACTCTTCTGGAAGGAACCGTCACTATCCATCAGTTCCCTGACATTGGCAAACGCCTGCTTTTTAATGAATTTATCCTTCGGCAAAAAGTCCGTAGCGATCAGATCGGAAGCCTTGCCGGATAAGATCTGGGTCGTAATCGACTGCGTGTACTTTTCCACCTCCAGCAGCGATATATTTTGCGTAACCTGTCCGTTCGCATCTTGCTTGGCCTTCATCGCCGTAAAATATTCTTTGATCTCCACATGAATATCGGGATGAATAGCTTCGAACTTTTGTACGGCCTCCTTCAGATACGGACTAGCTACCGGGGTTGCGATAACAATGTTTTTTTGTGCCCCTGGCTGCTGGCCCGCTTCTTTTCCTCCGCTCGAGCAAGCTGCAAGCAACAAGCTCATTATAGACAACATAACGAACCATTTTTTAAACATAGGTGCGTTGCCTCCCTTTTCTATTATTGCAGTCTTATCTGATTACCGTCTTGCAGCGGCACACTGGATTCCGTGATCACATCCATCTGCTCGTGAAGTCCCTCGACAACAAGCTCTTCGGCGGTTTCGTCCAGCACCCGAATATATTTCTTCTGCGCATAATAAGCGTTCCCCAGCGAGCTTTTATTTTCCTGAACCACAAAAACATAGCGTCCTTTGCCGTCATTCTTGGTATACTCCTTCCGAAGAACCATACCTTCCTGCAAGGAGGGTTTCTCGATCCGGATACTTGCCTGCTCCCCTCCCTTCAATTCCTCACCCGCAAGGGCGACGACCACGATTCTTTGCGCGGCCGAGATCCCCTGGGTCCCGGTCCCGTCCCCGTTGGCTCCATCAGACGGACGATCCTTGAATTCCGCCACCCTGCCATTCATCCGCTTCGTTTGGCCGCCTAGGATGACGCTGACGGGAATCTCCTCCTCCAGCATGAGCAACGCGGCGGAATCGGCACGGACGGTAAATGATACTTCAAACCCTTTACCGGGGCTTACCAAGGACAGTGCCTTCTGGCCCTGCGGTACGCGAAGCCCCTCCCGTGCCTGAACATCGCTTATAATCCCGTCATAGGGCGCTGTCAGCATCTTCTTTTGCTCCAGTTCGTTGCGAAGGGCATTTATTTTGCGTGCGGATGTCTCCTCATCCAACCTGTAGGTTTGCAAATCACGCTTCGCTTTGAGAATGGCGTCCTCATCGCCATGCTGCATCGCGACTTTGAATTGTTCCTCTACATCTTCCTTTTCCAGCATGCGTTTTCGCCGTGACGCCTCCTCGTCTAGCAACGTTTGTTCCAGCTCGGTTCCATCGAAAGCCACAAGTGCTTGGCCTTTGGCCACCGAATCGCCCTGCTTGACGTACACCTTCGTTACTTTCCAGCCGCTCTCGCTGATCAGGTCGTCCTGCTGCCCGGGCGAAACGACACCATTTCCTTCGACAAGATGATTCATCGGACCCGGGCTCGGCTTTTCCGTAATGACTTTCGGCAAAGTCATGGTTCGAAGCGTATTGGAAAACAGTGTAAACCCGGCAAGGGTCACAAGAAACAGCACAAGCAGAGATGGCGCCAAACGTTTTTTGATCACATTCATATTTGCCCCCTATCCTTTAATACCCGAGAGCTCGATCCCCTCGATAAAGTATTGTTCCATACTGAAAAAGAGCAGCAGCATAGGTGCCATATAGAGAACGGATGCAGCGAACATCACCCCTAATGTTTCATCCTGGACACGGGATAAGATGACCGATAACGGCTGCAGCGCTTCATCCTGAAGGAAGACAATCGGCTGTTCGACCATGTTCCAGTAATCCGTAAATAGCAGAACAATCAGGGCGGCGATCCCCGGCTTCACCATCGGTACGGCGATCCATCCGAATATCCGCAAAACTCCCGCTCCGTCCATCTTGGCGGCTTCTATGTAAGCAGTCGGTATTTGCAACATGAATTGACGGAGCAGAAATACACCAAAAGCTCCGAAAATACCGGGCCAAATGATAGAGGCCGTCGTATTCAGCAGCCCCAGCCGATCCGCCATGATATAGTTCGGCACGAGCGTGACCTGAAACGGCATAAGCATGGCGATCAGGTAAAGCAAAAACAACGGCTCTCTAAGGGGAAAACGCAGCTTGGCAAACGCAAATGCAGCGAGCAGCGCGACCACGGTCTGCCCAATGATGATCGGGGCCACCATCAAGACGGAGTTCCAGAACATATGCAGATAGTGCGTTGTCTTGATCAGCAGCTTGCCATACTGCGCAAAGGAAACCCAATCGGGAATCCATTTCATGTTAACCAGCTCCTTGGCACCGCTCTTGCCAAGCATATCGAAATTGGCATGGACTTCCCTCTCGGTCATCAAGGAGCTCACTACCGTGAGCACGACCGGCATCAGCACGACAACGGCTCCCGCGATCAAGACCAGGGTGCGTATCCACGCGAATACAAATTATCTCTTCTTCATTTCCTGCCCCCTGCTATCTATTCCATGAACGAATGAAACGACCGCTCAACGCGATAAAGGATAAACACCACCAATAGAATACAAAGCGCAAGGAGTGTCGCAGCGGCGGATAACTTTTCGATTTCGAGCGATAAGAACATGTTGTTTATGTAATGTTGCAGCATATAGATGCTGTCATGCGGATAATCGCCGGCGACCAGGTAGGTCTCCCGGAACACTTTGAACGAATTCAAGATGGACATCAATGAGACCAAAAACATGCCGGGCAGCAAATAAATCAGGGTAATGCCAAATTTACGGAAAATCCCGGCCCCCTCAAGATTGGCAATTTCATAATACTGGTCCGGAATATTCTGCAATGCCGCCAGAAACAGCACGACATTGTAGCCGATGTTCTTCCAAATATAAATCAGTACGATCGCGGCCATAGCCCAGTCCGACTTCATCCAATCGATCCGCGAAATGCCGGTTCTTTCAAGCAGGACATTGAGCGCACCGTTCCAATCGAAAAAAATTTGCCAAACCAGAACAACGGAAGCGACCGGAACAACAAGCGGCATCACATAGGCCGTACGCAGCCACTTGCGGAAAAATACCCTTGAGTTCAGAAATAGGGCAAGCGCAAGGGAAAGGATGATGAGCAACGGGACGCCGATGGCGGTAAACCGGAGCGTATTCGCCGCCGCTTTGGCGAAGGATGCGCTCTGCAGCAGGGTTTCGTAATTGGCCAAGGTCAGCTTACCGTGGTCCAGCCCGCTGCGGAAAGAATACAGAAGGCTCTGACCGAATGGAATCACATAAAAGGTGAAAAAGCCGACCGCGCTCGGCGCGAGAAAGCACAGGGCCATCCATATCTCCTTCTGCGCTGGACGTGACATATTCTTCAACCCCCTTTCTTGTCCCTTAAGTACAATAAAACATCCATATATAAGAAGTAAGGTCGAGTTGTAATGAAGTTGTAAAATCGCAAAAAAAAGCACCGTGTCAAGGGACCGGCGCAAGAAAAACAGACATGATATCTTTACTAAAACCCACGACCTCTCTCGTGTTTAAATGCAGCGTGAGCACGTACTGTATATTTTGGGTTTCCTTATTTTGGAACAATACGCTTCTGTATACCTGATTTCCCAAAATGGGTTGCTCTCTAGGCTCCAAGTCGTCCGGATTTACATCGCTTAACTGTTTTAGAAACTGCCTGGCTATGGAAACCAGTTCATCTTTGCCCGGTTGGCTGCCGCCTTTAACGGGATCGGACTCGTAGCCTGCATAGCTGTTAATCTCCAGGATATCGCCGTCCTTTGCATTCATTATCACGATGTAATCAATATAAGGTTTGTCCCGATTGCTTATGATGACACGGTATATTCCGTTAGGAATGGCGTTTAAGTAGGCTTCATACTGGGCAACGGGATCTGTATTCGTATCCCCCGAAATCCGATACAGCATCCTTTTTACCTGCTCCAAATCGAGTGTGCTGACTTCGAGGCTCAAATCCTCTGACGATATATGGGGATGAAAAAGCCGGTTTACCGCATCCACACTTAAATTTTTCACGGTGTCTTCCGATAAGGTTCCAGGGTACTCCTGCTTCTTTTCCGGCATGACCTGGTTTATTTTTTTGATCATCACCGTATCTTTGACGATCGGTTGGTATACTTCTCCGCAGCCTGCAAGAAGCATCAGGCAAGCGATCCCGCCGATGGCGAACGTTTGGGCCTTCATGAGTCCACCTCGCTTTCGCCCATCACCTTAAACTTAACAGTGACGGTGGTCCCTTTATGTTCTTCACTGATCACTTCGAACGTTCCCTGATGAATCCGGGCGATGCTTTGGCAGATGGATAATCCCAATCCCGCTCCATTGTAGCTGCGCGTTCTTGCTTTGTCCGAGACATAAAACGGTTCAAAGATGTTGTCCAAATGCTCGGGAGCTATCCCGATGCCGTGGTCTTCCACGGAGAGAACACCCTGTTGCCGGTCGGCGTACGTGCGAATCGTTACCGTCTCCTGTTCCGGAGATGCCTTGATCGCGTTATCCGCCAGATTGAAGATGAGAATTTTCATTAAATCCTTCTCCAGCCAAAGCCAGCAATCCTTACAGTCATAAACCAGGCGGATGTTCTTATCCTTCGCTTTCATGGCCAAAGCCGAATCCATTTCGTCAATGACGGTTTTTAAATTTGCCCGTTTCATCTCAAAATGGTCCGCCTGGGACAAAATCAAATCCATCATCTTCATAGAGAGGGATTCCAGCCTTTTGGCCTCGTTATAAATGACGTTCAACCCATCCAGGAAAACATCCTCTTGATATTTCGTCACCCGCAAAAAATTGGCGTAGCCGATGATCGAGGTTAGCGGGGTTTTCAGCTCATGGGTAAAGTTTTGGATAAACCGCTGCTTCTCCAAATTGTGCAGCTCCAGTTCATTGATTTTATCTTCAACCACCGAAACCATATGATTAAAATGATGGGCCAGGTTGCTGATTTCGTCTTTGGATTTGATCTCCACCCGTTTTGAGAAGTCGCCTTGCGCAATCACCTTTGCGGTTCTCATCATTTTGTCGATCGGTTTGGTCAGGCCTTTGCTGATCAAAAACATGAGAATGATATAGATGAGACAGGCGGCAATATCCACTTGCAGGAAAAAACGGAACTGTTCCGCCCGCTCCTGATAAATCGGCGTGACGTCTTTCATGTAGCCGATGGTAAATAATTTTTGATTTACCCGGACCAGACTGGAGGTAAACAAAATCGTCCGCCGATCCACGTCACTTAGCATATACCGGATCTCATCCTCGGAAGCCCCCTGCAGCTCCGGGTGCTGCACCGTAAAATCGACATTGCTGTACAGCTCGCGGTCCATTTCATCTACGATGCTTAGATACATCCTCTGGTCGTTATTCCTGGCCACAGCCTCATTTCCTATATTCGTAAACACCGTTTTTTCATATTCAAAGGAATTGTACATTTTCAGAAGCGGGGCCACCACCTCCATCGTCGAACGAATATTCATATTTTCCCTTAACATCGTATTGATCTCCTGCTGGAGCATCTTGCTGTGATTCCGTTCAATGACCAGCACCGAAGCCAGGTTAAAGATAATGATGAAAGTCAGGATCGAGAACAGGGATATTTTCTGCCAAAACTTCATGCCTAGTCCTCCAATCGGTACCCGATTTTATAGACCGTAATAATGCGATCATGCAATCCCAGTTTCTTGCGCAGCGCCTTAATATGCATGTCCACAGTTCGTGTTTCGCCATAGAAATCGATTCCCCACACTTTATCCAACAGCTGCTCCCTGGACAGGGCGATATTTTTATTTTTCAATAAAACAACAAGCAAATCGAACTCCTTCATAGTCAATTCTACCGGATTCCCTTGAACCCTGACCTCCCGTTTGTCCAATAAGACTTGAAGGTCTCGTAACGTTATGACGGTTTCCTCCCTGCCGAACCTGCGCAGCACCGTCTCAATCCGCGCCAGCAGTTCAAGAGCTTCGAACGGCTTCACAATGTAGTCCTCCGCTCCAAGCTTCAATCCGTTGACCTTGTCCGTCACTGCATTTTTCGCCGTCAGAAAAATCACCGGAATATGCAGCGGTCGGATTTTCTCCATCAGCTCAAAACCGTCGATTCCGGGAATCATCACGTCCAGCAGCACCAAATCGAACTTTTCGCACTGAATCCTGTCCCAAGCAGTCTGTCCGTCGTACACTTCGGTCGTCTCGTAATTCACGAGATTCAAGTTCATTTTGATAATGTTCGAAATGTTGATATCATCTTCAACAATTAATATTTTTTGGCTCAAAGCATCTCCGCACTCCCCGTCACTAAGGATTCCAAACTCGCCATTGATTATATCTCTTTCTTCTAAAAAAGTGAATTTGTAAGCAAGTCGCAACATATGAAAAGAAGCGGGAGCAGTCTGTTGGCCAGACCACTCCCGCCAAGCAACCGAGAAGGTTGGATGATGAAGCCAGGGACGAAAGGAGCGGAGCGTAGGCAAACCTGCGTGAGCAACGGAAGGCCCGGCTGAATTCAATGATTCGACGTCGATTCCGCTGCTCGAACCTACTTCGTCATGGGGAAGACAACTTTTTGAACAACCTTTATAAAGGCGCCGTAAAGCGGAACACCATTTATTATTCGTAATTATTACGCACAATAGTCTACCAGCATATTTCCATTCTGTCGAGTCTCCCGCCTCGTTATGGATGACCAGGAATCCGGGATTTTACCCTAACATTCAACAAATCCTTTTGCTGTCTCTGCCCCCTGCTTTCGCAGATTTTGAGGTGTGGTGCCAAATGCCTTCTTAAACATCCGGCCAAAATATCCGACATTTTCAAAACCGACCGTTCCGGCTATTTCCGTAACGGTATTTGTCGTGGTTTGCAGCAGTTCCCTGGCTTTATTCAAGCGGAACTGGATCAGATAGTCCACTGGAGAAGTATCTGCCCCTTCCTTGAAGCAGCGCAGCGCCTCGCTTTTGCTTACCTTGGCGGCAGAGGCGATATCTGCAAGTCGTATTTTTTCCGTATAATGCTCATAAATGTACTCCAGCATCAACCTCAATCGTGCCTGAGTAGTCTGGAAACCCGCGTTTTGCGGCAACTCCATACAGGCTTGCCTATGCAGATACAATATGCGCCAGATGGAGGCGAGGTTGATCTGTACGTCGAGCTCTCTTGTCTCTTCCTCCGAATTCAATAAGCGGAAAATCCTGTGCAAGGATTGCAAAATCTCGCTTTGCCAATCAATCTGATTGCTTAGAGATAAGCAAGAAATGGAAGAGTACAATACAGGTTGTACAAATTTTTGGTATACCGTTTGATTCCCGCCCGAAATCAGCTCCGAACCAAATACGATATTGGGCACAACCGCTCTTTCCCCTGCTTCATAACCGTGAATGACTTTTGAATTAATGAAAATCCCATCCCCTTGGCAGAGCTGCACGCTCTCTTCGCCAATCAGATAATCCGCCTTCCCTTCCTGAATGACGGCAAACTCCAATTCATCATGCCAATGTCGATTGACGTTGTGATTCGGGAAATTCTCCGTATCGTCCAGATAAAATTGGATTGGAAATGGTTTGGAGCCATGTGTTGCCAACTCCCGAAGTTGTTTATCTGTAGCAACCGCTGATTGCAATTCAAGCGCCTCCATTTTTGGCGATATTGTACTATAAACATGAGCAATACTGCAAGTAAATCAACATTTTCATGTGATATATTTAAACTCATGTGCAAACTGTTGTATATGGCATCCGTTTATCTATTAGACGATATCTCAGGAGGGAATTATGGCTACACTTCTTTTAATCATCATCTACATCGCATTCATCAGTTTAGGGATACCGGATTCGCTGTTCGGGACCGCCTGGCCTGCAATTAATCAGGAATTCGGCTTGCCGGTTTCGGCGGCGGGATATGTGACGTTTATCATTTCAGGATGTACAATTATTTCCAGTCTGATCAGTGCAAAGGTGATCAACAAATATGGCACAGGCAAGATCACGGCAATTAGCGTTGTCATGACCGCTGCCGCTCTGCTTGGCTTTTCTTATTCACAAAGTTTGGCATGGTTTTGCCTGTTTGCCATTCCGCTCGGATTAGGAGCCGGAGCTGTAGACTCAGCGCTCAACAATTACGTGGCGCTCCACTATAAGTCCAGTCACATGAATCTGCTGCATTGCTTTTATGGCATTGGGGTTTCGATAAGCCCGTATTTGATGTCGCTGGCGCTTTCGGAGCAGGACAATTGGCGAGGCGGTTACTACACTGTCTTCGTGATCCAAGGTGTCATCGCATTGATAACCTTGTTTTCGTTACCGTTATGGAGGATAGCAAACCAGGACAAGCAGGAGGCGAAGGATGAGGCTTCCAGAACGGTCAGTATCGCATACCTGTTTAAGCTGTCTTCGGCGAGAGCGGCGTGGCTGATGCTGATCGCTTCCTGTGCGATTGAGTACACAGCCGGCATTTGGGGAAGCACCTTCCTTGTATATACCAAAGGCTTGTCTGTAGAAAGTGCAGCCAAATGCCTTACCTTGTATTACGTCGGAATGGCTACAGGAAGACTGCTGGCGGGTTTAGCTGCGAATAAGTTGACCAGTTGGAAATTAATTCAAATCGGACAGAGTATCCTCGTTGCTGCGATTGTCATGCTCATGCTGCCCTTGCCCACTGTTGTATCGGCTGCCGCTCTATTTTTGGTCGGCCTTGGCAACGCACCGATCTTCCCAAATCTCCTGCACTTAACACCAAGAAATTTTGGCAAAGAGATCTCACAGTCAATGATGGGCACTCAGATGGCTGCCTCCTATGTGGGAATCGCACTAATGCCTCCGTTGTTTGGTCTGCTGGGGCAATCGCTTGGCTTGAATGTTTTCCCCTATTTTCTGATGCTGCTGTTTGTTGTTATGATTCTGTCCATGAGCCGTCTGATGGTGGTGCTAAAAAAGCAAAATCTGTATGACGGACGCTGGTTTCAATAGATGAGGCTAATATTGGATGATCTATGAATTCTTGTATGTGGATCTATTCTTGGTATAATCCTCTTTATAGATAAAACCTGAAGGAGAGGAAGCTGTAATGAATAGCAACGATTTGATAATCATGAATTTTGAAGAGGTTCGACGCAGGAGTATAAAGGTTTGGAAAGCCATACCTCAACAAATGTTGAATTGGAAACCGGATGAAGATGCCCTTACTTGTGCCGAAATGATTGGACATTTATTAGAAAGTGAATTTTTATATCACCAAATTCTTATCGGAAGAGGCAGTTCAGCATTAAATAATGTAGATAATCCATTTGAAAACAGAGAATTCACAACATTGGACGATGAAATTTCATTCGCAAAGCCTTATCGTGAGGATTTCTTAAACTATATTAAATCTCTTAGTGTACACGATTTAGAAAATATTAAGATAGACCGTTCTGATGTTGGTTATGTTAGATCGCTTGGCGATATGCTATTGAGAATTGCTTACCACGAATCTGTTCACACGGGTCAATTGTTAGACTACATGAGAACCATGGGGCTTGACCGCCCTAAAATATGGGATTGACAGACTGATATGAAACAGGCAGGGCTGACTCCCCTGCCCTGCCTGCAACCTCTTATTGTACTTTGTCCAGAGCCTTGTATACCGGATTTTTCAGGCAGAAAAAGCTCGCCACACATCCGATAATGCCGACAATAAAGAACATAATGGCGATGCCGCATTCATAAAAGGCTGAGTTACTATATAGTGATCCGAGTTGCTCTACTCCATTCCCTCAATCGTGCCTTCTTTCAAAATGAAAAACCCGTTTCTGGCAAAAGCTAAAATTTTGCTGGTGCTTATTCCCGTCTGCCTCGAAATATCAATCACCATCGTGTCCGGGTATTTCTCGACAATGCTTCGTACTTTGATGTATCCGTCTTCACAGCTCTTGCACATTTTTCTGCTTGTTTTTTCGGATAAATTTCCACAAAAATCACATATTTGATAATTCCCCATGCTGTCTCCTTTATGTTTACGACAATATACCTACTGAAGTATAGCAAGAATTATTACTATTTTACCCCATGATCTCTATTGCCGCTAGATGCCGTTGGAGAAATCAGTGAATCGGTTGCGGTATTAAAGAAATCCGAAACATAATGAAAGAAGCTGAGGAAAACAGGCAATTAGGGGAGAAAACCCTATTATTCATTGATGAAATTCATAGATTTAATAAGGCACAACAGGATGCCTTTCTTCCGTATGTGGAGAAAGGGAGCATTATTCTCATCGGCGCTACAACCGAAAATCCATCGTTTGAAGTTAACTCAGCCTTGTTATCTCGTAGCAAAGTTTTTGTACTTCATCAACTAAGCAGTGAAGATATTGTTGAATTATTAAAAAAAGCGATCATGGATCCTAAAGGATACGGAGAACAAAAGATCGGTTTTGAAGAGGGCGTACTTTCTGCTATCGCAGAATATTCAAATGGAGATGCCAGGGTGGCATTAAACACCTTAGAAATGGCTGTGCTTAACGGAGAGAAACAAGGGGAATATATTGAAATTAGCAAAGAAGGGCTGCTGCAAATTATTCATCGAAAATCACTTTTGTATGATAAAGATGGAGAAGAACACTATAATATCATTTCCGCACTGCATAAATCCATGCGAAATAGTGATGTAAATGCATCTGTTTATTGGTTGTCTCGAATGTTGGAATCAGGTGAAGATCTGGAGCTAGAATAAAAAGTGGACACCGGTTAAGAGAGTGTTAATAATGAACTTAACGAGGAGGTGTTCACGTGGGTGAACAACGGCAGCGATACAATGAAAAGTTTAAAAGAGAAACCGTAAAGTATATTCAGAATCAGACGAAGACGGTGGTGGAGATTGGCGAGGAGCTAGGAATCTCCCCTGGCGTGCTACACAACTGGCTGGGGAAGTACCGGGAGTTCAGCGATGAATCAGTAAACAGTGCGGAGAAGGTTCGAGAACTTGAGCAGCGGTTGAAGGAACAAGAAAAAGAATTAAGGGTAAGAGCGCAGCGAATCGCAGACGTCGAAGAGGAGCTTGCGATCATAAAAAAGCGGTGCACATCTTCAGCAAACCAAAGAACTGAGATTTCAGTTCATCAAAACCCATCGCTCCGAGTTTCGAGTGGAGAAGATGTGCCATGTTTTCAATGTTTCCCGGAGCGGATTTTACAAATGGAAAGCGGCGTCTGTCAGCGCTCAAGCGGAGCGTAAAGCACGGTTGCTAGAGCGAATCACCTATCATTTTGAGGATAACAAGAGACGTTATGGCAGCCCCAAAATCACCAAGCTTCTACAGAAAGAGGGCTACAGTGTTAGCGAGCGGACGGTAGGGAAATACATGCAAGAGTTGGACTTGCGCTCCTGTGTTGCTAAGCGCTTCCGAGTGAAGACGACCGATTCGAATCACGATTTACCGATCCATCCAAACCTGCTGAATCAAAACTTCAAAACGGCTGAACCGAACCAGGTTTGGGTTACAGATATCACCTACAGTACGCCCAGCTAACTAAGTTCCCTTAGAGGAACGCAGTTACTAGAGCATGTTTGGAATGCATGTCGAGTTTTTTTTTTTTTTACAGACATGCCCTTCTTCTGCTGTGAGAAGAAGTGAGCCGAAGTGGCGGTGACTTGCCGACACTGGCAAGGTGACGTAGTCCGCGGGAAACGGGGCTTGCGGCGAAACGGTTACGCCAAGATGAGTCTCTAGGCTGAGCATGGGAAGGTTGAGGAACACGAACCTATTAAACCGCATCTGAGGGTTGAAATGTCACCCCTGCCTACACCGTTTAACAGGCAGGTTGCGGACTGAACTTCCGTTAACCGAATTGATGGAATTCACGAAGGTCGGTTGAACATGTAGGTGCACCGGCTGGGAGTCACGAAGAGTGCACAGCTAGATCATGATGTCCGCGACGACTTGCAGAAAGCAAGGATAAAGACTGCGATAGGCAACCTAACCCATGTGTGGAGTCCATCATGCGAACTGGGGAAAGCCTGCATAGATGCCAAGGGAGTGTGTTCCCCGATGCTATGCAGGATGACGGAGCCTCCGTAGTAGTCCGAGGCCGGGAAAGCCGGTCACATGGCAAAGGGAGGCAGTTTAAGTGGTTTGTTTGGCTTATTAACTGACCGCAGTGAGGTGAAGACCTTTGATAATCAGTGAAATGCAAAGCAAACTGGCGACATGGTCAACTGAAAACAAGGAACGCAAGTTCGACCGACTCATTAGACTAATTGCTGACAGGTCTTGGCTAAGTGAAGCTGCTCGCATTACTCTCGCTTCAAGTGGAGCTCGAACAGCGGGTGTAGATGGCGTAAACAAGTGCAAGATGGAAGAAATACTCGACCTTGAACTGGAAATGTTACGCCATGAATTGCTAACGGGAAACTACTGTCCGCATCCAGCCCGACGGGTATACATCCCCAAAGCAAATGGCAAACTCAGGCCGCTAGGTATTCCTTGTCTTCGAGATCGTATCGTACAAAGGGCAATGTTGATGGCAATGGAACCAATATGGGAAAGTGACTTTCATCCGGTCTCCTATGGATTCAGACCAGCGCGGAGCGTTCATCATGCAATTCGAACTATCAAGATGCAATTGCAAGATGGAAACGAACAAACGAATGCAACCGCCGGCCGCTGGGTCATTGAAGGTGACTTGGCGAGCTATTTCGATACCGTACACCATCGGCTGCTTATGAAGGCTGTCCGTAAACGTATCTCTGACCAAAGATTCCTTTCCTTGCTGTGGAAGATGATCAAGGCAGGATGCGTAGACCATGGTTTATTTCGTGCTTCAAGTGAGGGAGTTCCGCAGGGTGGGGTCATCTCACCGCTACTATCCAATATTATGTTACACGAATTTGACCAATGGATGGAAGCGAAATTTCTGAACAAGAAGGCGCGGAAAGATCGTTGGGCTTGGAACTTCGGCATCCTGAACAAGCGTCCTATCGCGATACATGAAAATCGACAATGGAAACCAGCAATCTCTTATTGCCGTTATGCAGACGACTTTGTAGTTGTCGTCAAGGGAACCAAGGCCCATGCTGAAGAAGTGCGAGAGGCATGCCGGGGATTTCTCGAAGATAAGCTAAAACTTACATTAAATATGGAAAAGACACATATTACGCACGTGAACGATGGTTTTACTTTCCTCGGTCATCGCATTATTCGCAAACGAGGAGCCCGGGGACAAATGCGCCCTGTCTCATCCATCCCATGGGAGAAATACCGCCGCTTTACTGAGAAACTAGTCAAACAACTGTCAGGGAATTACGGCATGAACAGAATGGACTTAGTTGAAAGCCTTAACCGACAACTTGCAGGGTGGGCGAATTTCTACCAATACACGGACCACACAGCGACGATATACAGCAAAGTAGATCGCACGGTATTTTGGAAACTCGGATACTGGCTGGCACGAAAGTACAAACGCGGTTTTCGAGCGTTAATGCGAGACTATGTCCGATCACCGGAAAAAGGCAAAGCCAGAATCTGGGTACTGCAAGGTCAAAACAGCCGGGGCTTTTATGGGGAACTAGCACTGAGAAGGCTGATAACCAGCCGCAAAAGATGGTTCACATGGCGTAATCCGAACGAAAACCCATACATTCTCCGCTCTGAGAAACGTCGTACAATTGAATCCTATTATGACGAAGTCGCCTTTGCTTTAAGCAACACTTAAATGGAGAGCCGGATGCGCTGAGAGGTGCATGTCCGGTTCGGGAAGGAGAGGCAGGGAAATAGCTCGACTACGCCCTGTCTCTTACTTCACTTCCCTGTCGAGAAGGCCGGTTGTATTTGGCTAGTGTGCTTGACCTTTGTACGCGAGAGATTGTTGGCTGGAGGCTAGGAGAGCGAATGACGACCGATCTGGTACTAGGTGCCTTGGACGATGCATACAAAGCCAAACGGCCTCAGAAGGGACTCCTCCATCACTCCGATCAGGGATCTCAGTATGCCTCCGCAGATTACCGTAAACGGCTGAAGAAGTACCACATGAAAGCAAGCATGAGCCGCAAGGGGAATTGTTATGACAATGCCTGTATTGAATCGTTTCACAGCATACTAAAGAAAGAGTTTGTCTATTGTACCCGGTTTAAAACGAAGCAGCATGCACAGGATGAGATGTTTCAATACATTGAATTTTTTTATAACCGCAAGCGAATCCACAGTGCGCTGGGTTATGTTTCCCCTGTCCAGTTTGCAGCAAAGTTCAAAAAAAAGAAAAACCGCATAATCTGATTTTCTTTTGTGTCCACTTTCTTGACGGAGGTCCAAAATGAAATTAGAAGAAATCGTAGAATACTGTTTATCTTATCCAGCTTCATATGAAGATCATCCATTTGGAGAAGGTTGGATAGCCATACGCCACAAAGGAAACAAGAAGCTCTTTGCGTTAATATTTGAAAAAGACGATCATCTTTGCGTTAACCTGAAATGTGATCCTGATCGATCTGATTTCCTTCGAAACGCATTTAAAGAAGTTAAGCCGGGATATCATATGAGTAAAGAGCATTGGAATACGGTTATCTTAGATGGAGACCTTCCGGAGGATGATCTTCACGATATGGTAAAACATAGTTTTGACCTGACGAAACCCAAACGTAAAGTGAAAAAATAATTATTTTAGAAAATAAAATTTAATAATGAGGGTAGGCTAGACATGGACATTATTAATCATTCACCACCAGAAAACGATCTGCCCAATATGGGTAAGACCGCGAATCGTGTACTCCATAATGCTGGATTTTATCGGCTTGAGCAATTTATAAAAGTTACGGAATCGGATATTTTGAAGCTTCATGGGGTTGGACCGAAGGCAGTGAGAATACTGAATGATGCTCTTAAAGAGAAAGGGCTGTCTTTTGCAAAGAAACCATAAATTCGTTGTGCAAGTGCGGGGAACGTACCGGATAAGGTAGATATACTGTTTCAAGGCGCAACGAGGTTTCATCCCTCTACCATTCCCTGTTTTCTAAGACCGGTAATGCTATTGAAAATACACGTTTTGCTGAAAACATCTTTTTTCCTTTATACAGATATCTTAAGTCAATAATTTATAGCAGATGCTGCCGATCCAAACGACGATTATGATCCAAATCAAAATGAATAATGCACCAGTCACCCAATTTTTCTGTTTTCCCTGCTTCCTTATCTCCTCCGCTCTATCTCTGCACTCTGCAATAACAGGTTGAGGAATCATTTTAAGAAAGAGCGTAATTCCTAATGGAACAATGATTAAATCATCGAGATAGCCCAAAATAGGGATAAAATCCGGTATTAAATCAATCGGACAAATTCCAAGTATGCAAAAAGCTCCTGAATCTCCGCGAAAGGAAACTCAAGAGCTCGTTCATTGTCAAGTATGGTGCGGTCGAGAGGACTCGAACCTCCACGGGGGGTTAGCCCACACGGACCTGAACCGTGCGCGTCTGCCAATTCCGCCACGACCGCATGTAGTAAAACTTCAAAATTTACTGCAACAAAAATATGTTACCACGCTCCGCGAAGCAAGTCAATAAGTAATTTAAGGGCATAAGTAATATAAGGGCATTGCAATTTAGGGACAATGGTTGTGTTTATCATCATATTCCAATTCCGCCCATGAATGCCTTTAAGGATGCTCGCTTGTCATGCAGCAAGGTATTCAGATATACGTCATACCGCAATGATCGTGCAGGATGCTCCCGAATCATGCCCCAAATCATTTTAAGTGTAGCCAGTTTTGTACGATCTTTCGTATAAAGTGGCGGCCTGTGGCCCCTAAATGAAAGCATTTGTGCGTTTATTCGTACAAAATCTGCTTATCCAGGCCATAACTTAAAGTTTTGTGCGGTTTTCCGTATAAAATTACTTGTCTGACCACTACATCCATGATTTTTGTGCGATATTCCATACAAAAAGTCAGCGGCATCCGCAGATCTGTCCGATCTGAAGGGCCTGGCCAGCGAGATCGTGACCCTTGTTTGCCTGCTTAACCTTTTAGCTATACAATTATCTTAATCATTAATTAATTGGGTGAAAGCGAGGGAATACCCGATGAGAGAAATCTTGATTCATCCGGACAATCTGCCTCTATTTGAAGCACTCGCATCGGATACCCGGCTGAAGATCGTTGAGCTTCTGCTGCAGGGCCCTGGGAATATCAAGGAACTTGCGGAGCAATTAGGGCTGTCCTCCGCTATAATCACCAAGCACATCCAGAAGCTGGAGGAAGGCGGAATCGTACGCTGTGAGGCGATTCCTGCCAAGCGGGGCATGCAGAAGCAATGCCGCTTGGCGGATGATGAATATATGCTGCGGTATCCCTCTCATTTTACGGACAAACGCACGCTTCCTCTGTCCAATCAATATACCGTGTCCATTCCAATCGGACAATACTCCGCTTATCAAGTCAGGCCAACCTGCGGCCTTGCCTCCGAGCATAAGCTGATCGGCATGCGGGACGACCCGCGCTATTTTGCCGAGCCTGAATGCGCCAAGGCTCAGCATCTATGGTACTCCAGCGGCTTTGTGGAATATCGGATTCCGAACTATATGACCGCAGCCGAACAGATCAGCAGCATATCCATCTCCCTGGAGATCGCTTCCGAGGCTCCGGGCTATGAAGAGAACTGGCCATCTGACATCACATTTTCGTTGAATGGGCATCCGCTTTGCGTATGGACCTCTCCCGGTGACTTCGGAGAGCAGCGCGGAAAGCTGACTCCTTCCTGGTGGGGGGCGGGAAATACGCAATACGGTCTCCTTAAAACACTGCTTGTCAATGGAGAAGGCACCTTCGTTGACGGCGTAAAAATGTCCGATGTGCGGGTGAACGAGCTGAGCCTTGTCCGGTCAGAGGATATTCTGTTTCGAATCAGCTCTCTTCCGGAGGCCCGGCATCCGGGCGGAGTCAGCCTCTTCGGCAGAGCCTTCGGCAATTACGAGCAGGATATCGAAGTGATCATTACTACCTAAATGGATTAAACAAAGAAGGCCGGGAATAAGTCCCCGGCCTTCTTTGTTTATTTTATTTGCCGAGTTCGGTCAGCTGCAGATGCTCAATGACGGCATTGCCAGTGAGGATAATCCCTGGCGTTCCTTGCGATGGAGACACTGAACCGCAATAAACAATATCACGATCCATTCGCAGCATAAGCTGTCCTCCACGAAAAACGGAGCTTAAGGTGTGGGGCCGGCTCCAGTCGAAATGCCCGGGAAGCTGACGCGCCTCAAGGATTGATGCTTCACCGTTCACCTGCTGCACCACCCGCAGCATATTTGAGGAGCGATCCAGCACAAGTGCAACATAGTGTTCTGCGGATTCATACAATCCGTAAATACCAGCCTCCCCTCTCCGATGTCCTGGCGTGAGATCAAGCTGGAACTGGTACGAGGGTCCGCTGTGAGCAGGCAAATCAACAAGCCACTCTGAACGGGATGCAGGACTGGTGCCTAACATTTGCTCCATACAGCAGGCCAGCTGCCCCTTCCCGTGGATACGACGGATATGACTCGCTGCTCCGGCAGCCAAGGAACCTGTATATTCCAGATGCCGGGTAATCTCCACACTGTAGTAGTTAGCCGAGGTGAATTTTGTATACAGTCCGGCATATCCCTCACAAATCGGGAAGGAAGCCTCCAGCATCTTTACATCATCCAGCCAGACAACATAATTCTCGCCTGCCTGCTCAATACGCAGAAAATGG
This sequence comes from Paenibacillus apis, assembly GCF_018333295.1. Classification (NCBI taxonomy): domain Bacteria; kingdom Bacillati; phylum Bacillota; class Bacilli; order Caryophanales; family Paenibacillaceae; genus Paenibacillus; species Paenibacillus apis. Next base: position 270,833 of record NZ_BORS01000002.1, read on the forward strand.
CTTGCTTCATAGTTAAAACCGGCAGGAAGCAATTTGCTTGCTTCCGGCAGCTTGACGCCTTGAACAACAGCATAGAGCCGAAGCCGCTTCTGCCCCACGTCCAGCAGACAGGCGGTATAGCTGTCATCTTCCTGGTAGCATGGATATACGCCATACAGTCCTCCCCGATGATCATGGTTCCAGGACAAATGAATCTCCATCCGCTTGGCTCCGAACTGCTCTGTGGTCAAAAGCGCCGCTTCGCCGCTTCGTTCCCTTTGGGTCAACACGCCTTGAGCAGCCTTCCAGTCCCCGCCCTCCGTCTTCCAATGGGCTTCCAGCTGCTCCTTATTGAACAGGTCGCGTACGGCGGGCATTGAAGGGGCGTCCTGCTCCGTATAGGTAGGGCCCGGGATCCACATTTCATCACCGCTCCAGAGCAAGCGGTCACTCCGCATCGTCCGCTGCTCCTTATCAAAGTCCAACGTATCCTTCGCGTCCCGCCCGTGATAGAATACCCAGTCATCCACATTGTTCAGACCGCGAACTACCGAATTATGACCTACGCCTTCTACCCCTTCATTTTTACGAAGCAACGGCTGATACTCCTGATCAGACGGGAACTTATTCCAGACCAGTTCACGCAAGCCCGCTCCGTCCTGTCCCTTCGCCATAGAATAGCCCAGGAAATAATTCGGGCGTACATAGGCATTGCCACTGTAAATGACATAATGCTTATCGCCTCTCCGCACATAACAGGCACCCTCGATCGTATGCCAGTCGCGGCCGTCGCCAAAACGATTCTCTTCATATATTTCCTCATCCAGGGTAGGCACCACAACAATCTGCGGCTGACCGGACGGCGTGAGCATATCCACCAGCTTATCCACCAGGATCACCGTGCCCGGACGCTCCGCATCCACTCCGGCATATTCATTATTCGAATAAAATAAATAATAATCGCCCTGCTCATCCTTTACCACATGCGCATCAATCGAGAAGGTATCATATAGCGTTCTGCGCATCTCATACGGACCCTCCGGCCGATCAGCTTCAGCTACGAGCAGGCGCTGCAAATGGACATCGTCCGCTTCCTCCGGCATGGAGGAGACGTACATATAGAACTTGCCGTTCTCGTACACGACCGCCGGTGCCCAGTACCCTTTTCTGCCCTCAAGCTGAAAGGCATATCCGAGGTGGGTCCAATTCACCAGGTCGATAGAATGCAGGACAAGCACCCCCTTGCCTCCCGTAGCAAAAGCGTAATATTCTCCTTGATGCTTCAGTACATACGGATCGGGATGAACCTTGGACTGGGCACCGTCAGTACCATTTCCAGGGGTAAGCTTAAGCGGGTTAACAAAAGTGCTGTCAGAGAGCACGGGCAAGAAGATTGAATTTTCCTGTAGCATAATTCTGAATCACCTCTAGTTATTTTATGTTAACATCTTTGTTAATCAATGAATTTATTTGTTTATTAAACAGTTTAAACCCCAAGCTCCCCTCTCCGCAACCCTTCTTCTCACAAATTTGCGGGACATAAAAAAGACGCACCGCAAAGCTACCGCAAGGCACGTCTTCTTCTAATGAACTTTTTCATCACCAGATTTCTCCTAATAAGACACTTGGACAATGGCACCATTCCTCTGATCTCCGTGCCTTCAGCCAGCTTTCCTCTAGATATTGCACAACCAGCAGCTCTAGTTCTTGGCCTTCTCTCATGAAAAGCACGTCCTGAACCTGCTCCAATTGCGTACCCCCGCCTGTCTATCAGAGGAAAGCTTGCGATAATTGCAGACTTCGCTATCCTACTAGATATTGGTAGTTTGTATCTACATCCTTCCTGACACAGTTGAAGACCCCTTGCAAAAGGGGGCTTTGTGTGCAAATATTGTCTGCGTAGCTTTCACCAACTTACTTGGAAATAATATAATAGCCGCCCCAAGTGCTATAATTAGCATAAGAATAGTTCCGGTCGCAAGTTCGTGGATCTGAGATATAATTACCAGATGCATCTCGATAGTCAATATTAGTTAATCCGGGTTTATGTGACCAACCGCCATCTGAATCCTGTCTATACCAATGATAATCAGTGCCTGGCGCTATAACAAGCGCGACTTTGTATTCATTTGAACCTGGCGTTTCGCTATAGCTTGAACTCCTAATTGTCCTTCCTAAATCCGCCATATCGGATTTTACCGCAGTAATTATTGCACTTGTAGTAAGCGAAGTGTAGTAATTTCCAGTTCTATACCCCGGTTGAAACATATAACCAGCTAACGGATCACTTGTGTCATTTGCAATTCTATTCAAAATATATCCATAACAATTTGCTCTAAAGACATTAGCTGGATCATTCCAATAGGAAGGGTTATAAGGGTATTCGCCGCCGCCTGTGGGCATCGAAGCAAGCAGAGATTTATCCTTAGTAGTTTTAGAGTCTGCCACAGCGGCTTGATTAACAGCTTGATCAGTAGCTTTATCAGATTCTATGCTTTTACGGACTTGATAATTATCCGGTGCTACATTTCTTCTAATATCAAATTCTTTGCCATCAATTTTGTGAACAAATTCACTTTCAACGGTAGCTTCAGGTACTGCCACAGCAGCTCCATCTGAATTTATACTTCTGCTGTAGTTATAATTATTCGGCGCTACGCTTTTTCTAATATCAATTTCTGCACCATCATTTCCAGCAGCAAATGAAGTTACTCCCAAACTCAGCATCAAAACAATAGATAATATCCAGCTTGAAAATTTTTTCATAACTATTCCTCCTCTGATCAATTTTTTGAACGACTCATCTTGTTGCATCTCAAGTCGCATCATCGAGGCGTAACAGTCTCCATTCTTATACCTGTGAGGCTCATTAACGGTATTCAACATCCCTCCCTTTATAGGTTATATATTCCATCTTTATCCAATTATATGATAACACAAAGATTTATGTGAGTAAATTACAAAATAAAGTATAAATGTAATTAAATCGAATGAAAATAGCAGGCTCAGGTTCTTACTAAGCCTGCTATACAGATAATTTTTGGTTATTTTTGTATTTTATTATTATTATATTTAATCATTACAGATACCAATTTAATTACTTTGAATAAACTCTTCTACATTATTTTCTCTAATATCTATATAACTTTCTGAATTATCGACTTTTACCAATCTAATATATGCAGGCTTTCCCCGTGGATTGTTCCCTCCAATAAGAAGGTAATAGTTTTCATCTATCCCATAACGCAAGATATAGAGTCCACTACCTATTTCCGTACTATCATAACTTTTAAAATCATTCCATGAAAGCTCTTGTCCTTTATGAGATAATTCTATCACTTTTTCTAAAGTCAATTTTTCTTTACGAAATAATTGCCATTGATTATCTATCATAACAACGATACCCTCCTTATAAGAAGCATATTGGGCCCCAACATACCCAAAATTACTTTGATCATTTTTTACTGGAATTTCGGAATCAGCTACTTGTGATGTAATTATGCCCATTAAATAGGAATCATCTATTTCAACGGAAATCCGCTCACCGGTATCAAGATAAAGATGATCTTCAATCATTAACATTGGTATTCGATCCGATTGTATACTACTTTCTGATTGTTTATTACTACAGGATGTCACTGTAATCATAAAAATGAATATACAAAACCAGATTATTTTCTTATTTATAACCATCTCCAAATTTCCTCCAACTTTAAAATATACTTCCTAAGTCATATACTTCTCAAGTCCAAAATATGCCCTAACGAATTCAAATGTACAATAAATACAAAAATATTATACGATACATTTGCAAAAAAATACCATATCCAAGTATAAAGCATAGTAGTAAAGATAGAGCTTGAGAACAACTGGCTTAAGCCCAAAAGAAAAGAGCCCCGCCGCAGCCGCGGCAGAGCTCTATTTCTAACGGATACAAAACCGGTCACTTGGAACAAGCTGCATAGATCTTGTTAACGGTATTGATGTTTCTTGAAGTCAAACGACTCTTGTAGGCTTTCTTGCCAAGCACCTTTGAACCGAAGTCGGTTCCTAGCGTGGAGCCTTTGGGGACCATCCAGAACGCCTCTCTGCCCACAGGAATGAACCGTTCTCCCGGCGCCTTGGGGGCAGAAGCGAATAGCCCGCTTAATTCGGAGACGACCTCTTTATGATCACAAAACAAACAGTAATGATGGAATTCGTCAGGAACCTCAACGGCGGAGGCTGCGGCAACGATATCTCCAATTTCATCTCTGGTTCTTAAGAATAAATGGCAATCATATTGGAATTCCTTGCCCAATGCCCGTGCAATCTCGGCGGTTTCCAGCTCTCCGAAAGCTTGGGAAGCATCCTGCGTTAAAATGATGTTTCCCGTTGCCAGAATGGTTTGAACATCTGGATAACCGAGACCGATCAATGCATCCTTTAAATCCTTCATCTTCATCGAAACGCCGTTAACGTTAATGCCTCTCATGAGCAATACATATTTACTCGCCATATGCATCACGATCCGATTAGTTCAACGCTTGAACAAGCAAGGAAACGATTTCGCCGCGAGTAAGCGTGGCAGAGCTATCCCCCACTTGGGCTTGCTCCTTGGTTACTGCCGCAAGAACCTTGGCAACCTCTCCGGCGGTCACTTGCTTGGATGGCTCGAAGCTGTCTGCGATCACGCCTTCCAGCAGTCCTGCCTCCTTCAGTGCAGCCACGGAAGATAAGGCCCATCCAGGAATAGCCGCTTCATCCGTGAACCCCGTAACATTCGTCGAAGCCTGAAGCTTCAATGCCCGGCTTAACATCACCGCTAATTCAACACGTGTTGCCTTATTATCCGGACGGAAGGAGCCGTCCGCATATCCATTAATGATGCCTGCCGCGGCAGCCTCCTCGATCGCAGCAGCATTCGCATGCCCTGAGATATCGCTAAATTCTACAGAGAGAGAAGCCCCTTTCACATCGATAATCCGGCCCTCCGGCTGTACGTTTACCGTACCAACTGTATCCAGATACTCGCGGAACACTTCATAATCAACCAGGTTCAATTCATAGAAGCGTCCGGCATTCTTGGCCTGCTTCATAGATGTGTAGAAATCTCCGCCATCGGCCGTATAAGAATTTGTCGCTACAATATAATATGCCTTTGGATCGATATCGGAGTAAGAGCCGTCCGCCTGCTTGATTTGAACCTGGACGATACGATTCCCTGCTTGAGTCTTGGCTCCGGTTACCGCATCAAGCACATCGCCGGCCTTGGTCGAATCATAATAGAAACGCATGCCCGAGATTTGCGGGAAACGGCCTTCTCCGTTCTCCACACCGCTCACGCCATTTTCCAATGCTGCAACGATCTCTTCACCCGTCATTTTCAGAGCGGAAAGGTTGTTGCCGAAGGGCATCGTCGTCAGCAAATGACCCAGCGTAATATCTCCAGCGCCGATGGATGCGCGAATGCCTCCGCCGTTCTGGATCGTGACATAGCCTTCCACATCGGATTCCTTCACAATACTCATCACTTTAGCTCTCATACCGTCAGCAACAAGATCACCCAGATTGGTCTCCTGCGTCCGTACCGTGCTGCGTTCTCCATCAAGGTCCACCAATGTCTTGCCGATCACCGTCTGCTTCAGTTCTTCCAAAGGTGCCGCATATTCCTTCAGCTTCGCCTCGGATTCAGCATCCCCCTTGATGAGGTACTCACCGGCATCATTTTGAGCATCCAGCGAAATCAGCTTGTCCTGCCATTCCGTCAGAACACCATCCGCATCAAAGACAACATCCAGCTGACCCAGATACTTGTTGTATTCGCCGGTTTGAACGATCAGTGTCGGCTCCCCGTCCGCATGATGGACCTCCGCCTCATTCAATTGCGTATGGGAGTGGCCGCCGACAATGATATCGATCCCTTCCACGGCTTCGGCCAATTCCTGGTCAACCGTATAGCCCAAATGGGATAACACAACGATTTTGTTGATTCCTTGGGCCTCCAGCGCCTCTACCTGCTGCCTGGCACTCTCGACCTCATCAGCGAATTTAATGTTCTCGCCCGGAGAAGCAAGGACCGCTGACTCCGGTGTGGTCAAGCCGATAATCCCAACCTTTTCACCTTGAACCTCTTTAATAATGGCCGGATAAATGTTCCCTGCTTCAGCAGGCGCACCGATGTCCTGCTTGGCATAGGCACTAAGAATCGGCTCCTTGCTGAAATCAATATTGGCGCTCACAAACGGGAACTTTGCCGCCTTCACGAACTCGACCAATCCCTCCGGACCCTTGTCAAATTCATGATTGCCAAATGTCATGGCATCATAGCTCAGCTTGTTCATGAAGAACAAATCTGCCAGGCCGTTAAACTGGTTGTAGTAGAGCGTTCCTGAAAATACATCCCCGGCATCCAGCAACAAGGTGCTGTCGTTGCGCGCTTCATTGACAGCCGTCACCCGGCGGGCAATGTTGTCCAGGTGCGCATGCGTATCATTCGTATGTAATACCCGAAGCTCAAACTTTTCTGTTGAAGCCGTTGTTTCCGCAGCCTTCGCTGTGCCAAATGCTGCTCCCGACAGCAACCCTGAAGCTACCAGTGCAACAGCTAGCAGCTTGCCAAAAGATGATCTTGCCAAATGCATAGCGTGGATTCCTTCTTTCAATTCGTATTTTTGGAACGATGAATCTACTAATACTATAAATTTAATAGATTTCTATGTAAACTAATTTAACACAAAGACCCAATTGATTTTACAATTCTCTTATTATCCTGACATGGTTCGTCATGTTGTGTGTGAATTCACAATATAGAAATGTACAAAGAAACGGAGCCGTGGCATTCAAAAGCCCTTGAATTCCCGTAAGGACAAATTCAAGGGCTTGCGTTCTATATTTATTTATGTTCGGAACTCCTCAAGCTGCTCATAATACTCTTGCTGCCTGGTCTATTGCTTTCTCTGCGTCTCCTTCGCCAAGAGTTTAAGCAAATAAGCTTTTAAGTCAACCATCCGCAAATAGTCCGGCTTTTGATCCGTGCCGCAAATAATCAACGGAACAAGCGATTCCATCTTGCGAATAGAACCGTGTCCGCCTCCTCCTTTGTGCGTGGGTGAATTGCCGCCTGTAAGCTCATATCCAGGTTTAGCCGTAACGACCAGAAATTCGCCCCGGTGAGAACGGAGTGCGCTTGACAAGCGCTTCAGAACATCAGGATAAAGATCGTATTTCAAGAAATGCTTGGCCCGGTCTACGCTCAAATCCAGCACCTCTTCGTCCTGTTCGACCGTCCATGCCTGGTTATAGGAATCGGTCAGGCCGCCGCCCGCTTTAAATTTGATCAGCTTGGCAGTGGATCCCTGCAAGGCGTAATTCCATTCCTTTTCTCTCCAGGAAATGAAATCGATACGCTGATCATTCTTTAAGATGTTTGCCAATTCTCTTAAGGAACGATCCGCTTTTAAAGAGTATACATAGGCCATCGTTTCATTGACGGCAAGAACGATCTCCGTCTCCTCAGATACGGCTTCACCCGGCCGCAGAATGTTGGTATCTCCCAGCAAGGCGGGCAGATCAATAACCGGATTCTGTTCATTAGGCAGGATGCGGGTCATGCCGCTGTCTCCTGCAATGATGAATACGGCTTCTTGTACAGCTTTTTCCGGGGATCCGAAGGTTTGTAATAAGGATAGAAGCTGCTGATCCAGCTCTTTGACCTTGGCAAGCCCTGCAGGACCCTTCTTATGCAGCTCCCGATCTAAATCCGGCAAATAGACGAACAAAAAATCAGGTAATTTATTGGATTGAACCAGATATTTTACGGCTTCAACAGCGAAATCATTTTGAACGCCCATCCGATTCAATAGACCATCCGGCAGGTCTTTAATGCCTTGAAACGGATTGGACAAGGACCCCAGCGACAACAGGTCCGGCCCTTTGACATCAATCTCTTTCGGTAAAGAAGCAGGGATTTGAATCCACTCGGGAATCACCAGCTTATGATTGGACGCTCCCCTGTAAATCAAGCCGTTGATCGAACCCGACTTTAATCCTTGACGGGCCAAGTCTTCATAGATTGTGGGCACGTCCTTGCTCAAATGGCTCCCGTTCAAATCCATGAGTGAGTCCGTCAAAACCGGATTAACGCCTTGCTTGATGATTTCCAGCGGACCTGTCCCATAATTGATCACTTTCTTATTGTCTGCGGAATACCAGGTCAGACCAGGCACCCGATGAACGTCAGAATACGCGCCGGTCATTAGCGAGCTGTCGATGGTGACAGACATCGTGGGAAAAGAACTGACCAGATTTTTATAATATTGTCCGTGTTCAGTAAGGAATTTGAATGCGGGAAGCTCCTGCTGGCTGATGCCTTGATCGATCGCCTGAACCATTAAAGAGTCCGCCATCAGGAAAATGACCTTTTTGGTATGTTCTCCGTTTGCGGAATGGATCCGCAGCAAATCTTGTTCTTTTGGTTTGGAGTGCTGGCATCCGATCAGCATAATCATGATAAAGATGGAGAGCCCGATCCAAATCTCCTTTTTTCTCATAACAACTCACCCCGTTTATGTACATTGTGTCTTGAAGTTCTTGGGATTATTCGAGGCAAGATCCTGCTAGCAGCTGTATGAGAATTCACTGGTTGGAAACCTAGGCCTGATATGCAAAATGCTCTTGAATCGTCCTTAGGGACAAATTCAAGAGCATAGATCGTTCGAAATAAATATTACATATCGTGTAAAACCTCTTTTGCTTTATGAAGCGCTGAAGCAATAACTTTATCCATATCATAATACTTATATTCGCCTAGACGTCCGCCGAAGATAACGCGGGGCTCGGCATCAGCCAACCGTTTGTAGCTGGCATACAACTCGCTGTTCGGTTCGTCATTAATCGGGTAGTAAGGCTCGTCGCCCGGTTTCCATTCCACGCTATACTCACGGGTGATTAAGGTCTGCGGTTGAGTACCGAATTCAAAATGCTTATGCTCAATAATTCGCGTATACGGAGTTTCGCAATCGGTATAATTTACTACAGCATTCCCCTGGTAGTTATCCATTTCCAGCAATTCGTTATCAAAGGTTAAGCTGCGATAGGCCAAAACCCCATATCTGTAATTAAAATAAGCATCAATCGGCCCGGTGTATACGATTTGTTCCGCCACCCCGTCCCAGTAGGCCTTATCGGCAAGATAGTCGGCTTCCAGCCTTACTTCAATGCCTTAATCATCTTTTCTACCATTGCGGTGTATCCGCCATGCGGAATCCCCTGGTAGGGATCATTGAAATAATTGTTATCATAGGTGAAACGCACCGGCAATCTGCGAATAATAAAAGCGGGCAACTCATGGCAAGGACGTCCCCATTGCTTTTCGGTATAGCCGCGAATTAACCTCTCGTAAATGTCCCGGCCCACCAAATTAATGGCTTGTTCCTCCAAATTGCGAGGATTTTCCACAAAGCTGTCGCGCCGCTGCTGTTCGATTTTCCGTCTGGCTTCTTCCGGGGTAACAACTCCCCACATTTGCCGAAAGGTATTCATATTGAACGGCAAATTGTAAAGCTCTCCCTTGTAGCTGGCTAATGGACTATTTGTAAATCGGTTAAACTCTGCGAACTGATTGACATACTGCCATACTTCTTTGTTGCCCGTATGAAAAATATGTGCGCCGTAGCGATGAACTTGAATATCCGCCACCTTTTCCGTGTAGACATTGCCGCCGATATGATTTCGCTTATCCAGGATCAGACAGGTTTTCCCCGCTTTCCTAGCCTCATGGGCGAATACTGCGCCGTATAGTCCCGCTCCGACAACCAGGAAATCGTATTTTTTATGCATCAGAGAAGCCTCCAAATCAGTTAAAGCCAACGACCTTCTGCGTAATTTTGTACACCCCGACCGAGATGCTGCGCCCCATCCGTCCCGGCAGACTCAACAGCCTTCCCATCATTCCGTACCGTAATTGATGATATAGCTCAAGGTCTGTTTCCTTAATATAATTCCAGAACTCTCGTTTCTTCTGTAAATGCTCTTTCGTTCCTCCACGAATCAGTAAGATCGTTGAAATCATCGTGACAATCTCAAGATGATGGAATAGATACTTGCTCTGCTTGGAGCTCGGATTGCTTTGCAGGCTCATCTGTTCAATTAATAGCCTGTTTACCTTTAGTTGTTGATCAATGCGCTTAATCATGACCTTCTCGTTGACCGATTGATCAGCACGGCCGATATAATATCTGTACAGATCGGTGTTCGAATAATAGATTTTATTCACATACGGCAAGGGCGCTGTTACATACAAGTTATCTACGTAAAAGGTATGCTTGGGCAGCACCAATCCACATTCTCGCAATACTGCTGTTCGATAAAGGAGCGAATGCATCATCAAATATTGGCCTTTGCGGAAGCGGCCGATCTCGTCCCAATTCAACACCTTATTTTCAGGCAGGACATTATCGTACCTCATCACCTTCTTGAATTTTGCACCCTCTTTGTCATAGACAAAGTTGCTAACCAGCAGATCGATGGTCTCGCCATCAGCCTCAAGCTGCTCCAGTGCGGCTAATATCTTCAGATACGCACGGGTATCCACCCAATCATCGCTGTCCACCACCTTGAAATAGCCGCCGGTCGCATATCTGATTCCTGTATTGACTGCTTCACCGTGCCCTCCATTGGCCTGATGAATCGATTTGATGATGGAAGGGTACTTTGCTGCATATTCGTCTGCAATCTCTCCGGTCTTGTCGCCTGAACCGTCATTTACTATCAGAATTTCTACGCTTTCCCCGCCCGGAAGTAGAGATTCTATACAGTATCTCATATAATCTTGTGAGTTATAGCAAGGAACAACGACTGATAATAGCTTCATGTTCACACAACCTTTACTTATTCTGCACTCCTCCAAAGTGACAGTATACCATATTTCACTTCAAACCACTGCCACTCAAGGGAAGGTTAATATCTCCAACACTAGCATCCCATTCTATGTTGTTATTTTTCTGGTTCCTGCTTAAAAATCACTTTAAAAATCGGGAAAAATACCCAGAATGAAATAGCGCTGTTGATGATCATCGTGATGACGTCCGCCGTTGTTTCTCCGGCGCCGCCCATCCCCCAAGTATTCATCAGCAAATTGTAAATCGGAGCTTTATACAAGCCCTGTGCGGCAGCTGCACCGATTGAAATCACAATATAAGCGATAACATACCAAAAAGCGGCCTGCCAAATATTACTGTTGGATTTAAAGGTGATATTGCGCTGAAGAAAAAAATTAATAATTTGCGCCATTCCAATTGCGAGTTGTACGGCAATAAAGTAAGCAAGTCCGCCTCCTCCACCGGCTGACAATGCGCCTGCTGCATAATCAAATACATAATAAGGGGTACCATCAAAATTACTCCCTAACTGTAAAACCTGAAAGCTTGTATCAATAAGTGTTGTTTTCGCGAACAAGGACTTAAACAGCGGCATAACGACAATTTGCAAAACCGTAACTCCGTTACTCAACAGAAAAAAGATAAGAAACTGCGCTATGTTCGGATGCTTCTCCGAATATCTGCTCCAGAAACCGATTAATCCTCTTGAATGTTGTTTCATAAGCTGCTCTCCTTATTGTGATTTCGCCGCCTGCATCAGCTTTTTCCGTTCCTTCAACAGATGGCGCACCCCTTTAAAGAAGCTGCCGTTAACCATCATCAGCATCCCATCCACCATAGGCATATTTACTAGGCCGCCGGTCATTCTTGCAATTCCTCGAAACGGCATATGATAAACTGACATCATGATCAGGTTCGCTGTACTTCTCTTTCCGATTTTCCGCAAAAACCAATGGGCAAAGGTCATCGCATGAAAAGCAATCCGTGCAACCCAGCCTTTGGCGTATTGACATTGTGCAATCGTATCATTATACCCGAGCGGTCGTGTACGGTCCCAGGTCGCTTTAGGCACCGGATAACCCAGCAGTTGCTCAAATTCGGCTTGCGTGACATTGCTTGCCTTGCCGGAATAATAAGACGGAAGCTTAGTCGGCTCATACGGCAAGGGCGCACCGCTGCCGTTAACATGAAGATTTGCTTCCAATCGGATATCCACGCTGGATGCCCCGATCATGATCGCATAATCCGCTTCCTCCACTTCCCAACGATTCGTCTTGATATTAAAGTAGCGGAAGGCTTTATCATCGAACGGAATATGAACCTCTTTGCTCTCTCCAGCCCGCAGAAACAGCTTGCAGAATCCCTTCAATTCCTTGTTGGGACGGAAGATATTATCTGAAGTGCAGCCTACATATAACTGAGCAATCTCCATACCGTCCATAGAACCGCTGTTGGTAATGGTGAACATTGCTCCTGTGGAATCGACGAATAGATCGGAATATGCAAATGAGGTATAGCTTAATCCATAGCCGAACGGGTATAACACATCAACCCCGGCTTTGTCATAGTAGCGGTAGCCGAAAAACAGCGATTCCCGATATTCCACACTGACCTCTTTACCTGGAAAATGACTTGCTGCCGGTGTATCCTCGTAACGGAGCGGATAAGTTTCTGCCAGTTTGCCGGAAGGGTTAACCTGTCCTGTCAGTACTCGCAGCATGGCCTTCGCGCCTGCTTGACCACTGAGGTAGCCATGCACCAGGCCTTTCACTTGATGAATCCAAGGCATCTCAATGGCTGCCCCGCAGGATAGCACTGCGACGATATTCGGATTAACTTCGTGAAGAGCTGCAAGCAAGGCTACTTGATTGCCGGGAAGACGCATGCTCTGCCGGTCCAGCCCCTCCGCCTCTGTCACCTCGTCTAACCCGATATAGAGCAATACGATATCTGCCTGCTTGGCCAGTGCGCACGCCCGGGATAGCTTGCTGCGATTTCGCTTGCCATAGCGCTCGAAGCCCGGCTCGTAGCCGATGCTGTTGATGCCGAACTGCCCCAGCAATTGCAGGGTCTGATCCAGCTTGGTCGGATTAACAATCGACGACCCTGCCCCTTGATAACGGGCTTCCTTCGCAAAGTCCCCGATAACTGCAACCTTCTTTTCGGATCGGAGCGGAAGAATGCCGTCCTCATTTTTTAAGAGCACAATCGACTCTTCCGCAACCCGCTGCGCTGCAAGATGATGCTGTTCGATTGGAAGCTCTGTCTTGTTCTTTCCGTTGTCCGCCAATGCCTTTTCCGTAGTAAAGACAAGCTGCAACAGGCGGTCTACGCACTGATTAAGCACTTCTTCATCCAGCTTGCCGCTCTTCACTGCCTGAACGATTTCAGCGTTGGTCTCACCTGCGGTTGTCGGCATTTCAAGCTCATTTCCCGCGATTAAGCCGGCAATACGATCGTTGCTGCCTCCCCAATCGGTCACGACGACTCCGTCGAACTCCCATGCCTTACGCAGAATGTCCTGCATCAAATGCAGATTTTCATTGGTATACGTACCGTTCAGCTTGTTGTAGGAGGACATAACAGTCCGCGGCTTGCCTTCAGTGATGGCGATTTCAAAAGCCGTTAAATACATTTCCCGAAGCGTTCGCTCATCAACGATCGTGTCGATGGACATCCGGCGCTCTTCCTGATTGTTGGCGGCGAAATGCTTGACACACGCAGATACGCCATGCTCCTGAATGCCCCGAATATAGCCGGCAGCCATTTTTCCTGCGAGATAAGGATCCTCGCTGAAGTACTCAAAATTTCTGCCGCATAACGGGTCACGCTTCATATTGATGCCTGGCCCAAGCAGGACATGAACGTTCTGCGCTGCTGCTTCCTGACCCAGATGGTGTCCGATCTGCTCGCCCAGCTCCACGTTCCAGCTGTTGGCAACGGTTGCAGCCGTTGGGAAGCAGGTAGCAGGAAGGCTCGGGTTCAATCCAAGATGATCGGCTGCTTCCGCTTGCTTGCGAATCCCGTGCGGACCATCCGCAAGGAACATGCTTGGAATTCCTAACCGTTCGATATTCTGTGTTTGCCAGAAATCCTTGCCAGACATTAATGAAGCTTTCTCTTCCAGCGTCATTTTTTCAATAAGATCTCTATATTTCATGTCTCTTCTCCACTAATTCTAAAGTTTGAAATAAAGCGCATTCATTTCCCTTCTACCTGCTCACTGATCATTCTTCGTGTAAAGGCTCGCTCCATTGAATCATCCCCTTTTCTTGCTTTCACTGTCATTCTAGCATGGTTCTATTTCGTGCTCAGACCCAACTCACAAACTGTATTTATTTCTGCACGAACTGTTCATGTCCATTTACGAAACATTTCGGCGGTACCCTCGGATAGGAGAGTACCGCCATAAAGTTTATTCCTCTGATTTAATCACAGAGTGAACTTATACACTGATTTTTTTCTGTTTAATCAGCTTTCTCGAGACGATGAACATTGCACCAAGAGCGATAAGGCCGATGACAATGTTTGCAGCAATTAACCAATACTTCCATAATGGCAATACAGCAACAATTTTAGAAGTAACGGAAACTCCGTTCATTGCATTGCTATTAATAATTGTGTAGAGAATTGCGTGAGTTGATTCTCTGATGTTACTTACTGTGGCAGGTGTTAACTGATCCTTTGTGAATTTCCATAGGTTTGCATCCGTGTTCAACCAGAGATTAGTACCTGCTTCCTGACCTTCCAAAATATCTTGGTAGGCGAAGATCGGAAAGGATGCCTGATCGGTGATCACCAAACCTTTAAAGCCCCATTCATTACGAAGTGTTTCTGTCATCAGGCCTTTATGACCTCCTGACCAACGGGCGCCAATTCGATTCATGCTCGCCATAGCCCCAAGTACTTCGCCTTCACGAACGGTTGTCTCAAAAGGCTGCAAATATAGTTCACGAGTCGTTTGTTCATTTGCAAACATAGCGCCGCCCATGCGGTTGGTTTCTTGTTCATTTAGAACAAAGTGCTTCATCATCGCGAATGCGCCCTTGGACTGAACACCTACGACTTCACTCGCGGCAAGTTTGCCTGAAAGGAAACTATCTTCAGAGAAATATTCAAAGTTTCTTCCTCCGAATGGCGTACGGTGAATGTTAATACCAGGTGCATACCAGCCTGCTACTTTGTTGCTAAGGCTATCTTCACCGATTAATTCACCCAATTCGCGAATCAGATCCACATTCCATGTAGACGCCATAACGACCTCTCCCGGATAAGCCACAGCCTTTACATTACCACCAACAAGTTCACCGGAGATTCCAGCAGGACCATCCTTATTAATGGTTGCAGGAAGATTAATGGATGGGATAGGCACTGTTGCATATCCTCCCATTCTGACTAGCTCGGTCATTTCGTCAACTGTTAACTGATCAAGCAGTACGTCCCATAACTTGTCGTCATATTCCCTTCCAATAAACATCGCAGCACTTAATTTTCCGTATTCCTCATTAATCTTTCCTGTCGCAGGCATTACAGCCTCAGGATCCTCTGTGTGAGAGACTTCAAGATCGGCGAGGAACTCTTGAGATGCAGTCATAGTACCCTCTGCGTATGTCACTGGCCATGTGCCTGTCCAGTCATTTCTTGAAAGGTATTCAAACGATGGATCATATTTTTTAATATCTACGTCAGCAAACTGATTCGTAATCTCATTTCCTGTAGCTGCGGATACTTTGTACGTTGTAGAATCCAGCTGATCAACAGTAAAATCCTTTACAAACGCTTCATTGCCGTCAGCATCCATTTGATCGGCTGTTGTCTTGCCCTTTGCTGCAAGGATATTATTCAATGAATCATGTGCGTTTCGACCTGCCGCAAAATAATAGGTGCCTGCATCAACAATGTATGTGCCATAGCCATGTGTATCATAGGTTTTCATTTCTTCTTTGTCGATTTCAATGTTGACCGTTTCTGACTTACCAGGCTCAATTGCTGAGGTTTTTGCAAAACCAACCAGTTCGGCAGAAGCCTTCTCAATTTTGTTTTGCTTGTCATATTCTGTATAAGGAGACTGCATATAAATCTGAACAACTTCCTTACCCGCAACAGAACCTGTATTCGTTACATTTAAGGAGACTTCGTACGTGTCATCCAATTCTTTTACGTTGTAGTCAGACCATTCAAATGTCGTGTAGGACAGACCATATCCAAAGGGAAACTGTACTTGGGTACTGTAATCGTAATTTGCCGCACTCTCATTGCCAAGAACTACATCCTCATATCTGGTTTCATAATAGCGATACCCGACATAAATGCCTTCCGCGTAAACCATATAGGAATTCCCCATAGTAACTTTGCTGTTGGCAATGTTGTAATTACCGAAGTTTTTCATTGCTGGAGAACTAAACACATCATAAGCATACGTATCAACTAATTTCCCGGACGGATTGACATTCCCGTTAAGAACTTCACCGATAGCATTAGCGCCATGCGGTCCGATAGCGCCCACTACAATAGCTGCATCAATGTCATACTCCTCCAGAAACCCTAATTCTAATGTGTTGGAGGCGTTGATTAAAACAATGACCTTATCAAATTTTTCAGTTGCCAGCTTAAGCAAATCTCTTTCGTTGTCATCAATCTCTAGATAATGAGAACCTGTAGGCAGCACAGCGGTCGTAAGATCGGAGCTTTCCCCACCGGAACGGCCAATCACAACTACTGCAGCGTCATTGTAATCCGAGAAGCTCTTCATGACTTCATCTTTATAAACACTTGCAGGGACTTCATTCACGGCATAAGGGCCCTTACCATAAATGTCTGGAACTTCTTTTCTGTAAGATGATCCGTCCCCCGTCTTATAAAAATCCCAAAGTGTCTTATTGATTTCAAATCCAGAGCTTGTTAGCGCAGCCAATAAATCAGGCGCTTTATTTGTATCAACTAATCCCGAAATGCCTGCTCCGTACACAAGATCGACAGAGCTCTGACCTAATAAACTGATTTTTGATCCAGCTTTCAGTGGCAGCGCGTTGTTATCATTTTTTAATAGCACAATACCTTCTTCTACGATTTCCTGACTGATCCGTTCACCTTCCGTCTGCATTTCGTCTGCAGAAGTAAATGCGCTCTTATAATATTCGGAATCCACCTCCGTATCGTCTTTTGAAGATACTATCTTGTCAGTGGAATGACCTAAATAGGTTGTGATGATCTGAGAATACTTTTCTGCATAAACGTTGCCTACGATTAGGCCTATAATTAGTATAATACTTACGATATAAGTACTAATTGCGGCCGTTTTTGATATGTTCTTCATGTAATATACCCCCATTTATTAATCAGAATTTTTCTCGAAGTTCATACTCGTTAGCGATTTTAAATAGGGTAAAGCGCATACATTTTATTCCTGTATTTAAACGCTTACGACTATATAATCTTCGATGGCATACGGGTATTCTAACACTTATTTATTTTAAAGAAGGAGAAACGCACGAACTGTCTCTTTTTTTGCATAAACTGCATCACGGCATACCAAAATAGCGGGCAAGCAGCCAGTTGGCCCACTGACTACTTGCCCGCCGTTTCTCCCAAATTCGCTCTATTTCTGTTTCATCGGAATTAATATTTTCAATTCAAACCAGTTGTCCTGCTTGCCAATGCTGACGACACCGCCGTATTTTTCCACGGAATAACGAATACTTTTTAACCCATAGCCATGATTGAACGTATCCGTTTTTGTCGTAACCGGCAAATTGCCGTCCAATTCCAATTCGCCTTCAAAATAGTTTTCAAAACGAATCATAATGAAGCCCTTCTGCGCGAAGACCGATACATGAATCAAGCGCTTTTCCGCTTCTTCAATCCGTTGCTCATATTCGATTGCATTATCGAGCGCATTGCCAAAAATCGTACATATATCGATAATATCGATATCACTGAGCAAGCTTCCATCCGCCACGCAAGTAAGCGTGATCCCATTTCTAATGCAATGCATATTTTTGCTGGCCAGCAGTGTATCCAATACATGATTGCCCGTTTTGTTCTGCGCCTCAAAAAATTTAATTTCGTCCTCCATTTTCTTTAGGTAAGCGTTGCGTTTCTCCGTATCTTCTTCCGCTCGTACCGCAATAATTTGATTTTTCAAATCATGATATTTCAGATTGATCAGCTCGATGCTTTCTTTAGATTGCTGGTATTGCACGTACTGATGCTGGAGAATGTTTTGCACCGCTTTCAGCTCATGCCGGATGCGCAGTTCATTAAGCTGAATGTGGTAAGCATATAGAATCGCAAAGCCGCCCAGATCGACAAGTGTACGAATATTCAAAATCTCTTGGGCATACTGTCCGCTGAATGGCGTTTGCGTGCTGACAAAGCTTAAATTGCTAATGCCGAATACGGCAGCGCCGATAAATACGGTCGACCACAGCTCACGCTGTCTAATATTCAGTTTGCCTTCCTCGGGAATGTGCCGCTTCTCCAGCAGCCAAATGATCGCAAACGCTGTCCCGTAGATAAGCAGCAACAGCAGGGATTCCTGCCACGCCGAAGCAGGCTTGTTCTGCCAAACGAACACATGGACCTGCCATTCCAAGGAAGCGACAAATTCAGCGGCTACAAAGGCCCTTACGCTATAATATCCCGCTTCCAGCGCACTGATATGGCAGCTGATATACATGAAATAAAACATAATTCCAATCGCGGCAACCATGCAGGGAATCCAAAAATAAACGGGAAAATTCTTCGTCAGCATTAAGAACAAGGACTGCAGTACAAGAAAACCACCCGCGAAAGCGAATAAACTCCAGCCCTTCAGCCGTTTTCTCAACGGGATAATGTACACGATACAGGCCAGCCACTCTGCCAGTGCCGTATACAATCGGGGAATATCCGGAAGCACAGTATTCATTTGATCACTTCTCCCCAATAGTTGGACAACGCCTCCATGAACGCTTTGCGTTTGGGACGGCTGATCAGCAGGAGCTTTCCTTTGACGATCGCAAACACATCCTCCATTCCTTCCACATGCTCCAGGTTAATGAAGTAGCCTTTATTCCCTCGAAAGAAGGGATACCCGGCAAGCTGATCCTCCAGCTCCTTCATCGTGCCGATGGTCTCCACCTCGCCGCTTTTCGTAACAAATACCAGCTTGTGTCCCAGGCTCTCAATGTAATAAATATCCGAAATTTGAAATCGCTTGACCCCGGCTTTAATCTTAAGTGTAATGTGATGCTCTTCCCGACGCTTCATCCGTTCAATCGCCCGGTTCAACCGCTGGGAGAACTGAAAATAGGAGATCGGCTTCAGCACGTAATCAAGCGCGTCAACCGCGTACCCCTTAATCGCATACTGTGCCATATTGGTAATGAAAATGATGACCACCTCGGAGTCCATCTTTCTGATCTCCTCCGCAGCCGCCATGCCGTCCATAAAGCGCATCTGTACATCCATCAGAATAATATCGAATTGGGCCTTGAAGCCCTCTACAAATTCATCGCCGTCCCCGTAGGTTGCGAGATCTATATGTTCGCCGGTCTCTTGCTCGAACCGTTTCAGAAAATCAGTAAGCTGCTCTTTGTAATGAGCTTCATCCTCAACAATCGCAATCCGGATCATGTTTCCCCTCCTTACCCTTCATCAGGGAACAAAAATACCATGATTATAGCAGACAAAAGCACATCTTTCCACACGCTCGATCTAGATCTTTTTAAACTTATTTACATGGTCATGTAAACGATTTACAATTTCCTGATTATAGCTTACTTCGTCCGAAATGGTAGTCATCGATTCAAGCAAGCTCGATGTGCTTTCATTAGCATCAATCATTACATTCACCCCGTCCTCTACAGCCAAACTGATTCCCCTGATGCCTTCGGCCATATTGGTTGAGATGCTCCTTAATTCTTCTGATTGGCTCGTAAAGCGCGACAGCATTTGATTGATGTTCTCCACATCAGCCTTATAATTATTAGCTGTATCTACAAAGTTGGCGTAGTCGTCCAGTACCCTGCCCGAGATATAAGACATAATCCTATTTGCGTTATCGACAAGCTCCTTCACCGAGTCTGTCACCAAAGCGCTGATCGTCTGGATATGGTTCGCGGTATGTTTCGTATTTTCCGAAAGCTTTCTGATTTCATCCGCTACGACGGCAAAGCCCTTTCCGGCATCTCCAACTCTTGCCGCCTCTATAGAAGCATTCAGGGCCAGGAGATTCGTCTGGGTGGAAATGTCCAGAATGTTCGTGGTGAGCTCATTAATTTTTTCCACAGAGCGGCTGTTCGATATAGCACTAGACATCCCTTGCTCAATATCCTGCACCACAGACATCGTCTGAAGCTTGCTTTGGTTGGACTGTGAATGGATATGCTCGGCACGATTGAGAATATGGGCAACCTGATCATAATTGGCGCCGGCATCGTCTGCAATAAGATTTGCTGCCGAAAGCACGAGCTGGGCCCCATGATCGATGTCCTGAATGGTGCTGCTGATTTCCTCCATGCTTGCTGTCATTTCATTTAAACCTGCTGATATGGTTGTTGTAGCGTCTGTGGAGGCCAGGATATTGTTACTAATGTTCTCAGCCGATTGATGAATTTGATTGGAGCCCAGCTTTATCGAGACCATAGCGCTCTGCAATATCTCTAAAAAGCGGTTCATTCCATGGGTCATTTGCCCGATTTCATTATCTGAAATATGCTCTAATCTAACCGTCAAATCCCCCTCATTATGCTCCAGACTATGGATGATTTGATTGAGATTTTTACTCGCCGTATGAATTGGGCGAATGATCGCTTTCAAGACGAATCTGAAGGCAACAACAACAGAAATCAGGAATAGGATGGCCATCGCATAAATGATTACGGAGGATCTTGTTAGTCTGGAATCAATGAGTGCTTTCTCATGGGCAATGCTACTATCCAGCACGGCCTGAAATTGAGCTTCCGCTTCCTGCATAGCTCCTGCGAGACGATCCAACTCGATGTAGCTTTCTTTCGCTAATGCCTCATCCCCTTGGACAATCTGATTCAATACTAACGCAATTTGACTTAAATAGGCTTCTATTGAAGCCTGATAAGGCAGGTATGAAGCTCGAAGCGCGTCGTCCTTCACCTTGCTGGAGAACTCCTCCGTTAGATCAGATATGGTATTAGCACCGGCTGTCGCCTGCTCAACAATCTTGTGCGTTGCCGGCACTTCTTCAATTACTCTTCCGTTTCCCAAAAGGGCTGCCTGAACGGATAAATCAATCCGGCCTAACTCTTTAGCTAGTTTCAACTGCTCATTCTCCAGAACCAGGAATGAATTTGAAAATAAAGTGGCGGATAATTGCACTTGAGAATTAGTAATTCCACTGATTAAGGTGTTTAATACAAAGAGGAATGTGAGGAATAAAAGTACAAATTTGATCTGAAACGAGATGGTTTTCCGCATACGCTAACGCTCCCTGATCGTTCTATTTGGATAAAAGCGCATACATCTTTACTTAGGCGCTCTTCCCCCATACTAAGAAAATGTAGCACAAAGAATTCCCTTTCATGGGCCTCTTGCTCAAACTGTATAAATTACTGCATAAACTGTTATTATGATCTAAGGAGCGCTGTTGTTCGCCGGATTCTCGGGCTGAACGCAGCTAAATGTAGCTGAATGCGGCTGAATGCGGCTCTGAATGCGGATGAATGCGGCAGAATGCAGTTGCTTGCATATTGAAGTACGAGGAAGTTTTGTACGTTTTTTCGCATAAATTATCCTCCCCATTCTCCCAATCGATGCAAGTTGTACGAATAATCGTATAAAAAGCATGGCTTATCCTCTGAAAACGGAAAATTTGTACGAATATTCGTATAAACCGCCTATCATTCTCTCAAGAAAACCTTCCTTTGTATGAAATATCGTATAAAACTCTCTTTCCTACCCTATGGACTATGGACTCTAATAAGTTGAACTACTGAATTTTACGTTCTGGGGCAACGTGTGAAGTGTGCTTACGATCGCTGTTGTTTATGCCCTTTCTACGTAGCTTTTATAGTTCAACTAATATAGTCACCATCATCATGCGTTAGGTACTGCTTTCCGTTTTAAGCGCACAAAAAAACAGCAGTCAAATAGCTGATCTGCTGTTTATCCAAAGCGTTTATGATTTGAAGGAATCAGGATTTTTGACTCCGGCCAGAAAAGTATCCACCATGAGCCGAAAGGTAACGTCCAGGTCGAGCGGCAGGCCAAAGCCGCCCTGCTGCTCCAGCGTTACGAAGCCGTGCAGCAGACTGCGGATCGTCCGCACCGCATGAACGGCGCTGTCGCCGGACAGTCCGTAACCGTCCATTGTCCGGTAAATTTGCTCCAGCACCCTTTCCCCGGCTTGCTCCAAGAGCTCGTCGCCGGGGGACGGCGCCGCCTGCAGAGCTTGATACAAGCCGGGATGCTCACGGGCGAAGCTGAGGTACGCCCGGCTGAATGCCCGGACCGCGTCATCCCCGGACAGGCCGGCGACCTCTCCCTCAAGCCGGACGGCGAGCTCTTCCAGGCCGCGATGCGCAAGCAAGCGGCGCAGCTGGGGCAGTCCGGCGACATGGTTGTACAGGGAGGGCGGGCGGATCTTCAGCTTCTGAGCAAGCGTCGCCAGCGTTACCGCTTCGAAGCCCTCCGCATCGGCCAGCTCGGCGGCGGCGTTGAGCAAGGCAGGCAAATCAAGACCGATTCTCGGGGACATGAGGCTGTGCACTCCTTTGCTTTATGATCGCTTGCTCCGCTTCAGCGATGGCGCGGTCGAGGGCTTGCGAGGGATCGCTGAGCATGCGGCCGTGACCGACCGCGAGCAGCGATGGCTTCAGCGCTTGCAGCTTGCGGGCGCTGGCAAGCGCCTCTTCCTTGTTCCATGTCGCCATGGCCGGGAACGGGAACCATGGCTTGAGCTGCCCCGACACGGCTACGCCGCCCCGGGTCTGCATGGCGTCTCCCGCGATCAGTGCATCGTTGCGCGTATCCAGAAAGGACATCGAGCCCGGTGTGTGTCCCGGTGTCGCGATGGCAAGCAGGGAGCCAACCCGGTCGCCGTCCCGCAGCAAAACGTCCGGCTCCGCGGCAATCTTACCCGGCTTCGGCACGCCGCCTTGAATCGTTGTAGACGGCTCATGCGCGTCCAGGCTTCTGTCCCCGGCGAGCAGCCGGGCATCGCGCGCGGAGATGTGCAGCTTCGCAGCGGGCAGCGCCCGCTTCAGCGCATCCACCGCGCCGATATGATCGCTGTGCGCGTGGGTAAGCACGATTCGTACGATCGGTTTGCCGATGCGCGCAGCCTCCTCCAGAATCCCCTTCGCGCTATAGGGCAGCGCCGCATCAATCAAAGTCAAGCCATCCTCTTCCTCCACCAAATAGGCATTCACCGGAAAAATGCGCGGCATCCACGTCAATTGCCATACCGTTTTTTCATGTATCACTCTCATATCAGGCTCTCCCTTCACCAAAAACTAATCCTATTAGTTTCATGATAACTAATGGCATTAGTTTTTGCAAGCCCAATATTGAATGAGGCGCCTACGCTATCCCTTCTGCTTCATCACCCGGAAATACTCCGCAACTGATCGATGGAGAATGGATCCCCTAAGCAAAAGGCCCCCAATCCTACTATATAGAGTAGTTTTGGAGGCCTTTCCGTACCCATAAAGCTTAAATGATTGCGATATTACAGTTCTTGTCCGTTGGTTTCAATCACTTTTTTATACCAATGGAAGCTATCCTTCTTCGTTCTCTTCAATGTTCCGTTGCCATGGTTGTCCTTATCCACATGGATGAAGCCGTAACGCTTGTCCATTTCACCGGTTGAACAGCTTACTACATCAATAATTCCCCAAGAGGTATAGCCAACCAGCTCAACGCCGTCTGTGATGGCCTCCTGCATTTGTTGTATATGCTGACGCGTATACTCGATACGATAATCGTCATGAATCTGGCCATCGGCCTCTACCACGTCGCGTGCTCCCAGACCATTTTCCGTAATCATGACAGGCAGACGGTAGCGGTCGTAGACATGGTTCAGTGTATAACGAAGGCCCTTCGGGTCAATCTGCCAATCCCATTCATTGACTTCCAGATAAGGATTCTTGGCTCCGCCCATGATGTTGCCTGAGGTCTGTGCTGTATTCGGGTCGGCGCTTTTACAAATCGTCATATAATAGCTGAAGGTATAGAAATCGCAAATGCCTTCCTTCAAAATCGCCTTGTCCGCCTCGGTCATTTCAATCTGAATATCATTCTCTTCAAAATATCTCAGGGCATAGTAAGGATATTCCCCGCGGTGCATAACGTCGCCGCAGAAGCAGTTTCTGATCAAATCTTCTCTTTGCGCAAGCAACACATCGTCCGGATGGCAGGTATGCGGGTAAACCGTAATATGACAGATCATGGAGCCGAATTGGAATTCCGGATTAATCTTTTTACCGATAACTACCGCTTCTGCACTCGCTACCATTTGGTTGTGCAATGCCTGGTAACGCATGTTCGGATCATCTACCTGGTCCACGAAGTATTTGGTTCCCTCGTGAAGAATACCGCCATGATTCCAGTTGCCGAGCGGCACGGTCAGGTCATTGATTTCATTAAATGTAATCCAGTATTTCACGTCATTTTTGTAACGGGTGAACAAGACCTTACATAGCTCCAAATATTGATCCAGCACTTTCCGTGAAGACCATCCGTTGCATTCCTCGACGAAATGGTAAGGCAGGTCGTTATGATAGATCGTAACCAATGGCTCGATATTGTACTTTTTCAGTTCCTTGAACACCTTGTCGTAGAACTCCAGCCCTTTTTCATTCGGCGTATCCGAATTGCTGTCCGGGAAAATACGGGACCAAGCGATGGACAGGCGATACATTTTCAAGCCCATTTCGGCAAACAGGGCAATATCCTCTTTATAATGATGATAGAAGTCAATGGCTTCATGGGCAGGATAATATTCTCCCTCCACAATTCCTCTGGTAATCCGTCTTGGTTCTCCGAAGGATCCTTCTGTCATTACATCAGCAATGCTGATCCCCTTGCCGTCTACATCCCATGCCCCTTCAATCTGGTTGGCAGCAGTTGCGCCCCCCCAGTAAAATCCTTCAGGAAAGTTTTTCAGTGTTCTCATGTTGTTCCACTCCTTATTTTATCTATATTTTTTAGTTGTCTTCTACCGGATTTTCTTCAAATCCGACGATAAACGTGGTGATAGCGGCTGTGATAAAGGCGATGACAAAGGCAGCAGCCACCAACCAGACATTTCCCGGTTCCCCGATGAACATCGGCAGGGTCAGGAAGGACGGGCCGCCCATGGCATAAGACTTGGCTCCAAAGAATGCGGCAAACGATCCGCCGACCGCACCGCCGATTAAAGCGGCTAAGAACGGCTTTTTCAACCGTAAATTGACTCCGTATATCGCAGGCTCCGTGACACCGGACATCGCTGAGATGGTTGCAGACGCAGCAACGGTCTTCGTGTTCTTGTCCTTGGACTTCAGCCACACTCCGAATGCTGCACCGGCTTGGGCCATATTGGCACTGCCTGATACCGGGCTGATGAAGTTGTAGCCTACTCGGGAAATTCCGTCGATCAGGACCGGCACCATCCCATGCTGCATACCTGTCACGACCAGTACGGAGTAAAGTGCGCCGTAAATCAAACCGGCGAAAATGCCGCCCTTATCAAACAGAATGCTGATAAATCCTGCGATATTATTGCCCAGGAACTGCGCAACAGGACCGATAGCTATCAGGGAGATCGGCGTCGCAATCAAAATAGTAACGGCCGGAACAATAATAATCTTCAGCGCTGACGGCGTGAACCGGTCTACGAATCTCTCAATGTAAGACGCGAACCAAATCGTCAATACAATCGGCAATACGCTGCCGTTATATTTGATCAAGTTCATAGGCGCCCCCAGGAAATGCAACTGGGTTGTCCCCTCTGTCAAGAAGTTCAAGAAGGTCGGATGAAGCATCGCTGCAGCTATGGCAACGGCTACATAGGTATTCATCTTGAAGATTTTGGCCGATGAAATCGCTAACAGAAACGGTAAAAAGGTAAATACGCCGTCACTGATCGTGTTGAGGATCAGATAAGTTTCACTTTGATTACTGAGTACCTTGACCGAGACCAACAGGGCGAGGATCGCTTTGATCAAGCCGGCCCCGGCTAATGCAGGTACGATAGGATTAAATATACCCGCAATCGTGTTCATGACCTTCGTCAGCGTCTTTTCCTTCGGACGTTCTGTTTTTGTATCCGATTTCACTGGAGCTGCTGAAGAACCGCCATTTGCCGAGTCAGACGTATATTCCACAAATTCCTTGTATACGTTCGAGACATTGGGACCGATTACAATTTGGACTTGACTGCCATTCTTAATGACGCCCAATACACCCTTTATTTTTTCAAGCTCCGGTTTGTTGACCTTGCTCACATCGATGATCTCCAAGCGCAAGCGAGTCATACAATGTGTGGATTCTGCGATGTTGCTGCTGCCGCCAATATGATTCAGCACACTAGCGATTAAGTCCTTATACATGTTCTCCCCCATTTCGAAGTTGTTGGTTCTGGTTCGTTACAGCCAAATTATAATGCTAGTATTTTTTTTAGTCAATAGAATAATTTTCATTCAATAAAATAATTTTATTTGGGACTTTTTGAGATAACAAGGCTAAAACCCTATGTTATCCCTTTATAAGTTGTTATATTTGTATTTTTTAGGTATTATTTAATAATGAAATATATTTTAGCGGAGGGGTATCGTGAAGATTACCAAGACGGATCGTGAAATATTGAACTCATACATACAAACCATGAAAGGAATGGGCGCTTTTTTAGGGAGCGGCTATGAACTGATCCTTTACAGCCTTGAGAATCAATCGATTATGATGATTGTTAACGGGGAGCATAGCTCCAGAAAAATCGGGGATTCCATTACGGATAAGGATCTGAATATTTTGGAAAAGGCAAAAAAAATGGAGGAAGGCAACCAACACCTCGTCTACTTTAGCAGAAATTCCTCTGGTGAGCCTATGAAATCAATGATCACGCCGATTGAAGGCTCCAATCATAAAATTATTGGGGTTCTTTGCATCAACTTTTATCTGAATACCTCTTTCGTAAAAGTCATGGGCACCTTCCTTCCGGAACATAACTCTTCACAGAAGGCGCCCGTCATCGACAGCTTTTCCGAGGATCCGCAATCGATCATCCTTCAATCGCTTCAGGAGGCCAAGGCTCAGATCGAGGGCGACACCTCCATTCCAGCTACCGAGAAGAACAAAGCCATTATTGAACAGCTGCTGGTCAACGGAATATTCCAGATCAAAAATTCTGTAGTTATTGTATCTGAATTACTATCTATTTCCAAAAACACGGTTTATCTTCACATCAGAAACTACAAAACCAAACAAAACAACTAAAATAGCCAAAGAAGCCCTGCCGGAGGAACTCCTTAAACAGGGCTTTCTTTATGATTACTGCTCATAAAACGGTTACAAGTCTACGCGGATATAGCTGTCAGAGCCTTCGAGCACCACTTCTATCCCTTTAACGCTTACCAGTCCGTTAGGAACGATAACCGGGGTGATCGTCGGCAGACCGGCCTCACGGATCACGGCCATGTCAAATTCAATAAGCAGTTGCCCTTCCTCAACCCGCTGACCATTCTCAATATGCAGCTTGAATCCTTCACCTTTCAAAGACACGGTATTCATGCCAATATGCATCAGAATCTGCACGCCGCTATCATGCTCCAGCATAACTGCATGCTTACTCTTTTCCATAACATGTACTACCGTGCCGGAGAACGGCGATACCAGTCTGCCTGCGTCAGGCTCAACAGCAAACCCTTGTCCCATTGCGCCCTCCGAAAAAGCTTCATCGGGAACTTCCGACAGTGCCACAACAGTGCCGCTCAGCGGGGATTTGATAACCAATGAGGTTAAGGCTGGCTTCTTTTCCTTGCGTTTAAAAAACATAGGCTTCCTCCCGGATGTCATCATAATGAATAGATAAGTTGCTTCAGATGGATCATAGTTAAAATTATATAGATAGTATTTTTTTTAGTCAATAGAATTTATTTCATTGCGAGGTTGTGTTTATGATGTCTGAATTGAAACCAGTTCATTAAATTTGAAGTTCTTGCTCAATAGTCATATAGTTCATGTTGAAATTTAATTATTCAATTTGACTGACCATGATGAAGGAAAGGGATTTACTGTAATGAAGTGCCTAACATTTCACTCGCCTCCTTCACCGAAATATAATAAACCCTCCAATAGTTGGAGGGTCAAATGGTTTGGTATGGAATTTGTATTTCCGTAGTAAATTTTGACGGATCGTTTGTGAGTCCGTAATCGATTAAAGCAAATTCAAGCGAATCGCCTGCGGGGACATACCCCTTTTGGTCCATGTACTGAAACATCTTGATGTAGGCAGGCTCAGCCTTCTTGTGTGTGCCGTGAAAGCGCAGGGTGAGATATCGACCGCCCGGCAGACAAAATGTGTCTTCCGCATCATCGTCCCCCGGCTCAAGAACCACAAAAATGGAGGAAAATCGATCCAAATTTCGGTTCAATAGATTTTCACATGAGATCGAGACACCCACCTTTCCGAGAAACATAACGGAATTGAGCGAATTCCTGAGTTCCAATTCACGGATGGGCTGCTCCAGATCCTCTGCAAAGGATATCTTGTCGTAGTGCCTAAGTAGCCGAACATCGATATTGAACAATTTGGAGACTTCTCCTATTGAAAATAATTCATTCATGGACCTCATGTATAGTTACTTTTGCTCCTTGTATTCAAAATAATCGAAGTGGGGGATCCGGGTTAAACCTGAACGATTTGAAATCGCGAATTTGAATATATTCGGAAAGACCGATATAAATACTATAGTGCGGCCTGCTCTATGCCTTGCCTGCAATATCAGGCCGGTTCAAGCTCGCCGACAAGAACCTCTCTGTAATTTTAAGGACCTGAGGGTTCCATACACCGTCACCGTGACCTGCACCCACTACTTTATAGAACAAAACCGACTGCCCATGCTTTTTAAGCGCCTTATACATCTCTATACTTTGGTTAATATGAACAACGGTATCGCTATCTCCATGAATGATCAGAAACGGCGGAAGGACTTTATCCAAATTCTGATGGATAGGGCTTGCCTTTTGGGCCAGTTCCACATGATCCTTTACCCGTCCTCCAATAAACAAGCCTTCCGGTGAATCAGCGGCATCATGATCCAGAATATGATTATACTTGCCTAATGTGAGCAGATCCGAAACTCCGTAATAGTCGATGACCGCACTGACTTCATCTGTCTGTTCGCTGTACATTCCGTTGTCAAATTCTCCAATGGTCAGGCCTGTCATTAATGAAAGGTGTCCGCCTGATGAATCTCCCCATACCGCAACACGATTCCGATCAACTCCATATTCATCTGCATGTTTGCGCATAAACCGGATTGCACACTTCACGTCCTCAATTGCTGCCGGAAACCGGGCCACATCCGTATCTCTGATTTCAACGCTTGCTATCACGTACCCCTTTGCTGCAATGTGACATAGATTAGGGATGTTCATATACAAATCCTGTTTCCGCCAGGCGGATCCCTGAACGAAAATAACCAAGGGAAATTTGTACCCGGAACGATGAGGAATTATGATTTGGAGTCTTCTTTCCACTTCTCCATATGTTGCATACACTATGTCAGGCTTATAGGAGCAGGAATAATAAGAGCCTTCTTCGGCAAATTGACCATAGAGAATCTGGGTGCCTTCAGGCGTTTCATTGGCTGCAATCATCGCCGCTTTTTCTTCCATTTGCCATACCTCCTTCTAAATATCGTGATAAACCTTATTATATACTGTTATTCGGCATGCTTTTCCAGAGAAATGACTCGATAAAACGAAATAACAGTCCCCAAAGCTTATATTTGGAGAATCCAATTGCGCCTAACCCTTTACACTTCCCAACACAAGCCCTGTGGTGAAATATTTTTGCAAGAACGGATATATGGCCAGGATCGGAAGGGCGCCAAGGAATAGCTGTGCTGCCCGGCCGGTTCGCGCATTCATCATGGCCAATAGCTGCGTATAATCATTGCCCGACCGCAGCATGATCTGCTCAAAATCGAGCAGCAAGGTTTGCAGATAGCTTTGCAGCGGATAATTCGCCGGATTGTTCATGTAGATGATGCCCTCGAACCAGGAGTTCCAGTGGCCCACAATGCTGAACAGACCTACCGTTGCCAGTGCAGGCTTCAGCAAAGGCAGCAGGATGCGCACCAGAATTTGAATGGGTCCGGCACCGTCGATGGTCGCTGATTCCTCAATTTCCTCGGGCAGCCCGCGGATGAAATTCATCAGGATAATCATGCTGAATATCGGCAGCGCCCCGGGCAGAATCAGGGACCACAGGGAATCGATCAGTCCTGTCTGGACAACGATCAGATAGGTCGGGATCAGCCCGCCGCTGAATAACATGGTGACGACGAAATAACCCATGTAAATGCCGCGCCCCATCACCTTTTCCTTTGATTTGGACAATGGATAGGCGGTAAGCACCATCAACACAAGGTTAACTATCGTTCCCAGCACTACCCGCTTAACGGAAACCCAGAGCGCCTGGTAAAACTGCCCCCCCTCCAGCGCAAATTCGTACGCTTTCAGATTGAAATCCACGGGCCAGAACACCACCTTTCCGGCAGATACTGCGGCGCTGCCGCTGAACGAGACGGCCAGCAGGTTCACGAACGGCAAGATGCACAGCAAAGATACTACAATCAAAAAAGTATAATTAAAAGCATGGAATAAACGACGCCCAAGACTCTTGTCCTGTATCATGCAACCCCTCCTCAGAAAATGCGGTATCCGGCCACTTTATTGGCCAGAACGGCAGACAGAACAACCATGATGGTGGATACAACCGATTTGAACAGTCCTACTGCCGTGGCGACAGAGTATTGGGCTTGCTGAATGCCAAGACGATAAACATAGGTATCGATGATATCCCCCGTTTCGTATACAGACGGCGAATACAGGTTATAAATTTGGTCGAAGCCTGCGTTGAGCACATTCCCCAGCGCCAGCACGGACATTAGTATAATTGTTGGGGTCAGAAGCGGCAGCGTAATGTAGAGCGTCTGCTTCCAGCGCTTGGCGCCGTCAATCAGCGCCGCCTCGTACAAGCCGGGGTCGATGCTGGTCAGAGCCGCCAGATAGACCACCGTGCCAAAGCCAAAGCCTTTCCAAATATCCGTCACGATCATTGTCCACGGGAAAATGGAAGGATTGCCCAGAAAAGATACAGGCTGCACCCCCAACAGACCGAGAAAGCCGTTGACAATGCCTTCCGAGCCTAATATGTCGATCATGATTCCGGCCATAATAATCCAGGAAAGAAAGTTCGGAATATATACCAAAGTTTGAAATGTTCGCTTGAATCGGGTACGAACAACCTCATTCAACAGCAAAGCAAAAATGACGGGCACCACGATGCCCCCGATGATTTTGAATACAGACATGTAGAGGGTATTCCAGATAGTCCGCAGAAAGTTCGGCTGCCGGAAGACATGCTCGAAGTTCTCCATGCCTACCCAGGGCGAGTTAAAGCCCATTCCGGGATTATAATCCTGAA
The DNA here is from genome assembly GCF_018333295.1 of Paenibacillus apis. NCBI lineage: Bacteria > Bacillati > Bacillota > Bacilli > Caryophanales > Paenibacillaceae > Paenibacillus > Paenibacillus apis. Next base: position 302,321 of record NZ_BORS01000002.1, read on the forward strand.
AAGCGATCACCAGCCCGTAGAACGGCATATAGCTGAATATGAATACGACGATAATGCTGGGAATCAGCATCAGATGGTAAGCCCTCTGCCGGTATAATTTTCTTAACATTTCGTTCCTCCTAACGTTCTGAATAACAAGGAAGACGGGCTTGCACCCGCCTCCTCCATCACCACCCGGTACGTTCTCCGTTATTTATTCCCGTAAAGCTCATTAACCGCTTTGGTTACTTCCTCTCCGCCCGCGGTGCTCCAGTTCTGCACAACTGTATCGAAATAATCGATATCCGCCGAGCCCATAATGATTTTTGTGAAGCCCTCGGTGAGGATATCGTCAAGTGTGGAGCCGTACTTTGCCAGTTGCTCCGGCGGCGCTCCCTTGAGACCGGTCTCGATATATTCGCCATTGTCCAGCACCGTCTTCGCAATACTGTAGGCATTCTTCGGCGCACCTTGCTGGAGGTAATCACCAACAGCCGCAGGCGTCCCATTATTCATAAACTCCAGGCTGTTGTTATACTTCTGCCACATGCCGCTGGTTGTAAAAGCACTCGTATCGTTGGTCTTTAGCGCTTCGCTTACCCGCTCATACTGCACGTAATCCGTTTGCGGGTTAATAATCTTGAAGGCTCCGGTCACATGGGCGATGTCCTTGTCCAGGAAGGCAGCCAACGTTTCAGGCGTTTCATGCTCCGACCCTTCGTCCAGCATATGGGCATAGAAGTTCAGCAGCTTGATTGCCGCTTCCGGATGAGCGTAATTTTTATTCACCACGGTGTATACACTGTTCGCAAAAAAGAAGGAATGCACCGGGTTCTTGCCGTCCACGGTCGGGATATTATAGGGATAGAAGATGGCATCCTTCCCCTGATTGGTGACCAGATCTACACCTGGATTATACCCCCACCACTGATAGTAAGGCTGCATTCCGGCTTTGCCGGACACGATGCCCGCATTCATGGCGCTGAAGTCCTTGATTGGAAACTCCGGATCGATGACCCCCAGCTTGAACCATTCTGCCCACTCGGCGATTGCGTCCTTCATTTCGGGCTGAACGGAGCCGTAGACAAGCTGACCATTCTCATCGGGAAGCCACATGTCCGGGTGCGCTCCCCAGCCGACGGCAAGCAGGTTCAGATAATCGAGCGTTTGGTCTATGGCCAAACCGTATCCGCCATAGGCCTCTTTGAATTTGAGTGCTATATTTTTGACGTCTTCCATCGTTTTGGGATCCGGCAGACCCAGTTCTTCCTTCCAATCGTTACGTATCCACAGGAAATCGGGCTGATCGATATATCCCCATTGCAATTGCGGAATACCGTACAACTTGCCGTCTTTCATCCCGGATTCATAGCTGGAACGATCGGCTTCCATATATCCTTTAATCCTGTCGGAGGCATATTGATCGAATACTTCCGTCAAGTCCATGATCATGTCCGCTTTGATCAACTGTTGAAGCTGTGAAGCGTTTACATGAAATACATCGGGTAATTTGTTCGACGAGATGGCCAGATTCAGCTTCGTGTCATATTCGTCGGTTACCCAGTCCGTCACGACATCAATGTTAAGGCGGTCCTTATAAGCTCTTGTCCATACATTCCGGGTCATGTCGTCTCCCTCGGGAAACTGGGCAGAAGAATACTCGGCTCTTACCGTATGCAGAGTGACTGTGTCCTTGTAGGCCCCGAAAGCATAATCGACCTCACCGTTTTCGCCCACCTCCTGAACAGCGGGACCGGGCGTTGCTTCAGACTTGGCATTTGTTCCTCCGCACGCCGAAAGCAAGACAAGTGCGGATGCCATAGTTAAAGAAAGAAATGACTTTTTCATAGTACCCCCCATTTACGCGCTTATTTGAGTCCTCTACATTTTAAACAACCCGGTTGCAAGACGAATACTATCGTTTTTGACTTTTTCTTCTTCTTTTTTGACCTTTTCATCCGAGAGGGAGATACGGGTAAAGCGAACGGTAAAGAAAATGAATCATCCAGTCAAAAAAGTGCAATTCCGCTCTGCTCCGCTTACCCGACCGAACCTGCATCCCGCATCCCGGCTTGCTCGGGCAATCCATACTCTTCGGGGAATACGATCCGGAAGCTGCTCCCTTCCCCCGGCAAAGTACAGAAACGGATAGACTGAGTGTGTCCGGAGAACAGCTGGATTCTGCGCTGCACATTCAGCAGCCCAATCCCTCCCTCATGAGCCTGTTCGCCGCTGAGCAGCTGCTCTACCAGCCGGACGGTCTCCGCATCCATTCCCGCGCCGTTGTCGCAGACATAGATTGCGATGCCTCCCGATTCTCGAGCAATCCGTACGGAGACGATGCCTCCTTCTTCAATTGAAGCCAGACCGTGAAAAATCGCATTTTCAACGAGCGGCTGCAAAATAAGCTTCGGAATCCGGCAAGACAGCAAGGTTTCGTCGGCCTCGATGTCCATACGAATGCGGTTGTAATAGCGAACGTTCTGGATCGTCATGTAATTCCTTAGATTGTCCAGCTCTTCGCTGATGCTGGCCGTCGCTCCTTCGGCCCGGGCCGCATACCTTAACATAGAAATAAGCGAATCGGTCATGATTACAATTTTATCTGCCCGTTGCAGGGAAGCGATCCACTTCACCGTTGCCAATGTATTGTAGAGAAAATGAGGATTGATCTGCGACTGCAGCGCCTTCATCTCCGCTGAAGCTTTCTCCACCTCATCCTTTTGAATTTGCTCGACCAGCCGTTTTAATTCGTGGGACATCCGGTTAAAGCGAACAGCCAGAAGACCGAATTCATCCCGGGACTTAATGTCGCCCACTTGCTCGAATTGGCCCATCTCCACCTGAAGAATGCTGTTCATCAAGCTTTTGATCGGACGGGTAATGAAGCTGGACAGGAACAAAGAGATAAGTAGGAGGAACAGCAGCATCAAAAGCGCTAATTGAATCATGCGATGCTGCAGGACATAACCTTCAGCGGACAGCTCGCTCATCGGAATATAGAGGAAGGTCGTCCAGCGTTGCCGATCGAACGGGCTTTGCACCACGATATGGTCCGATTCATCCGGGCGGACTGTATCGGAAAACTTCTGTCCCAGCAATGCCTCATCGGCGTTGTATATAATGTTGTCCGATTCGTCTACAATTGTGAATCGGGAACTCAGCGCCTTCTGAAGGCGAGTATTGACAACGTCGATAATGTCCAGATCAATGCTCACGACCATAATGCCCAGCACGGTGCCGCTGTTGATATCAAGTATTTTCCGGGCATGCGAGATGGCCATTTTGTTTGGCTTTACTTGCTTGTTGACATGCGTGTCTATGGTCATCATCCGACTGCTGGAGACCTCAAAGAAGCGAAACCATTCTTCCCCCTTCGCACTGTAGCTGTAATCGTATTCCAAGCCGTTGCTGATGAACAAATCTTTGCCTCCGTTCAGATTGTAGATGTAGATGGATATCTCGCTGTCTTTCAACAAAATGTAATTCATGAGCATCCCGCGGGCTTCGTCCGCATTATCATCGCTGTCATCACGCAAATAATCCTGAATGGGATAATTGGCCTTGTCCGCAGCGCTGGTCCCGCTGCTGATGCCGAAGCTGGACACAAGGGTCATTTTTTCAATTTCCTTCAAATATTCGTCGATGCGGATATTCGTCTGTTTGGCCAAATCCATGAGTAGTTCCCTATATTTCGTTTCCAGCAGCCGCTCTGAAGAGGTATAGGCATTGATGGTTATTACGAAGATCGGAATGATTACGACAATGAGGCATAACATAACAATTTTGACCTTGATACTGATAAAGCGCTTCCCCTCGAAATAACGCATTTTTTCACCTCCTGAATTCTTCCGGGCTGACACCGACAATCTTCTTGAAAATTTTACTGAAATATGTGTAATTATGGTATCCAACCTTATCCGCCACTTCGTAGACTTTGTATTTTCGGCTTTCGAGAAAGACCTTTGCCCGTTCAATTCGTACCCGCGTGAGATAAGATATGAAATTTTCTCCTTTTTCCTGCTTGAATACCCTGCTTAAATAGGAGGGATTCACATTGATCTGGCTGGCGACGCTTTGCAGTGAAATATCCTCTGCGTAATAGCGCTGAATCATCTGAACAGCTCGTTCCGCATAGCTCAGCTGCTCCTCATGGCCTCCCTCCGCCAGAAAAATCCGTCTCGTGAATGACGTGAGGACATGATGCAGCCCCTCCAGCGTCTCTTCCAGCAGCAATGCTTCAAAAGGAGATGCGCCGGACGAAGAGATGAGGGTATGATTCCGGTAAGACTGACAAGCGCACGCTGCTTCCGCCAGGCGGATATAGGCCTCTCTTACCACCCGTTCATCTGTTCTGCAGTAGGCGAAACCGTCGCGAAATCGATCCAGGAACCCGATGGCTTTTACCTCATCGCCTTCCTCCAGCACGTTCAAGAAAGCGTAAGCCTTCTCTTCGGGCAGATCACCCGACAATTTATTTTCATACTCAGGCAGGCTATCCTCATCAAAGAGAATATGCCCCGTTCCCTCGAAGAAGCGCCTCCGCATAGCACGATCTGCTTTCCTGTAGGCCGTTCTCAATTCGCGGAGCGAGAACACGACAGGACCAATGCCGATGGACAACGAAAGGTTCATGAAATCCTTCACAGTCTCCCGAATGCTTGCACACAGCTGTTCAAGCTCTTCGCGGCCGGCGACCTTTATCTCTTCTGTAAGGTTTACGATCAGCAAATATTCTGCAGAATTTTCAATTACAATTTCCTTTTTCCATCTGCCAGGAATGATTTCTTCGAGGATGTTTACAATGGAGAATCGCAATAGCTTTTCGTCTTGCTCAACATATTTCTTCCTGACTTCATGAAAATCATCAATACGAAGCTTGACAACCGTCAAGCGCTCGGGCCGAATTCGAACATCCAGATTCTTTGCCTGAATCCGGGCTTCCTTTTCACTCAGCAGCCCGCTGATTATATCTTTGAACAGGTTTTCCTTCATATGTGCAAGACTTTGCCAATAGTCGGAATTGAACGCAAGCGCCCGGGTTCGTCCTTTGTCCTCCCGAACTTTCTGCTTGACGCTTTTCAACAGCTCATCCACGACAGCTGGACTCACCTCGCTTTTGATCAAATAATCAATGGCCCCCAGCTGCATCGCTTCCCGGACATAACGAAACTCATCGAAATTCGACAGCACGACAAATTTACAACTTGGCAGCGCTTTCGAAACTTCGCGAATCAATTGCAAACCGTCCATGACCGGCATTTTGATATCGGTAAGGATCAGGTCGGGTTCGCGGGATAACGCCAGGTCATAAGCTTCTTTTCCATTAGAAGCCTCTCCAATAATCTCAATTCCCCGTTCCTTCCAATTCATCAGGGAGCGGATCGCGAGGCGCATCAACATTTCATCGTCCGCTATAAGCAGTTTCAACATAGCATCTCCCTCTTCCCTAATAGTTCAATTTCTAGTTTGTACTATAAAGGAGCGCAAAAACGCTGGCAACGCTGTTGAGACCGGTAATATGTCCGCCGCTTCATATAACAACACTGCTCCATGTGCATACAACTTTAATCCATAGGACTGCGGACGCGAATCATGCTTTAATACAGGAGAATCGTACATAGGAAGGATGATCGGAGGAAATGAGCAAACAGTCTTTATTGGGCTTGGTCCCGTCAATGGGTTGGAATTCGTGGAATACCTTCACCTGGGATATTAACGAGCAGTTGATCCGCGAAGTGGCGGACCGTTTTGTTACGGAGGGATATAAAGAGGCAGGGTATGAGTATATCGTCATCGATGATTGTTGGAGCCTGAAGCAACGCGATGCGGAAGGCCGGCTCGTGCCGGACCCCGAGAAATTCCCTTCAGGAATGAAGACGCTGGCCGATTATATTCACGGAAAAGGCCTGAAATTCGGGATGTACTCCTGCGTGGGCACCCATACTTGCGCCGGTTATCCCGGCAGCTTTGAGCACGAGTTTCAGGATGCCGAACAGTTGGCCGAGTGGGGGGTTGACTTTTTAAAGTACGACTACTGCTTTAAGCCGCGGCATATTTCCGGAGAGCTGTTGTACAAACGAATGAGCCTGGCTCTAAAAAACTGCGGACGCAATATTCTGTTCTCTGCATGCAACTGGGGAGAAGACGGAGTGTATCAGTGGATTCGGGAATCCGGCGCCCATATGTACCGCTCCACCGGGGATATCCAAGATAATTGGGATTCCATCAAAAAACTTGCCCTGTCCCAGCTTGACAAGCAATGCTACACCGGATCCTTCTGCCACAACGATCTGGATATGCTAGTGGTCGGGATGTACGGGGGAAGCAACAATGACTTTATTGGCCGAATCGGCGGTTGCAGCGATGTCGAGTACAGAACCCATTTTGCGCTTTGGAGCCTGATGGGTTCGCCTCTAATGATCGGCTGCGACATCCGTTCCGCCAATCAGGCAACCAAGGATATTTTACTGAATCCCAACCTGATTGCTATTAACCAGGATCCTGAAAGCCGAGGGGCTTACCGCATCAAGCCGGAGCCGCAATGGTTCCATACCGACGAGGTGTTCATGCTGGTGAGAGTTCTTGCTGACGGTGATTTAGCCATTGGCTTCTTCAACCTCAGTGACGGACAACGTGAAATTTCGCTACAGTTCTGGGATCTCGGACTCCCCTTTGCTTCCGGCTTCTCTCTTTCCCTGAAGGATTGCTGGACCAATGAGGAGTTGGGCGTATACACCGAACGCTTTGCGCCAACCGTGCCGGCCCATGATTGCCTCGTCGTTCGTGCTAAGCTCGTCCGACGATGAACGGCCGCCCGACTTGCAGCGCCTGCGGCGAAATGCTGCAAACCGACGAGGTGGCGATCTATTTGAAGCTCGTCTCCAGAACAGACCGGCAATTTCTATGCCTCGATTGTCTTGGCAGGAAGCTTGGATGCGAGCGCGAGGCCCTCGAGAAGCTGATCGCCTATTTCAGGAAATCAGGCAACTGCGTGTTATTTCGTTAGTTCTCCCGCAGGCAAAACCCCTTCGGCAACTAGCGCCTTATACTCCGACGGGGTGAATGTCGTTGCCTTTTTAAATACTTTGGAAAAATAGAGCTGATCGTGATACCCTACCGAATAGGCGACAGCTTTTACGGACAATTCCGACCTCTTTAGCAGCTCGCAGGCTCGTTCGATCCGAAACGCCGTCACGTATGCCGAAACTGACATCCCTGTTGCCTCCTTGAACAGTCTGTACAGGTAGCTGCGCTCGACGGAGACGAATCGTACAATATCCGTCACCGTCAGAGATTCCCTCCAATAATTATTGGCTATGTATTCCTTGGCAGCCCATACATAGTCCTGGGAATGAAGCATCGCCACGGATGGAAAATACTCGGCATAATAAGACAACAGCAGCCGCAGCTTGGCGGTGGATCGCAGCCTCTCGAACGGCTTTGCGTTAGCGTTCTCTATAATGGAAAACAACGGAAACAAATCTACTGTCGTTTTTCCTGTTACAGGGAAATCCGGCCTCATACTAGTTAACGAGACCAGAGACCCAGCTTCATCGCCCTTGAATTCGATCCATACATACTCCCAAGGATCATCCGGGTCAGGATAATAGCAGACCTCTGTTTCGGGGAAAATGATAAAACTCTCGTTGGCTTCGATGGTAAAAAGATGTTCCTTCGCCTGATAGGTCCCTTTGCCTCTAATAATGTAATGAAGGGCGTATACATCACGGATTCCCGGTCCCCACTTATGCAAATTCGGGGGCTTATGCCCTCCCAGGACGCAGCCCAAGCTGTCGATGCCGTTGCGGGCGGAAGGGGCTGCCGCTCTGTTCGTTCTTAACATGCTATGCAACTCCAATCGTCGTTATCCTAAGCGTCTCGTATCGCCGATTCTTGGTTTGCGATTCACATTCTTACAAGCCATTGTATCAAAGCTCCCTATGTGTATGCTATTTCATTTCCATAGCGTATTTCTTCATCGTTTCGTAGCTCATTGCTCCCACAAATTTGTCCTTGATCACTCCGCTGGAATCCAGCAAATACGTTGTCGGGTACGCAGTAACCTGATATGCCTGCATAACGTCTCCTTTCGTATCGAACAGAATGGGAAACGTAAACTGCCCTTTGTTCACAAACTTTTGCACATCCTCCTGATGATTTTCAATAGCCGTCATATTCACTCCAAGAACCACTATATCTTGATGCCGATATTCTTCATAAAATTTCTGCATATGAGGCATCTCCACTTGGCACGGGGGACACCAGGTGGCCCAAAAGTTAAGCATTACTCTTTTACCCTTATAGTCAGATAGCTTTACGGGGTTCCCTTGTAAATCCGCAAGTGTAAAGTCCGGTGCCCTTTGTCCCTTCCGAATTCCTACTTCATTCGCTTCAAGCTCCGACATCTGTATCGCATCGGAAGGGGACTCTTTCAAATAATCATATGTGCCGTATACAACAAGACCGATCAAGAAAAGTATGGCTGCTATATTTCTCCTCATTCTATGTATCTCCCTCCATCAAAGAGTAATCCGCCAAAAATATTATTCCCGGAGACCTCCGCCAGGCCTTGCCTCATTCAACCAGTTCCATGCGGTTAGGGCTGCGGCAATAATTAAAAAATACAATTGCTGCTTGTTGAAGGACAAAAGCAGGATCTCCCGATTCGGAACACAGAACCAGAGAATAACATGTCCAATCGATAGCCAGACTGCATAGGCCGGCCATTTTAACAGATTACTTTTACTTGAAAAGGCTAATTGCAGAAAAAGAAAACCTGCGATTAATCCGGCGCTTGCTACATGGAACCAGACAGGCTCTACGCCGATGACAGCCGATAACATCTGATAGGCGAACCATCCGGAACATAAAAATAAGGTCGTCATATCCAGCCATGATGGAGATAAGCCCTTCAGCTTCGCCGCTTTCTTCCAGATATAGAATGCAGCAACTGAGCTTGCAATCCAGGCCCCGCGCCCTCCTCCGTCAAAGTAGAGCAGAACAGCAGGACGGTGAATGACCTCGACCGGATGAAAGATTAAGAAACTCAGCTTCCACACTACAATCCACATCCAAAATGCGTTGGACATAACAGACAGAATGACGTGCCGCTCCGCCCTATTTCGAAGACGATAGCGAAGCATCAACCAGCCTGCTGCTCCAAAAGCTAGATATAATATCAGTTGTCCATTTAACACTAAAGAGCCTACTTGAATATTATTCAATTCCCCTCAACCCACCTTGATTAAACGATTTGCCTGTTTAAATAAACATTATTGCACTTATAGAAAAGGGAATACCACAGGTAAGGCATTCCCTTTCATATCGAGCTGCTATTTGATTAAGGAGCTGCTTCACTCCGCTTTGTTGCCCTGAGATATTCCTTTTGATCAGGAAACAAGAGCAAGGGTCGGTGCTATTTTATTCACCAATCAGGCCCAGTACCTTGTTTTTTAGTATAGGCTTTTGATTGATGCCAATCAATTGATCGACTAGTCTTCCATCCTTAAAGAGCAGCAGAGTAGGAATACTTCGAACACCAAACTGAGAAGCCAGTTCTGCATTTTCATCGACATTGACTGTAGCAATTGTAGCTTGCCCCTCCAGTTCACTTGCCAATTCGTGCACGATAGGAAGCTGAACCTTACATGGGCCGCACCAAGGAGCCCAAAAATCAACTAAACTAACACCTGACTGGATAGAGCTTTGAAACGTTTCTTTCGTCAATGCTGTTGCACTCATTGCAATAACCTCCTGTAATTCATACAAGTAATTTATTATTCAATTGAATAGTTGAATTATAGTGTGTTATTATTAACACGTCAAGCAAATATGGAATATGGAGTCGATTAAATTTGAAATTTCCGCCTAATCGTTGTATAGTTCATGTTAAAATTCAATTATTCAATTGACTGAGCTTAATATAAGGAAAGGGGTTTACTGGAATGAACTGGAACGAAATAACTACCCTTGAGGAATGGAAAGATATCCTTGCGAAATCATCAGAGCGAGGACAGGTAATCCTTAAGCACAGCACAACCTGCCCGGTCAGCGCCAATGCACTGCATGAATATGAACAATACCTGGAGTCCGTTCCCAATGATCAGATAGATTACACGCTGGTTAAGGTCATTGAATCCCGCCCCGTATCCAATCAGATCGCAGAAGATTTAGGAGTAAAGCATGAATCACCTCAAATGATCTTCGTGAAAAATGGAGAAAAATACTGGACTGCTTCGCACTGGTCGGTTACCAAAGCACATATGACTGCGGTATTGGACTGACACTTTAAAAAGGTAAACAGCATCATTTTTGGAAAAGAATCGAGGTTAATGAGCTACTATGGATGAGGCGCTGAATGAGGCCAAGGTATTTAAAGAAGATCTCTACAAACAACTATCGAGGATCGGAAAGTGCTTGTCTAGCGATAAGCGGCTGGAGATTATGAATTTGTTGTCTCAAGGGTCAAAGAGTGTTGAAAAGCTTGCAGCATGCACAGACATGAGCATCGCGAACGTATCTCGCCATCTCCAAGTCCTGCTTGAGGCGAAGCTCGTGAAGTTCTCAAAAAAAGGGACCTATGCAATTTACTCATTAGCTGATCCCTCCATTGTCGACTTCCTTGCAGCCTTATGGCGAGTAAGTGAAAAGCAACTGCCTGATATCGGGAAACTAAAACAAGACTTTCTTGAAAACCTTGATCATATTCAAACCTTGACGATGGATGAGGTTCAAGAAAAATTAAGCTCCGGATCCATTATTTTACTGGATTTGCGGCCTAAAGAAGAGTACGAGTCCGGGCATATATCCGGAGCCATATCAGCTCCCATCGAGGATCTTGAGAACTTCATTCAAGAATTACCAAAAAACGCAGAGATTGTCGCTTACTGCAGAGGACCATTATGCGTCTACTCAGCATTAGCTGCCCAGAAGCTGCAAGCTAATGGCTTTAAAGCCTATCGGATGGAAGAGGGCTTAAATGAGTGGCAGCATCATTTCCAGTAATTCTGTTGAACTTACAGTCCTCGGGTGATCCCCCCGAATCCTCGCTTCATTTTCCCATAGGTCATCTGTCTTCTGTATTTTGGTGCAAATACAATGTGGTATGTGCAGTTCCAGCCATGTGTGCTAGACTGCTCTTGTCCATTCCCTTGTCCTCCTTGATTTATTCATTGCTATAAGCTTCCCTGAACAACAATATCCCTCCTTCGGGAGGGATTTTCAATTTTAGCGATGTGTACCGGGATATTTATGTTAGCCATGACGAAGAAGGCCCATTCCGAAACACCAAGAGCCCTTCCCATCTTGTCCATTCAACGCAATCTCTCACGGAAATTTCCTCTCGAAAGTCAGAATACTGCTCTTAACAAGAACCATAGGATGGGCCATGTACTGAAACATCTTGATGTAGGCAGGCTTGGCCTCTTTGTGTGCGCCGTGAAAGCGCAGGGTGAGATAACGACCGCCCGGTAGACGAAATATGTCTTCCGCATCATCATCTCCAGGCTCAAGAACGACAAAAAGGGGTTCCACTCCTAACAATTTAATTCTATTATTCAAATTAATATTTCCCAAACAAACTATAAATAATTGTTGAACATTTCATCTATAAGATAGCTTTACTAAGCCAAGTTACTGTTGTTGTTTCAATTATTGCTAACACTCACACTTAAAAAGTATTAGAGAACGGAGGCTAACACAATTGAAGACTTTAATTTTCATTGCTAAGCGGTTGTTTGGCACACTTGCACTATCTATATGGATAATGGTTACATTTGTAATAACTTTATATTTCTACCTCGTGTTTACTTCTTTTTTACTAACACTAAAACAAGCTCTTAATTTAAGTTAACTCTTTGTTCAGCCTCATGTTTCTAAATTTCCTGTTACAGTAACTGAAGCGTCAAGTTGCGATACTCAAACCCAAAAGCGCGTGAAAATTGTTGTGCGATCTGGACTGCAGCCTCTTCGCTTCCTGTATTAATGCCGAGATGACCATAAGAATAAATTATAGTACTTCCTGCCAAGCATAACTCCCTCATAAGTATACTAATGATGCCATTATAGTAAAGAGCATACATATAGAGATAGAAAAAAACATCATTATTAGAACTTTACACTTTTATAAAAAAACCTACCTGATATTGTCCATGTCTCATGCCAGAATCAAAAATACAGGTAATGAGCAATACCTTGCAAGTTTGTTAAGCAATTCTCTTACCCAACATTTTTGCGCCACTCAAGGGACAGGAAACACGGCTAACTCAACTGAATTTGAAGTGTGGTCTCTGCTGTTGTATCCCCCTGATTGACTTCTACACCTTTGACCATATCCTGACCGTTAAGCGAAGAGCTGACGGGCGTGTCTTTTGCCATCTAAACATGGAGTACTCGTCCGACTGGTTTTAAGTTGAAGGATCAAAAAATAGGAAATGGCGGATGATTGACTCTAACGCTGATGATAAGCGCTATTGCGGCGAATCCGCCGCTTTAGAAATCCTAGCGACGCTGGCACGCGCTATTTCTGCAAAAACCCATGGTTTCGTTGATGAAAAAGAGGTATAAGATCTGGGGTAAGCGTTAGAATCTCAGAGCGATGATCTCAGAGGGGTTAAGCACCGTGGCAAGCGTTAGATCATGAAACGATCATTTCATTTCTTCTATGCGAAGGACCTCATCTCCCTTCTAGAGAATTTGAGGTCCTTTTATGCGTTAATAGGGAGCACTCCCCTATCATGCGAGACGAATGAAGCAGGGTTACTTCTCGAGCACCAGCTCCAAACGGACCGCAATGTCATTTTCCGTTTCCAGCACGACCGAATGCGGGTTTTGCATCCCGAAATCGGCGAAGGTCACGGTGGTCGTCCCCGACAATCTTACCTGATTATTTTGATAGAGCGCCTGCCCGTCGAACGTTGCCTCTTTGTCGATCCCTTTCACGCTTAACGTTCCGGCCATCCGAAAGTCGTAAACCGCGCCTTCTTCCCAAGCCTCCGGCAGCCCTTCAAACGAAGCCGCCGTAAATGCTGCCTGCGGGAACTGCGCCACGTTAAAATAATCGGCGCTTTGGATATGACCGTCCCGCTGGGCGTTCCCGGAGTTGACTTCACTCATCTCCAAGGTCCCTTCGGCTTTCATATTTTCCGGCTGGTCCAGTTGGATCGTCCAAGACCCGCCGACCGCCGCGTTTTCAAAATTCACGGTTTCGCGCGAAGTGGTCACGGAAAAATAAACCTTGGATTCTTCGGCGATGTTCCATTCTCCGTTTAATTGTTCGGCTCCGACCGTGGCTTGCTCCGCGTTCCCCTCGTTTGTGGAGGCATTCGCCGCCGAGCTGCTTGCCGGGATGGCTTCGGTAATTTCCACCCGGTTCCCCAAGTAATCATCCATATAGGCGTAACCGCCGGCGCCGACCAAAATCACCGTAGCAGCTCCGGCAACGATCCAGTTTCTCGTCTTTTTGTTCATGTTTAGTATAGCCTCCTATCCTCTTTTGCCCCTTAATCTAGCAGCCGAATGTGTCGGGATGATGTCCAAACCTCAACTTTCATAGAAATTCCCATTTTTGGTATGGCTGCCAAACCAAAACTTGCGGCCCCGGCCGGCATGTGGTTATGATTTATACCATAAGCTTAATAATTGAAAGATAGAGGAGGAGGACTTCGTGAAGACCATTCTTATTATCGAAGACGAGGTGGCCATATCGCGCGTCCTCGCCGCCTATGTAAAAAAAGCCGGCTACCGTCCCGTCAGGGCGGCAACCGGCACGGAAGCCATCGCAGCGTTTGATTGCGATAAACCGGATTTGGTGCTGCTGGATCTGATGCTGCCCGACGCAGACGGGATGGAACTGCTTGCCGCGATTCGCGAAAGAGGAGCTTGTCCGGTCATCATGCTGACGGCAAGGGACGGGATTTCGGACCGGCTCGCTGGTCTGAACGAAGGGGCGGACGACTATATGGTCAAGCCTTTCGTGCCCGAAGAGGTGGTCGCCCGCATCAATGCCGTCCTGCGCAGGCCGGTCCATTGGAATGACCGTCACGGCAAAAGGATTTACGGCAACCTGCTTATCGATTTAGCCGCCAAGCAGGTGTTGGTCAACGGAGCCGAAGTGGCATTGAATCCCCGCGAGCTGACGCTGCTGCTCTTTTTGGCGGAACGCCCCAACCGGACTTTTTCCCGCGAGCAACTGATTGAACAGGTGTGGGGAATGGATTACGAGGGGAGCGACCGGGCGGTCGATCTCTCGATTAAGCGGCTGCGCCAGGCGCTGTCGCACTGGTCTGGCGACGAAGGGGAAATCCGTACCTTACGGGGAATGGGGTATCAATTATGGATCAAAGAATAAAACCGAAGGCGGCCTCCCTCTTATCCTACTGGACGCTGCGCTATTTCGCCATTTTATGCCTGGGCCTTGCCATTATTGCCGTGGCTGCGGTGTACTGGATCCAGGATACGGCCAGGGACAACCGGCTTAAGACAAGCGGATTGCTCGTCCAGGAAATTTCTGAACGGATCGCCTCCAGTGACGGGGAACTTGCCATTCCTGGCGAGTTCGAGCCGTTGCTGAAAAGCCGGTTTGATTATTTTAACGTGGACAAGGACGAGCTATGCCTGATCATTACCGATAAAAAGGGGCACTTGGTCTTCTCCAAGCCGAAAATCAGCGAATATGAGCTTAAACACAAACTGACGGACGACCTGGCCCGTTCGCGGGACAACCGCTTTTTGGCGGTAACGGCGCCGATTATGGGCGAAGGCGGGCAGCAAGGGCAGGTTGCCCTGCTCCAGTCCAAACGATCGCTTACCTATAGCCCGAACGAAATCGTCTTGGTCGTCCTGCTGCTGCTGACCCTGATTTTATGCGGATGGATTACGCTATACGCTTTGTCCCGCAAGCTGTCTCGGCCGATCCGCGACGTTGCCCAAAGCGCCAGGCAAATCGCCGCGGGCTCTTACGACGTCAGCCTGGAGATCGACGCGCCGGAGCGCGAAGTCCGGGAACTGATCGGATCCTTTAAAGACATGGCGCTTCGTCTCAAGCAACTGGAGGAATGGCGCGCATTGGCGCTCGCCGGCGTAACCCACGAATTGAAAACCCCGGTGACCTCGATCAAAGGCTTGCTGCTGGCCGTTCGCGAAGGGGTGGTCAACCGGGAGGAAGCCGAGGAATTCCTAGAGATTGCTCTCAAGGAATCGGAACGGATGGAATGGATGGTGGCGGACCTGCTCCATTACAACGCCCTGTCCTCCGGCAGCGTGGAAGTGAAGAACAGCCCGCTTCAAGTCAAGCTGCTCATAGAAGAAATCGTCTATCAATGGGGGTTGATCCATGAGGGAGAGCAGGTTTCCGTCACGGTCGCCCCGGGCGGCGAGGAACTAATTGCCGGCGGGGATGCCCTGCGCATCCAGCAAATCATCGTGAACTTGTTGAACAATGCGCTCCAGGCGGCGCTCCCGGAACGGCCGCTCCGTATCCGGATCGATCTGACGGCGCAAGAGCATGATGTCGATATCCGCGTCCAAGACAACGGCAGCGGCATCCCCGCCGAGGAACAGCCGCAGGTCTTCGAGCAATTCTATCGCGGGGAAGCCAAGAAAAGAAAGGTGCGTGGGCTGGGGCTCGGCCTGACCTTCAGCCGCCTGCTCGCCCGCGCCCAAGGCGGAGATCTCATACTCGACGGCAGCTCCGACGCAGGCAGCACGTTCGTGCTGAAGCTGCGGCGGGAACCCGGCTAACGATCCTCAATATTCAAACGCAAACTGCCGGCTCAGCCACTCCAGGCAAAGCGGAAACCAGGTGGCCAAATGGTCGTCGCGGCTGTTGACCTCCGTGGTGCACATCGACATGCCGTGTCTGCCGTTCTGGTAGAGATGGCATTCAAACGGGACGCCGGCTCGCCGCAGTGCCGCCGCAAAACGCATGGAATTCTCCACCGGTACGCTGGCGTCCTCCACCGTATGCCACAAGAAGGCCGGCGGCGTCGAAGCGGTGACATGGTTCTCCAGCGAAAACGCCGCTTCCCTTTCCGCTTCATTCCAGCCGGGTCCCAAGCGTTCAATGGAGCCCCGGTGCGCAAATTCGCCGGCCGTAATGACCGGGTAACACAGCACCATGGCGTCCGGCCGGCCTTGTCCGTCTTGGCTGCCGTCCGCCTCCAGCAGTTTGGGGTGATTCCACAAGGTCCCCGATGAAGCCGCAACGTATCCGCCGGCCGAAAAACCGCAAACGGCGATTTGGCGGGGAATAATCCCCCATGCAGCGGCGTTTTCCCTGATTTTCGCGATCGCGAGGGAAATATCCATGATCGGCCTTAGTTCGCTCGCCTCCTCCCGGATCGAGTAATACAACGTAAACACATGGTATCCTTTGGCGAAAAAGGCTGTAGCTGGCGGATCCGCTTCACGCGGAGACAGGATTTCAAAACCGCCGCCGGGGCAAATCACCACGCAAGGCCGCTCGACGCGGTTGCCCATGCTCTCCTTCTCGATATCGTGCAAATAACCGACCAATCTGGCCTTGCTTCCGGGATTCGGGTTCAAATCAACGATCTTCATCTGCAGCCCCCATCTCAATTAAATAGACTCCTAATCTATTATACTAAGCCCAGACGCATTTGTTAGGAAGAATATAACAGGGGTTTCGAAATTCATAGCAAGAATGCCGGTTAGGCCGTATGATTAGTTACATACCCGACTTACCATTATGGCATCTCAACTATAAGGACGATGAGATCCCCTTTTACGAATACTTCTTATATAGGGATAATTGTGACGAAGAACGTACTCGTTGTACTCATGGCACACTTGCCCCGGCTTCATCGTTCCAGTGGACGAGAATGCTCCAGCAGTTGCACAGGTTGTTCATCCATTCAATTCAGCAGGATTTCGGGATCGTAGGGCAGGGCATACGTCTCCAAAACGTCCTCCATTCGGGCGCAAGTTATCGCACTTTGCCCCTAGTTCCCGTCTTACTGGAACTGCTTTGCGGCCATTCTGTACAAGGATTCTTACAGCGACCGATATCAGGACTATATTTACGTCAATAAGCTGGGAGAGCGAATTAAGCCGGGTTATATTACTCAACATTTTCCGCTCGTCCTGAAAAAAGCATAATTTTCAGCGAATTCGGTTTCACGCTCTTCGGCACAGTTGTGCCAGCTTGCTGCTTGCTAACGGTGTCAACTTAAAAGGAATTCAGGCATGGCTGGGGCATAGCCATTATTCCATGACCGCCAACATTTATGTTCATCTTGAATACAACTCAAAACTTTCCTCAGCTCAGGTAATGAGCAATACCTTGCAAATTACGAATATACAAAAAGCTCCTGAATTTCCACCAAAGGAAACTCAAGAGCTCGTTCATTGTTAGATTGGTGCGGTCGAGAGGACTCGAACCTCCACGGGGGGTTAGCCCACACGGACCTGAACCGTGCGCGTCTGCCAATTCCGCCACGACCGCATTTTTTGTGGTGCCGTTAATTTAGCGGCAACGAAGTAAATATTACCACGGATCCCGAAGCCAGTCAACAACACTTTTCGAACACAACACTTTTCGAAATCAGCCATAAGACGAGTTTTGTACGATCTTTCGCATAAAAAAGCGCTATATGAGCAGTAGATAGAAGAATTTGTATGTTTATTCGTACAAAGTTGGCGTATCCAAGCCGCAGGTGGAATCTTTTGTACGTTTATTCGTACAAATTCACTCGTCCGACCACTACGGCGTTGGCTTTTATACGATATTTCATACAAAGGTTACGCATCCGTCCGTTCCTATCCTTGAAGGCTAGTTCCTCCAGAAATCGGTTCCGGCGAAAACCTGCTCCAGGGCATAACCTGCTGCCGGGTTGTCTGCAGCTTCTTCAAGCGCCTCACACCTCGCCCAGGCCACCCTGCTCTTGGAGATCGCAGCCATCATCTCTGCTGGGCCGTACTCCCGATAATCTACCGTCTGCTCATTTGCTGGATTATCCCAGTGGTCCCAGCCTGACGGATGAATATGCTCGCCCAATTGGCAATTCACAAATACGGTCTGGGCATACTCGCGCCAAGGCCGTCCCAGAAATACCTCCGACACACCGGGATCTGCCGTGATGAAGCAGCCACGGAAGACATAACCGTATTGTTGTCCGATTGGAGTGGAGGCGGCTGTAAGATACCCTCTCTTCCCGGGCGCTTGCAGCAGGCTGTGAATATTGCAGCCATCAAAATAAGCAGTCGCCCCGCCAAAGATAAAATCGACGGTCCCCTCGATGTAGCAATTTTGATACAGCTGGCGATAGTGATCATGCTGCTCCCTGATCGGGACACCGCCAAATTGCGCCCGCTCCTTGGGCTTTGGCGGCAAAGGGCCAGTAAATAAAGTGTCCTGGTGGCCCTTGAATACACAATTGCGAAAGACCGTCTGGTCACAATGGGCATACACCGCCACAGCTTGACCGATATGCTCCCCCATCCCTGCCGTATTGGAAATCGTCATATTTTCAACGACAAGGCGTTCTCCGCCCAGAAATAAGGTCGGCGTGGCAAATGTGCCGATTTCATTCCCGTCTTCATCCAGTTCCTTGGCATAACGGTTCATCGTTAACTCAACCGCTCCAATGCCAACCATTTTCAGATTGGAACGGTAGATTATGACCTGCTCCTCGTAGATCCCCGGCAAGATACAAATTGTTTCCTGCTCTCCGGAAGCTGTCTGCTCTAGAAAATCTACCGCCCCCTGTATTGTTCGGAAATGACAGAAGGACGATGCCCCTACCAAAATCATGCCAGACGGCTCCTCTCCACTACACTACTTTTTCATACTCAGGATTCTTCCAACTCCAGATTTAACGGTACGAGTTCCACTTGTTCTACCAAAGGCTCCGGCTTGCTCGTATTTTTCGATCGGCAATGCACGATTTCTACATCTTCCCCGTTCTCGATGTAGAAGGCAGGGCCCGTGTGATTCTCAATCGTAACTCGGTTAAAACGCACATCCCGGACATTTCCCAGATAGAACCCGCGCTGCTTCATATCCTGTATCCCCGACATCATGGCCGGCTTGCCCGGAATCGCTTCCTTGGCCATGGAAATATCGATTCCGTCGAACGTAATCTCTGATACGTACTGTTCTGCCAACCCATAAAGAAATCCTGCTGCTGCATGGACCTCCCGGGCTGTTACATTCATAAAATGTATTCTTCTGAACCTGGGCGTTTCCTTTGTCACCGGATAAGGCGTTTTGTCCCACACGTATTTTTCCTTCCCGCGCGGGCCGCAGAAATAATAGAGATTCATAATGAAGGGGCAGATGACCTCCTCCATAACCACATTGGCAACGCGAATATCCTCGACCGTACCGCCGCGGCCGCGACGGGATTTAATACGGATTCCCCGGTCCGTTCCTTTAAAGATACAATTGCTGATGGTGACATTGCGGACATCGCCGCTCATTTCGCTGCCGATCACCACACCGCCATGTCCATGTATCATCGTGCAGCCCGTAATCGTAATATTCTCGCAGGCCACCCTTTCCGCCGTATCTTCCGTTCCCGCCTTAATAGCGATGCAATCATCCCCGACATCGATATGGCAGTTCGCAATACGGACATTGTTGCAGGATTCCGGATTAATTCCATCCGTATTCGGAGAGTCCGCCGGATTGTTAATCGATACATTATCGATCGTGACATCGCTGCAGCAGATCGGATTAATCGTCCAGGACGGAGATTGAATGAGCGAGACATCCCGGATGGTGATCCGCCGGCACCGGTCAAAGCTGATCAGCTTCGGCCGCGGGTACTCCAGCTCATGCGGAGCATTTCTCTGCTTATGCCACCACGGCTGTCCGTTCCCGTTCAGCGTCCCGCTGCCCGTCACCGAGACTTGCTCCAGGTCTTCGCCGTAGATGCAAGAGGCATGCACAGGCCGCTTCACTCCCTCCCATCTTGATTCCACCACAGGATAATCAGCCGGATTGGTACTGAAGGATAGCACCGAGCCAGGACTAAGCCGAAGCTCGACATGGCTTTTCATCCGGATCGATCCCGTCACATACACCCCTGCAGGAACGTAGACTGTTCCGCCGCCGGCTTCACTCGCAGCCTCTATCGCTGCGGCGATTGCTGCGGTTGCCGGTATACCGCTGTCTCTGGTTGCACCATAGTCTGTGATATTATAAATGCTCATTTTTGATTTTACGCTCCTATGTCGTCATTAAAGACCGCATTTCCACACAAGCCATCACGAAGGCCCCAACTCCATGCAGATCATTCTTCACCTTCGGACGAGTCACATAGTTCTCATAATCGCCAGCCGAGGTTCCGATGCAAATATCCGGCAACAGCAGCCGCCCCTGCTCATCCCATTCCACGATTTCGGTCAATCCCTCAAAACCTCTTCTGGCCGCGATTACTGCCTCTTCACCGGCCAGTCCGAATTGGACCGCTTTCGCAAGTGTATAGACGAACAGACAGGAGCCGGAGGCCTCAAGCCAATTGTCCTTCTGATCTCCTTTGTTCACCACCTGATACCATAAACCGCTTGCACCATCCTGATAACGAATGAGCACCTGAACGAATCCCCGCAGCTCCTTCACCAGCTCCTCCCGGCCGGGATCATCCTCTGGCAGCAAATCAAGAAACTGACTTAGAGCCAGTCCGTACCACCCTATCGCCCGGCTCCAAAACTCCGGAGAGCAGCCGGTATCCGGGTTTGCCCAGGGCATCTGACGGCTTTCATCCCAGGCGTGATACAGCAAGCCGGTAGCTTCATCCTTCATATGCTTGCGCATCAGCCGCTCCTGGTACAGCACGATCTCCCGCAAGCCAATTTCGCCATAAGCGTTGGCATATTTCAAAGAGAACACGCCTGCCATGTACAGCCCATCCAGCCACATCTGATTCGGATATTTGTCCTTGTGCCAGAAGCCGCCCTCCGATGTTCTGTTCAAGGTCAGCAGCAGGCAGCGCAGCTTATCCGCAGCAGCTTTATACTTCGGTTCACCAGTCTGTTCATGTAATCTAAAGAGCAGCTGCCCTGCCTGCATCGCGTCCAGTTCATCCCGGGCGAAGTAGAAATTACCATAATCATCCACCAAGTTATCGACGTATTGCTGAATGTACTCCATGTAACGGCCGCTATCTTGAACCGTCTGTGCAAGGAGCTCCATTCCGCATAAAAATACACCCTGATGATAATGCCATCGATGCGCAGGGGGAAGATTGCCCGCTGCAGCGTAGATATCCATTAATGAGTCGCAGGCCTTCCTGGCCCATTGAATCGGTGTCTCCGGGCGACTAACCGTCATGTTCAAGCTCCCTCCAATTGTGATTCGTCTAAGACTTTTGATTCGCAGATCGTCCGAGCGATTATCTGAACTTTAACCCTTCACCGAGCCCAACAGCGCTCCCTTTGCAAAATGCTTTTGCAGGAATGGATACACCATAAGAATGGGCAGCGTAGCCACTACTATGACCGCCATCTTGATCGTCTGATCCGGCGGAGGCACCGTTCCGTCTAATGTAGAGCTATGGTCCATCCCGCTGGCCAGCACGACGATCTGTCTCAGCAACACTTGAATCGGCCACTTGGCACTGTCATCCAGATACAGAATGGCGCTCATATAGGTGTTCCAATACGTCACCGCATAGAAAAGGGAGATCGTTGCGATGGCCGGCATGGACAGCGGAAGCACGATCTTGAACAAAATACCGAAATCGCTGCACCCATCGATTTTTGCCGACTCCTCTAGACCTTCAGGTATGTTCTGGAAGAAGTTCCGAAGAATGATCATATTAAACGCACTGATTGCCGACGGCAGGATTAACGAGGCATACGTATTGATCAGTCCTAATTCCTTCACGACCAGGAAGGTAGGAATCATCCCGCCGGTGAACAACATGGTGAATACGACCATAAAGTTAATCACATTCCGCCCGTCCAAATCTCTGCGGGCCAGACCGTAGGCCATCAATGAAGTAATAAACATACTGAACAGGGTTCCGACTAACGTCACGCCAATGGAGACGCCCATCGCCCTGAATATCGTATTTGTGGAAAAAATAAATTTGTACGCATCCCAGCTCCAGACCCTTGGAATCAACACGAATTTATGCGCAGCCAGCTCCGCACTCGTCGTAAATGATCCGGCAACAACGTGGACGAAGGGAAGCACGGTAATTAACGCAATCAAGGCAAGCAGCGTGAAATTGATGGCGGCATAAATTCTGCCGCTAATCGATCTGTCTTCTACCATTTTTAGATTCCTCCTGCAATATCAGTAAACGCCTTCTTCACCCATTTTTTTCGAGATCCGGTTAACTAGCATAACCATGATCAAGCCGATGATCGATTTAAAGAAGCCAATCGCCGTACTATAGCTGAATTGTCCTTGTCGCAAACCAGCCGTGTAGACATACGTATCGATGATTTCCCCAACCTGCCGGTTCATGGAGTTTAAGAGCAAATAGACATGTTCGAAGCCTAAATCCAGCACATGACCGATTTTCAAGATGAACAGCGTTATAATAACCCCGCGGATCGTAGGCAGCGTAATATGCCACACCTGACGCATTCTGCCGGCTCCATCCATACGGGCTGCCTCATACAGTCCCGGATCAACGGCTGCGATCGCTGCGAGATAAATAATCGTCCCCCAACCTGCTTCTCTCCATATCACCTGAATAATGTACATCGGACGTAACCAGCCGTTACTAAGCAGGAAATTGATCTTTTCAAAGCCAAAATAACTCAGCAATTCATTAATAATCCCGCCATCCATCGTGACCATAACATAGGAGATGGATACGATAATAACCCATGACATGAAATGCGGCAGGTATACCAGTGTCTGAAATATCCGTTTGAAGAAATTGCCTCTCAATTCATTGAGCATCAAAGCGAGAATAATCGGGATCGGAAAATAAATAAATATATTTAACGCAAACAAAACGATGGTATTCCATAAAATATTGAAAAACTCCGGCTCCGTGAACAGCCTTTTGAAATGCTCAAATCCTACCCATTCGCTGCCGAATATTCCTTGATAAGGCTTATAATTTTGAAATGAAATAATGAGTCCGTACATCGGAAGATATTTGAAAATGATAAAGTACAGCACTCCGGGCAACAGCATCACATAGAGCCATTTATTTCGCCACAACCGTTTCTTGAGCTCGCTTGATCTCGTTTTTTTCTCGAGCCGCAACGGAGGGGCGGCTCCGGGCTGAACGGTGACTTCCTGCATGAGATTCTTCCTCTCTACTATTTGATGAACCGAAAAGGCCATGGCAGTTCCACAGCCTTTCCGGGTGACTGCAAAGTCACGCTTTATTTCGCAGCGGCATTAAACTCCTCGATGATCTTATCGCCTCCCCGACTCTTCCAGTCGGATACTGCTTTCTCAAAGCCGGCTTTATCGATCTGTCCATACATATATTGATACGTCGCATCCGTAATAATCTGTTGAAGCTCAACACCCTTTTCCATATAGGTGACTGAATCCAGTGCGGCAGTTGGGTCAGCTACCCCAACCTTTACGTTCTCCAGAAGCAGCTCTTCCGCATGAATCCGGCCCGGAAGCTCATTGTAGCTCTCGTACATTCCGTTCGTTTCGGCTTCCCCGATAACGCTGTCCTTGTAGCCCTTTACCTCACGCTCAATCAGTTCCTTCTCTGACGAAGGCTTGGCTTTGCCGTCAACGACGGTATAGTGGACACCCTCGATACCCCAGTACATTACATTGGCAACCTCCGGCGTCATCATCTTGTCAAAGAAAGCGAGAATCTTTCTAAGCTCGGCCTCATCCTTTACAGCCGATTTCGGGAACAGAACAATGTTGTTATATCCCGGAATCATCCATTGTGCGAAATTACCGTCAGGACCGGCAACCATGCTGTGCGTATCAAGCACCGCTTCCGGAACGTTCTTGATCAGGTCCTTATGCAGTGAATCGATATCCTGCATCGAGCCGCCGATGTACATCCCTGCCTTGCCGCTGGTGAACATTTTGACGGCATCCGTCTTACTTGTCGCAGCAAAGTCCTGGTTCATATAGCCGTTCTCACGTACCTTTTTGAAGAAATCCATCGTGTCGTAGTAGCCTTCGAATGTAAACTCCGGCTCCAGCTTGCCGTCCTTGGTTCCCCAATAGTTCGGTGTTCCGAACCAGGAGGATACGGTCTTGAAGGCACCATAGACAAGCTCGTTCCGGTCAACAATTCCGATTGTATCCTTCTGACCATTACCATCCGGATCCTGCTCGGTAAAGGCTTTGGCCATTTCAAATAATTCATCCACATTCGCCGGTGCGCTAAGACCTAATTTATCCGCCCAATCCTTGCGGTAGATCATGCCTTGACGGGCCAGCGGTCTGCCGATGTACAGCGAATACAGCTTGCCGTCCACCTTGGTGTTATTCAGAATTTCCGGCTTCAGCTTGTTCAGATTCGGGAACTCGCTAAGCAGTGGACCGATCTCCCAGAACTGACCATCTTTAATCGCTTCCTTCATCTGAACGAAGGTAGTGGAGTTCTTCAGATACGTAACCTGTGGCAAGGATCCCGTTGCAAAAGAGGTGTTCAGCTTTTCTTCATACGTATCCGCCGGGAAAAATTGATAGGTCAGCTTCGTGTTGGTCAACTTCTCGACTTCTTTTTTGATCGTGTCCGGCGGTGTCTCTGACGTATTCAGCGGAAGCATAATCGTAATTTCCGTCGGTTCCTCCGGAGCGGTCGAGACCTCCTCTTTGGAGTTTGACGGAGCAGGTGTCGGATCCGCTGTTGCCTCCTTGCTCTTTTCGCCTCCCCCGCATGCGGACAATACCAGGCTGAATGCGAGCAATACGGTCAGTAACATACTGAATGACTTTTTCTTCATTCCAATTTGACCTCCATTGACATAAATTGATTACGCTTTCACATTACATGCCCGTTAGCATTCCGGATACAATCATTTGTTCAGATTGGCCGCTTGGTTCAAGGCTTCTGGAGAAATGATTATGGTGATTATCGGGGAGGGAATAGAGTACAAAAAAAAGCCTTGCGCCAACTCGAAATATAGTTGGGGCAAGGCTTTGGAATCGATATTTATTTCTTCAAAGCAAGCGAAGCATCGTACTCCCGTATAATTTGATCTCCGCCATTTTGGCGCCACCGCTCAATCTCCCGGGCGAAGCCTTCGGCATCGATGCTCCCAAGGATATAGTTGTAAGTAGCGTCGGCGATCAGCGCGGACAGCTCTGCATTCTTCTCGTCAAAGGTAGGCGAGCTGAGCGAAACGGTCGGATCGTTCACCAGGAAGGACTCGTTATCCTCACTTAACTG
Source organism: Paenibacillus apis (assembly GCF_018333295.1). Classification (NCBI taxonomy): domain Bacteria; kingdom Bacillati; phylum Bacillota; class Bacilli; order Caryophanales; family Paenibacillaceae; genus Paenibacillus; species Paenibacillus apis. Next base: position 327,610 of record NZ_BORS01000002.1, read on the forward strand.
GTCGGCCAGATTGGTCAAGTGCTCCTTCTGTCCCACCTTCATAATATTGGCGTTCCCGATATCTGCGATCATTAGAGAATAGAGCGGATTGACCTCATACACGCGCAATTGGGAGGTGGATTCAGGTAAAATCACCTCTCCGTTGACTATACTGTAATGTCGACCTTCCACTCCATACATCATCAGATTGGCTACATCCTTATCCATAGTCCGGTCAAAAAATTGCAAGATATCCTGTAGCTCCTGCTCTGTCGGGATCGCCTTCTTCGAGAATAAGAATAAACCATTATAATTCGGAATCGACCATACCTTGTGGCCGTCCGGACCTTCAATCCGGTTCACCAGCGTGAATTCAGCCTCCGGATTAAGCGCCCTGGCTTCGATCGCCAGACGCTGCACGTCCGTCATGCTGCCTATGAGCACCCCGGCCTCTCCCCGGATGAACCGATCGCGCTGAATTTCCTTGCTCGTCAGGGCAAAATCCCGATTTAAAATCCCTTCATTATACAGCTTCTTCATGAAGTTCATCGTATCCATGTACTCTGTCGTCATAAACTCCGGAATCAAGTGACCATTCTCGACCTTCCAATTATTCGGTGTACCGAAGTACGAGCTTAGCGTCTTGAACACCCCATACACGAGATCATTTCGATCGACCAGGCCGATGGTATCCTGCTTCCCGTTACCATCGGGATCGTTATATGTAAACTGCCGCATCACCTCATATAGATCATCCAGCGATTGCGGCTTAAGCAATTGAAGCCGGTCAAGCCAATCCTGACGTATAATGACCCCTTGCCTTGAGGATGGCCTTTCCGTATATAGACCGTAAATTTTCTCATCTACTGACGCCTGCTCCAGAATTGCGGGATCCAGTTTTTTTAAGTTATTATAATCCTGAAGATACGGGCCAATCTCCCAGAAGGAATCGGAGCGAATCGCATTTTTCACTAAATTGTAATCTGTAAACTTCACGAAGGTTACTTTCGCCAACGAATGCGTAATCAGACCCGTATTCATCTTATCGGTATAAACGCCCTCAGGAATCCAGTTCACATCGAGCTGAGTGCCGGTCAGTTGCTCAATCTCCTCCATAAGCTCCGATGCAGGCGGCTGGGGAAAATGAAGCGGAGCGAGAATCGATATATATAAGCTGCTGTCTCTCTTCGCTGCCGAATCCGAACTGCCACCGCAAGCAGCTGTCACCAAGAATGGCACAATCAGCATGAGACGAAAAAGGCGGGATGCTTTCGCCCTGATGGATTTTCCATACATTTAAAATGTCCTCCTTCCTCATGTATTCATCATACATGCTGGAGCCGCAATAATTAACCATTTTGACGCAACTCTCGATGAAATGATTATCATTCAGGAAAATGATTATTGTTATTATATGCCAGATTACATACACTAATAGTACGTGATGACTATCTATGATAAGGTGCTGAGTTAGGTGAGACCATTAAGCTTCCTAAGCAAATTGATGATCTTTACATTCGCAATCAGTACGCTTCCTGTACTATTTATCGGATCTTTTTCTTATTTAACCTCAACCAAAGAAATTCAAAAAAATGTAAACCAGAGCAAGATGGAGCTTATCTCGCAAATTAATTCCAATGTGGAGCGAAAGCTGACCACCGTCAATCAAACCTTGAATCAGGTTGTGAACTCCAGCGTCCTGAAGCGGGCTCTTGACAGCCCTTTAAATGAAAGCGATTTCAAGTTATATAACGATCTTAGAAATGAAATCCGCAATATGCAGTCCTTTGATACCAAGCTTGAGGATGTCGTCCTCCTTAATACCCAGCAAAACTGGATGATCAAAAACTCCGGTCTATACCGGCTGGATTCCTACAAGGATCAAGATCAGTTGATATCTTTGCTGGAGAATTCCGATAGCAACTCATGGGTCCTGACTCCTTCATCCTGGTATTACAGCGAAGAAAGTGTCGGTGCATCCAAATGCAGCTACAGCATCAGCCTGATTAAGAAGCTTCCGACGAATAAATTGCATAAATACGGACTTGCGCTCGCCAACATTCCCGCATGTACTTTACAGGGCGACGTATATTCCGATTCGCAGCCCTTAGACGATATTATTATCCTTGATGAGCATAGCCGGATTTTATTGCATCCGGATGCTTCGCTCGTCGGCATGCCGCTTGAAGACAGCGGATTTATAGACGGTTCCAAGCTGTCCCTCCAAGCAGGCAACTCCGGGCAGTTTACCACAACCATCAACAAGAAGGAATATTCCGTCAGCTTCTTGCGCTCCCAACTGAACGGCTGGGTTTATTTATCTGTAACCTCCATCGCCAGCCTGACCAAGGAGTCCAATAAGATCGGGCTGTTCACCTTCTACATTTGTGCGATCATGCTGCTGATATCCGTTCTTCTCGCCTGGATCGGGTCCCGGCGGATGTATACTCCCATTGAAAGATTATTGAACCAGCTGGGACAGCGGAAGCCAGGTCTCAGAGCCCGGCACGCCAATGAATTCCAGGTGATCGGCGAGCAGTTGCACCATCTTTTCCAGTCCAAATCACAATTAGAGCGGGAGATTAACCAGCATATCCGCCAGGTGCGGACCTTTTCGCTAAGCCAGGCTTATCAAGGCAACTACAAGAAGAGCGAGCTTCATACCAAACTGGAGCAATTTGGCTATGGCAGACAGCTTCAGGACTGGAAGACGATGGCGGTCATTACCCTGTCTATCGATTCATATGAAAATTCGGCCTACGAGAAAGAGGATCTGAACCTGCTGCTGTTTGCTACGCACAATATGATTGAGGAGCTGGTCAGTCCGGACAATCGGTTTACCCCGGTCATTATGGACCCGTTCATCGTTACCTTAATTGGAAATACAGAAGAGGATGAGCTTGCCTTCCATCGCTGGCTGTATGCATTGACCGAGCAGCTTCAGCAGGAAATCAACCGTTGTCTCAAGCTGCAGGTGAGCATCGGTCTCAGCCTTCCGTTCCATTGCTTCCACAAAATACCGATCGCCTACAAGGAAGGAATTGAAGCTTTGAAATACCGAATCAAGCTGGGCACCGGGGTGATTATTCAATTTGAGAATCTTAACTCCGGCATGCATTATCTGAAATTGAACTATCCGAACCACAAGGAAAACGATCTGATGGACGCGATCAAATTGGCTGAAACCGACAAGGCCAAAGAGCTTGTTCGGAGCCTGTTCGCAAGTATATTTTCGCAAGAATTATCGCCGCAGGAATACCAGATTCCGCTGACTCGCCTGCTTAACAATTTGCTAATCATGATGCAGGAATCAGGCATCGGGTTGAATCAAATCTATCATGCCAATGGATCCTTATTCGAGGAATTGCTGGAGCTGCCTACTGTGGCAGAAATAGAGGACTGGTTCTGGAGCGTTATTATTAATCCATTGATCAAAATTTTTAACAGCCGGCAAAATGCCCAATATCAGAATATTTCCGAGAAAATCATCGACCTGGTGCAGCATTATTACGATACAGACCTTACGCTGGAGGAATGCGCTTCAAGGCTTCATTATAACGCGAACTATATCAGCAGCATTTTCCGTAAAGAGACTCAATCCTATTTCAGTGAATATCTAACGATGTACCGGTTCAAAATGGCTAAAAAATGGCTGGAGGAGACCGATATGCCGGTCAAGGATATCGCTGCAAGATTACGCTATAATAACTCCCAGAACTTCATCCGTTCGTTCCGCAAGCAGGAAGGAATGACCCCCGGACAGTACCGCGAGCTGCACGGAGGTTCAAAGCATACCGATTTCCTCGATGAAATTGCCGAATAATCGCGTCTTCAAAACGGAGCAAAGGTGCCCCAAAGTCATCGTCGATGATTGGGGGCACCTTTTTCAAAGTGAGGTTACGCCGTGCGTTACGAAATAAGTGTCGAAAAGCACTAAAATTATTGGCTGGCGGCTCGTGCGGCGAAATAGATGCCGAAAGGCATTATAATTCCTCGCGTGAGTGCTACTGCGGTGATTTTAATGCATAAAGGCATTATAATTCCTCGCGTGAGTGCTACTGTGCCGATTTTAATGCATAAAGGCATTATAATTCCTCGCGTGGGTGCTACTGCGCCGATTTTAATGCATAAAGGCATTATAATTCCTCGCGTGAGTGCTACTGCGCCGATTTTAATGCATAAAGGCATTATAATTCCTCGCATGAGTGCTACTGCGCCGATTTTAATGAAGAAAGGCATTATAATTCCTCGCGTGGGTGCTACTGCGCCGATTTTAATGCAGAATATCACTAAAAAGCCTCGAGGCTTGCCAAAGGTAAGTTCGGAGGTCGGTTGGATTTTCCTCGCTCCCCATTTGACCAAGAAAGCCTCAGTTGGACGCAAGAAACCAAGGAATCAAAAGCGAAAGAAGACCGCTCTGCTCCTTGATTTCTATATGAATATCACTCTATTTTCTATATGAATATCACTCTATCTTCTATATGAATATCACTCTATCTTCTATACGAATATCACTCTACTTTCTATACGAATATCACTCTACTTCCTATTTTTTATATAAATATCACTCTACTTTCTATTTTTTATATAAATATCACTCTATTTTGGTATTAAGGCTGTACAGAAGTTTACTTTACTTTGGGACACCCTTGACAGCGCGCGGTGGGACGGTACGGGTGTCGCCAGGTATTAGCTGGTTTCTCTTCTACTCCTTGGAAATTTCTTTATTCAAGTCACGGCGCAGGTCATCCTGTACGCTCTTTTCCCACAAGGGGACACCGGATCGATATGCTGCTCTGCCGTTCAAATGGCCTGCCACTGGTGAAGTTATGAACACGAATACGATACCAAGAAGCAATTTGACGCTAAGGATATCAAGGAACAGCATTAAGTACAGAAATGCTCCCGACAGGATGCACAGAACCCCTAGCGTCGCTCCTTTCGTAGCTGCATGGGACCGCAAATAAATATCCGGTAGACGAACCAGACCAATCGCACTCAAGACGCTCAAGACGGCTCCCAGAAGGACAAGGAGCGCTATTACCCATTCACTGATTCCGCTGATCACTGCCATGTTCCAGAACCTCTCCCCTCTCAATGTACCGGGCAAGCGCCGTAGTTCCAATAAAGGTCAATATCCCGATCAATAGAATAATTTCAATGAAGCTTTCGGTTCGAAGCAGCAGCGACAGAACGGCAATCATCGCCAGCACATTGATCCCGATCGTATCCAGCGCAAGCACCCGGTCACTCCGGGAAGGTCCCTTCACCAACCGGTACATGCAGACGCCAATGGCCAAAGACAACAAGGTGAGCGCAGCTACAAATATATTGTTCGTCATCAACGGGTCACCTCCTTAATTGCCTTCTCGAATGAATTGCGAATCTGTTCCGCATGCAAGGATACATCTTCGATATTCATCGCATGAATGTACAGCGTATCCCCATCTTCGGATACTTCCAATGTTAATGTTCCCGGTGTCAGACAAATCAGGCACGATAATAACGTAACCTCCCACTCCGACTTCAATTCAGTGTGATAGGCGAAGATTCCGGGCTGAATAGCCAGTCTTGGTGTCAGAATATACCTGATGACCGCAAAGCTCGATACGATCAATTCTTTAATAAAAATCCAGATCAACCTCAAAACAGCCCATACTCGACTAAGGTAGAGCGGCGCAGACCAGAAAGGACGGAGCAACATTACAAATGCAGCCCCAATCAAATATCCGATTATAAATCCGGAACCGGACCAGTTCCCTGTAAAGGCCATCCATAAAAATGCAAGCGACAGGTTGCTTAGTATTTGTGCCTTCATAACATCTACTCCTTCATAACCGCTTCAATATATAGCTCCGGATTAGCAAGAACCTCTCCCGCTTGGGATACGAAGGAATAGACATACTCCGAGCAGATCCCCGCCAGGATGACGATCAGCAGCAGCCCTGCCGCCCCTGCCATCCCCGCTCTTGGCAATGCGCCGGACTTCTGGATTTGCTTCTCCTGGGGATCGCCCCAGAAGCCGATTCTAAATATCTTGATCAACGAATACAACACGAGCAGGCTTGAGCCCACTCCGATCAGCGACAAACCGATCATGCCTTCTTCCAGGCCCCCGCGGATGAGCAATAGTTTACCCGGAAACCCGCTAAGCGGAGGAATTCCGACAAGAGCCAGGGCAAGAATAAAGAACATCCAGCCCAGGAGAGGATACCGCTGAATCAGACCACCCATGTCTTTAAGCCGATCCGTACCTGATGCGCTAATGATAAGACCGCCGAGGATAAACAGCAGGCCTTTTGCAACGATGTCATGCAGCAGATAAAAAACGGCCCCGTTGATCGCGTCACCGGTCGCCGCAACCAAGCCGAACGTCACGAATCCTACGCTCACAATAACGTTATAGTTGAGAATACGCGGAATATCTTTGTAAGCAACCGCTCCAAGTCCGCCCAGAATCATTGTAGCGGCAGCCATAAACATCAGCCATGGCCGCGTTGTGCCCGGGTCGTGATAGAAAATTAACGTAAATATCCGAATGATCGAATAGACTCCGACTTTAGTCAGCAGGGCTCCGAACAGAGCTCTTACGGCAGAAGGTGGAGCACTATAAGAGCCGGGCAGCCAGAAGAACAAGAATAGACCGGCTTTAAGTCCAAATACAATCAGAAATAGGATTGCTATCACATTAAGCACGCCGCCCTGGCCCAATTCCGCAACACGCATCGACAGATGAGCCATATTCAATGTTCCCACGGAAGCGTACAAATAAGCTACAGCGGCGACAAATAACGTGGAAGAAACGATATTTATCAAAAGATATTTCACGGTTTCCCGAAGTTGGAGCTTGGTTCCTCCAAGCGACAGCAGAGCATAGGAAGACATTAGCATAACCTCGAAGAACACGAACAAATTAAAAATATCCCCCGTTAAAAAAGAACCGTTCACACCAACAAGCAAAAATAGAAAAAAGGAATAGTAATGGTATCTTTCCCGTTCCCCACCGATGCTTCCAAAGGAATAAATCAAAACGGCGAGACCTACTACAGAAGCAGCCAGCACCAGCAAGGCCGAGAACATATCCCCTACGAACACGATTCCATAGGGCGCCTGCCATCCCCCCAGATTAAGAGTAAGAATCCCTTCGGAATGAATGCGTCCGGTTAGCACCAGCGCAGTTAATACGCTGAGCAGAGAGCTGATCAGGCTCAGGATGCGTTGAAGCTTGATTTTTTCCTTAAAGAAGAACAGAATCACCGCTGTCACTAACGGAAGCAACACAGGAAATACAAGCAAATTATTCATTGGCTGCTTCGCCTCCTTCCCGGTCATCCGTTACTTCCGTGCCTGTCGTTTGATTCGTACGGTAGGCTAATACAAAGAAGAATGCCGTAATGCCGAAACTGATTACAATTGAGGTTAAAATAAGGGCCTGCGGCAAAGGATCCACATAGGATCCGGAATTATCTCCCAATATCGGCGAAGCCCCCCGCTTCAAGCCGGCCATGGTCATGACCAGCAAGTGCACTCCATGCGTCAGCAGCGAGGTCCCCAGAATGATCTTCAACAAGCTTTTTGACAAAATCAAATATACGCCGACAGAAAACAGGATTCCGACCGCCACACAGAGTATCAGTTCCATTCCCGGTCTCCTCCGATCGTCAGAATCATATTCATGGTTACTCCCGTTACAGCAAGAAAAACACCAAGATCAAATAGAACTGCCGTTGCCAGCTCGGTGTCGCCCAGAATCGGCAAATAGAAATGACCGAAAGCATGGCTGAGGAAAGGGGCTCCGAAGATAAATGAACCTGCGGCTGTGGCAATTGCAATTAAAAGCCCCGTCGCTGTAACCATGCGGAAATTTACCGCTAACACTCTGGACAACAGATCCGTTCCGAATGAAACCGCAAGCAGAATCAGCGCGGCTGACGCCATAAGCGCACCGACGAAGCCTCCCCCTGGGCTGTTGTGGCCAGCTAGGAACAGATGGAATGAAAAAATCGTAATGATTGCAGCAGCAATCTTTGTGATTGTTTTCAAAATAACGTCATTGCTCTTCGGATAGGGTATTAATCTTGCAGCACCGGTCATATCATTCACTCGGGCAGAGGCCGGACCCGGTTCCATTCTCAGCTTAACCATGCTGAAAATCGCAAACGTGGCGATTCCGAGGACCATAATTTCAAACAAGGTATCGAAGCCGCGGAAATCAACCAAAATTACGTTCACGATATTTTTGCCGCCTGCTGCATGATAGGACTCTTTTACAAAATACTCCGAAATCGGTTCGAACGGGCTGCTGCCTATCGCCGCCAAAGCCACAAACATCATGACTAGGCCGACTCCGACCGAAATCATAATATTTCTGACCTTGGAGCTGACCGCAGCCGCTTCCTTCTTTAAGCGTGGGAAGAAACGGAAACAGATCAGGAACAGCACCACCGACACTGTCTCCACAATCATTTGGGTCAAGGCAAGATCCGGTGCACGGAAGATAACGAACAACAACGTGACCATATAACCGACCGCACCGGTGAACAAAATGGCTACCACGCGTGAATTTGCAAAGGGTACAAAGAGCGCGGCAGTAAGCATTACCACAATAATAATGATTTCATAGAAGGATACAGGAGCGTACTCGACCATGCCCAAATGGATCCCGTCGGCACGGATAAGCGTACTTCCAAGCGCTATGATCAAGAACGTAAAAATGTATAGCAGATAATGTCGCTTGGAGCCGGTCATATACGTATTCGTAATCCGGTTCGAGCCTTGCTCCAGAATACGAAGCAACCGATCGTAAAGTCTGTCCAGCGAAAATCCACCGTCTCGTTCACGATCCATGATGCGTAATCGCCCATATGCCATATACAACAGGACACCGACCGCGATTACTCCGATCGTCATGAACACTTCGGGTGTCCAACCATGCCAGAGGTGAATCGAAACCGCGAATTGTTCTCCGGCCGCAAGCAAATTTCGATGAACGGAAGCCATTGCAGGCTCGATGAGTGTTGAAGACAAAATATTCGGAAAGAAGCCGAAAACCAAGGTCAGCGAGGCCAAAATGACCGGAGACAGCAACAGCCCCAGAGATGCTTCGTGAGGACGGGCATTCAGCTTGTCCTTTGAAAAGGGACCTGCAAAGGTTTTAAATACCAAAATCATGCTGTAGACAAAAGTGAATATACTTGCAATCCATGCTATGACCGCAAACAGAACGAGCCAGGTCTCGGAATGAAGCACATCAAATTGTTGAATATTTAGAACTGCAGTAAAGAACATCTCCTTGCTTAAAAAACCATTGAACGGCGGGATTCCGGCCATCGAAAACGTTCCGGCCAGAGCAGCCGTAAAGGTGATCGGCATCATGGACATCAGACCGCCAAGCTTGCGCAGGTCCCGAGTATTTGTCTCATGGTCGATGATCCCCACAACCATGAAGAGAGTGCCCTTGAAAATTGCGTGATTGATAATATGAAAAATGGCAGCCGTTGTCGCAGCGGCAAAGAACATACCCTCGACAGTCCCCGGATAGAAAGCAGCCGCAGAGCCTAAGCCCAGAAGACACATAATGAGTCCCAGCTGGCTAATGGTGGAATAAGCCAGCATCGCCTTTAGATCGGTCTGTCGTATCGCTTTAAGCGAGCCATATAACAGTGATACTAGCCCGGTAACAGATACGATCCAGAACCACGATTCCTGCCCCGAAAAAATCGGACTCATTCGTGCCACCAAATATAACCCTGCTTTTACCATTGTCGCCGAATGCAAATAGGCGCTTACTGGAGTCGGTGCTTCCATTGCATCCGGAAGCCAGATATGAAAAGGAAACTGGGCAGACTTGGTGAACGCGCCCAGGAGAATGAGCACCATAGCCGGTATGAATAGCTTGCCGGTTGCCAACACATCCAGTTCATTGATCGTCTCGCGAATGCTGAATGTACCGGTCATTGTATAGAGCATTAAGAATCCGACAAACATCGCAAGACCGCCGAATACCGTAATCAGCATGGACTTTAAGGCACCGTAACGCGATCTTTCCCTGCGGTGCCAGAAGGCAATTAAGAGAAATGAGGTTATGCTGGTCAATTCCCAGAAGCCATACAGTACCATCATGTTGTCGGACAAAACCACACCCAGCATGGCTCCCATAAACAACAGCAGGTACACGTAGAATTGCCGCAAAGCTTCCATCCGCTTGTTCAAATAGAAGATGGAATACAGAACTACAAGGGCGCCGATTCCGCTAATCAGGAGGGCAAACAGCATGCTCAGACCGTCCAGATACAAGCCGAAATCGATTCCTAAGGAAGGAGCCCAGACTGCCTCAGCCCTATGGAGCTGACCTGCCCGGATATCCGGAATGAGGCTCAATAAATACAAGAATATTGCCGTGGGGAGCGGGATCACCGCCCAACCGGGGTGAAGCGAATGCCAACGTTTTGTTAATGGAACGATGGCAGCAAATAGGAATGGTAGTAAAACAACCGCATACAGCACCAGTACAGCCTCCCTCTTACCTTCTCTATAAAAATGGGTTTATGGACGAAGTTCCGTCCATTCCCCATGGACGATTTTCAAATATTGCGGTTCTCCGTTCAATTGGGTCTTGAACAGACCGTTATTGAAATCGGTATGCAGCTCTTTGAAAAAGGTGCCTCGCATGAATTCAGTCTCAACAGCTTCTCCACTGTAATTCAATTCATACTTTTCTCCGTTCTTCACCAATATAGCCTGAACCCCTTCTTCATGGGTTTCTTCCAGCATGGCCTCGTAACGCTGCACCGCAACGATGTGGAGATCAATCAGACCGAGCCTTTCCACCAGTTCATTGACAAAGTTGCCTTTCGTAAAGCTCTGCCAGAAGGTCTGTCCGGATTGTCCGATAATGATCTGGGTGACCCCTTTCTCCCTGGCCGTCTCGATGATGACATCGGCCGCTTTTCTTCCTCGGGATTTCCGCACTAGAAACTCCCCGCCAGAATCCCGGCACATTTTCTCCCAGGCCTTAAGATACTGCTCTTTGTCCTCGTTGTACTCGTTCTCTTTGGACGAATCCACGGTAAGGACGGTAAACGGAGCCCGAAGAAGCTTGGCTAGCTGACTTCCGCGCTGGATCAACCGCTGACCATGAGGACCATAGTATACGCATACCATTACACTTTCCCGATGTTCTGCTGTAGTCATTTCATTGCCTCCTAATTAAAAATAGCTAAAAAAACACAAAAAGAGCCCGTTAGTGACAGGCTCCTCCGACTTCCATTCATATCAAATTAAACCGATTATAGCTTCTGGAGAAAAAAAAGTAAAGGTTTCAACAAAACGTATGGATCCTTGGGCTAATGGAAATTCTCCTTGTATGGAGGTATATTGCTCATGCTGACAAAACAGAAAATAAAAATTTGCTCAGGCATTTTTGCCATGATCTTTATCGCCGGGTGGAGAATGCATCTGAGCTTCCCCGAGAATCCTGTTGATTCAGCTCCGCGCACGGAATTCGGGCAGATCGGTGCATTCTCAACAGAGCTGGCAAACGAAGTGATTTTCTCGCCCCGAGAATATTTGAGAATTGTGCGCTATCAAACAGACTGATTCTATTCCTGCCCCGGTGTGCCTTCCTCCCAAGAGGATACCCGAGGTTCGCGTGAAGGTCGATAGCTGTAATTCCGGTCGAGCTTAACGACGTTCCGGTTCGGTCTGCGGATGAGCACATGCGTGTCATCCCAAGCCACCACGATGCCGCGCACATCATTTTCAGGCATGGCATCGCGAACCACTCGAACCTTCTCCCCGGATATTCTGAATTCATTCAGCTGCTCATCTGAAATCATGCCTTGAATCCTCCTTTCGAGTGAATCCGTATTATTTCCCATATCTTCAAAAAAACTCCCGCAGCAACCTTAAGCTGCGGGAGTCTTATGTCTGCACAACTTCATCCTGCTTCGCCTTAAGCGCAAGCCTCTATACTCAAGCAATACAACAACCTTACCTGTTAACGCTGAGCATGCTCCTTGCTGTCGTTCTTCTCGAACCAGAAATCAAGCACCTTCGCGGACATAACCCGTTGCTGGATATATCCAACCTGTTGAGGACTGAATTCCTGCCGCCAAGCTATATTCAACTCTTCACACAGCCCGGCAATCGTAAGCAGTTCTGACCAGGCCACATAGCGCTTATACCAGAAGAACTGAGGGTGTTCAAGCATATAGGGATAAAGGTCATCAAATTCTGTATGCTTGCAATCCAGTGCACGCTCGAAGGTAACCTTTGCATCAGCCAATTTAGAAATGAAAAAGTCCGAATTCACTACCGATTCGTTCCCCATTTTGTAAGCCTCCTCTCCTAGTCATCCCCATTATATCGAAAATAACCTTACCTGCAAAGAAGCGGACGCAAAAATAGGGCAGGAAGATTGAAGAAATAGATTAATCCGCGAAGACGATCTTCCCGCCCTCAAGCGAGGCGATTTTAGCTAAAGACTCCAGACGGATGCCGCTCTCTCGAAGCGCATTAGCCCCTGGCTGGAAGCACTTTTCGACAACGATGCCCGCTCCGATCAAGGTCGCTCCCGAGCGTTCAACAATTCTGATCAATCCCCGGGCCGCATCTCCATTGGCAATAATGTCATCAATAAATAAAATTCGGTCATTCTCCTTCAAAAATTCCTTGGAGATCAGAAGATCGGTAACCATTCCCTTCGTAAAGGAAGGCACACGTTCGCACAGCACCTCCGACTCCGCCGGAAGCGACTTCTTCCGTCTGGCAAATACCAGCGGAACACCAAGCTCATATGCGGTTGCAAAAGCGATGGAAATTCCCGAAGATTCCACGGTAACGACCCGGGTCACGTGCTCGCTCCTGAACAGGTCAGCAAATTGACGCCCCATTTCCATCGTCAGCTGCGGATCCACCTGATGGTTAAGCAGGGCATCGAGCTTCAGCACCTGGTCCGATACAACAACCCCTTGATCTATAATTGCTTGTTTTAATTTATCCATGCCATTTCCTCCCGAGCTTCCTTGTTTACGACTTTGAGTCATGTCCCGTTGCCGGATAACATACCTTGTACTATATATAGCACATCATCCGGGGGGAGTACCATGAGAAATACCATCAAAGTGTTGCAGATTGCGTTCACTTATATCGGAACCGTCGTCGGTGCAGGCTTTGCTACCGGTCAGGAAATATTACAGTTCTTTACCCGATATGGAAAATGGGGCACACTGACCATCCTGCTCTCTACTGTCATGTTTATTTGGTTGGGAACGAAGATGATGCTGCTCGCGAATAAAATCCAGGCCACATCCTATGAAGACCTGAACCGCAAATTATTTGGCGAAAAAATCGGACAGGTTCTCAGTCTGTTCACCCTGGTCGTCCTGATCGGCGTCAACAGCGTCATGCTGGCCGGAGCCGGCTCGGTGTTCGAGGAGCACCTTGGCCTTCCTTTTCAAGTTGGCCTGTGGATCACGCTCGTTGCCACCTTTTTTCTATTAGGCAGAGGAATCGGCGGGGTCATGAAGCTGAATACGGTTGTGGTGCCGATGATGATCACCCTATCTCTCGCCGTTATCTTCAATACGGCCGGTTCTCCCGGAGCCTCCCGTTTCTTGACGATCACTACTGATGCTAGCCCGCTAGCCGTGTTGGCATCACCGCTGATGTACTCCGCCTTCAATTTGTCCATGGCACAGGCGGTTCTTGTACCAATAGGCAGTCACACCGGAAATCGGAAGACGATCATTTGGGGAGGGATCACGGGCGGCATCGGGGTAGGCTTCATGCTCATGGCAGGGCATTTCGCTCTCTCCTCCAGCATGCCCGGCATCACCCAGTTCGAGATTCCGATGGGCAACATCGCCCGACAGCTTGGTACCACAATACAGCTCATTTACATCTTACTGATCTTCATGGAGATCTTCAGCACCTTCGTGGCCGATGTATACGGCGTAACCTTGCAATTGAAGCAGTATCTTAAGGTTCCCTCCGCATTACTGTCAATCAGTATTCTAACCATCTGTTATGTGACCAGCCAGTTCGGCTTCAGTGCGCTGCTATCGGTTTTATACCCGCTCTTCGGACTGTTCAGCCTCCTGTGGGCAGTCATGCTCGCCCGTTACAAAGAGACTTAGCTTCCTTAATGAATTTCGATAACATCAACGGACGAAAAATGCTCCCTGATCTCCTGCAGAACATGATCATGGCAGGTCATAAAAATAATCTGCTGCTTTCCGGATAGGTGTCCAAGCACCTTAAGCGCCCCTTGCAGCCTTCCTCTATCGAAATTCACGAACAGGTCATCCAGCAGTAATGGAAGGCTCCGGGACCCGGACACCGCATCCGACAATGCTAGCCGCATGGCAAGATAGGTCTGCTCGGCGGTCCCCCGGCTAAGATAAGAGCTTCCGATCGGTCCGTAGTCCCGATGCTCCACCATAAGCTCCTGGGTCCCCATCTTCACCAGGATTCTTGAGTACAGCCCCCCTGTCATTTCCTTCAAATAGGCTGATGCCGTCTTAAGTACTTGAGGCTGCCGCTCCTGTTCATAGATTTTGCGTACCCGTCCGATCAGCTCATGACACAGCGCCAATGCAGCATATCGGTCTACCGCGTCATGAAGCGCCGCTTCCTGCTCAGCCAATTGCTGCTGCCAATTGTCCCGAAGCCCCTGGGCCTCCAGACTTTCGCGCTCCTGAAGCAAGCGTCCTTTCCGCTCAACCAGACCTTGTCTTGCGGTCTCTGCCTGCTTAAGCCTGTCACGCGCCTCCGCAAGCAGAACGGATAATTCCGGTTCTTCCCGGCTCTTAAGAAGCTGTCTTACCTGCTCACCGTGCTCTGAACCGATTGTTAAATGGAGCTCCAGCTCAACCTGTCTTAGCTCTTCCTTAAGTCGTCCGCGAAGGGCTTCTTCCTCTGCTATGCGCAGGAGCTGCTCTCCAGCCTCCGCACCGCTTTCATCCAGCAAATGCCTCTCTGCCTGTTCCAGAAGTCCGAGCCGATCCAGCGCTTTCTCCAGCTCCTCCTCAAGGCGAGCCTTCTTCTCCTCGAGTCTGCTCGCAGCTTCCCGCTGCTTTTGCTGTTGCTCCAGCTCAGCCAAGGCGCGATGCAATTTACCCGGCAAGGCATGATGCTCTATAGCCGCCGCTACCTCATCCTCCGCTGATCCGCCTATCCCATTCAAGGCCCGGCAGTCCGACTCAAAGCTTGCGATTTCATGCCTAACGCCTTCAAGCTTCAAGGTTACGGCTTCGAGCTGCTCCAGCCATTCCCTTCCTTGCTCGGCAAGGCGAAACACTTCCAGCGCCGCCTCCGGCGATAGCTCCGGAGCCAGCTCACGCTCAGCCAGCCAGCGCTCCCAGGCTTGGGATTGAGCTGCAAAGATCTCTTCCTTCCGAGTCAGCTCACGCTCCAGTCCGGCTAATGCTTCATCCAGGGCGTGCTTTTTCCGGCGTTGCTCAGCTACTTGCTCTTCCAGAGTCTCCTGCCTTTGGCTCCAGAGCATCCACTTCTCCATCAGCCTGCGGAGTATCCGTTCTTCCTCATCTGTCAGCGTATAGCCATCCAGCCCTCCCTCAGCCTTGAACGAGACCGAGTAACCCGACAAACGGGAGGGTGCCCCCAACTCTCCGACAGGCAGGTGAACCAGCTTGGGCAGCAACTGGCTCAGCTTTAATCCGGCAGGTGTAGCAGATAAGCTCCTTCTGCTTTCCTGCGCTTTTCGTGGAATATCCTTCGATTGCTGTCTATTGTTGAACACCTTGCTAACCAGGTATAAATCAATCCCGAGCAAGACAATAGCACTGACAAGACTCCCCCATAGCGAGTCCGCAATGAGCCACAACAGGAGCGGGATTACAACCGTCAGCAAGACAGCCCCTGCCAGCCAGCCGGATAATTTCTTGGCCGGACGAGCTGATCTAGTGACCTCTGTCGACGGAAGTCCTTCTTCCCGAAGCAGAACTTGTTCTCCGCGCGCCTGGTCGATGAGTCCGGATATCTCATTCCACAAGGCTTGAGTCTCGCTCCGATCCTTGGAGCGCAGCGGGGCATAATCCCGATTCCCTTCCTCTCTGCTTGCCGCCAGTCTGTCCATTATGCGATCAAGCTCGGTGCCTGCCGCAGTCGCCTCCCGCTCCAGCTTCAGGCGCTCTTGATAAAGGGCCTCCATCTCTCTTTCATAGGCGCTAAACTCCGTATTCGTTCTTCTTACCGTCTCACGCTCACCGATTGTACCTGTAAATTTCCGCAGCAGATCACGCGTCCAATCCGGGTGGATGCTCTCCAGACAGCGCTCCAGCTTTTGTTCAAGCCTGGACGCCTCGCTAGCCAGCTCAACGGCCTCTTGCCTGCGGCTCTCATAAGCAGGAAGACGCCGCTCCAGCTGAAGAATGGCTTGCTCCTGATCAAGAAGCGTGAAATCGGCGGATGCTGTCCGGATTTCCAATTCCATAGCAGCGATTTTCCGCTTCAGCTCATTCAGCTCCGGAAGCTCTCTTGCCTTATCCTCCTGCAGCCGATTCCAGCGTTCCTTCGCCTGTACCGGGAATGCCGGCCGTTCCGGCAAATCCGCTAACTCTCTAAGGATCGCTTCCCGTCTATACCAAGCAGGACGACATGCGATCGCCTTGCTAAGCGAAGCCTCCTCTTCAACGCACTGCTCATATTCAGCAGCAGTGCCGTAAAGGAGGTCTTCGAGCTCCTTCAGCTCCAGAGTCACAGACTCATATCGTGGCAAGAGCGATTTGGCTGCTCCCGCCTGGAGCTCGATACGCTCAAGCTCCTGGGTCAATCCATAAATCTCTTGGCTTCTGCCCCGGGGACGATACAGCTTGTCCAGCTCTTGAAGGATTTTCTTCTCTCCCTGCAGCACTGCCGTCCCTCCGCCGATACCGGCGTGAAACAAATAGCTGCTTAAATCATCCGAAGCAAGCGCCGATACTTCCTGAAGCTCGGATAAGGTAACCGCAAACAGCTGGTTGAACATCTCCTTCGACATCCCGCCCAGCAGCTCTCTGCGCAGATCCCCGTCCGATAGCTCGACCATTCCGCCTTCGGGATCACTTCGGCTAATCCTTAGCCTGTCGCCCGCTCTGCCGGACAAGGTTGTTCCTTCTGGCGGCTTCGCATAGCGCTCGATGAACCAGCTCCGGCCTTCCGGATCACGAATCGTGATAGTTCCTCCGTGAATGCCTCCGCTTGTCGGTTCATACCGCTGAGCTCCATAGCTTCGGGAAGGGATTCCGAACAGCATCGCCCGCACAAAGCCAAGCAAGGTGCTCTTGCCCGCTCCATTCGGTCCAAAAAGGACCGTCACATCCTCCTTAAGCTCCAGTTGGAGCCCTTGAAGCTGACCGAAGCCTTGGACATTCAACCGCTCGATTCTCATCGTCCGCCCTCCCCTGCCGCTCCCTCTTCACGCAGAAGAGAGGCTGCGGTCTCGCGCGCGAAATGCAGCCATTCCAGGCGTTCCTGCGCATTCTTGGACTTCAGCAATTGACGCAGCCGGCGATCCGATTTCATCGGCTCCAGCGCTGCCTCCAGCAGTTCATCCAGAAGCTGCGGCTCCCGCTCAGCCTGCTCCGCCATACGGAACAACTCGCCAAGGAAGCTGTCCTCTCCTAGCAGCTGCTCCCGATCCACCGCAGCCTGTGTATGCAGCCGGATACCGGCAGGCCATACAATTCCCCTTGGCAGCAACCCTGTGCTCCCGGCGCCCACCCGCATCTCCTCCTGCCTTTGCAGCTCGGCCAGCAGTTCTCTTGCTTCACGCCCGCTGCTAATCAGCGCATGCAGGGGGCCGCTCCCGGTATACTTGAAGCGGGCAATAGCCGGTTTGCCTTTCATGTCCTGCCTTATGGCCTCAAGCCGTTCCTCGGTCCGAAGCTTCCATTCTTCTTCTGTATTCAGGCCTTCAATGGAAAGTTCAATCTCACACCATCTTAATTGGTCAAGCTCATGGAAATGCAGCACGGACCTCCCTGCTTCATCGACTTCTACCAGATAACAGCCCTTTGGCCCGGTCTCTTTCATGCTCCGTCCTTGCGGATTTCCCGGATAGACGACCCATGGCGCTTCACTGAGCACCTGCCGTTTATGGATATGTCCCAAAGCCCAATAGTCATATCCGGATTCGCGCAGCTCGGAAAGGGAGCAAGGGGCATAAGCATCATGCCCCTCTTGTCCGTCTACGTTCGCATGAAGGAGGGCGATGTGATATAAAGACGAATCCTCGTTGCGGATAAAATGACGTGACAAATTCTCTGTCACCGAGGAAGACGCATAGGATATTCCGCTGACAACAGCTACCGATTGTCCGTTCAAACGGCTGACCGCGGTATAACTCTCCAGCGAGGAGCCGAAGATTCTGACATTCGAAGGCAAGGCAAGTCGTACCCGGCTGCCAAGCGGGTCGTGATTGCCGTGAATAACATAGACCGGTATTCCGTGCCGATCAAGCCTCTCCCACGCCTCCTTCAGGCGAAGCTGCGCGCGTAGTGAAGAATCAGCGGCATCATAGACGTCGCCGCTAATGACGATAAAGTCAACCTCCTCGGAAACAGCAAGATCCACCAGCCCGCTCAAGGCGGCGAAGGTGGAATCCTGAAGATAACTGCGCAGCCGGTCAGGTATCCCGGTCATGCCTGTAAACGGGGTATCCAGATGCAGATCCGCGGCATGTATAAAACGAAACGGATGCAAAGCGATCACCCTTTCATCCTTTATATTGCAAGTAAATTTTCTTCAATTCATGAACGACCCGATTCAACGAATAATGGTTCTTGGCATGATCCGATCCGTTCCGCGCCAGCTCATACCGGTAAGCCGGATCGACGATCACCTTTTCCAGTGCGTCGGCAAGCTGGTCCGCATCATCGGGAGGTACCAGCAATCCGGTCGTCCCGTTCGCAATTTGCTCCGAGATGCCTCCAATATCAGAGCCGACCAAAGCCAGCGAGCACAAGGCCGCCTCAGCGAAGACGGAGCCGAATGCCTCGGCGCGGGACGGCAGTACAAATACATCAAAGAATGGCATAAACTCCTCAGGATGAAGGGTATAACCGTAGAAAATCGTCTCACTGTACACGCCGAGCTGTTGAGCCCGCTGCTCTAACTCCTCGCGTATCGGCCCGTCCCCGATGATATGGAGCACATAAGCAAGCCCCCGCTCCTTCAGCCTGGCACAGGCCTCCAGTAAAGTATCAATTCCTTTGGCCGGTACAAGACGGCATACCGTGACAAGCTGGGCGACCTCATTTTCATGGGGAATCGGCTTAAAGCGTTTCTCATCAAAACCGTTCGGAATGACATCGATTTGATCGTAATTTAATACATAAGGTCTCAGGTACTCTTTAAAGGAGTGCGATACAGTAAGCAGCCGATCCGTACGATGCTCCAGCTCCTTATAAATGGAAGTCAAAAATTGATGTTCAAGTCCGTTCTCCTGAATCCTTCCGTTCAGAATGAGCTCCCGCTCATAGCTGGAGTGAATGCTCTGAATGACCGGAGTATCCGGAAATACTTCCTTCATGGCGAGCCCGGCGATGGGATGATGTGCATGAATGAGATCAAACGTCGTTTTTAGGCGGAGCCGGGTCCACCAGAGATAATCGCGATAGGTCTGGACGTACTTTTGCACCACCGGGCTGGCTTCATACTGATGCCAATCAAAGGTCTGAAATTCGACTGCATCGCTTCCCTTGCTGCGAATTCGCTTGGGGATCGAGAACAGCTCCATCTCCCAATGCGGCGGATTGAAGCGCTCCTGCAAATAGGGAATCATTGATGACACGCCCCCGGGCTGCTCCGGCGGGAAAAACAAAGCCTGCAACAGTTTCATAAGGGTTCTCCTTTGCTGTGTCCTGCTAACCTGCGGATGAACCGCTCTCCTCTTCATTATGCCATAGGCCAAGCGGAACATCCATTCCCCTTTTGAGATTAAAATAGGATATGTTAAACTTCCTAAGTACTGCTAACGCGACAGGATTTCTAGTTAAGCCCCTAATGCAGGATCGACAGTTCAATTGTTGTATAGATAGAACGTTTGTAAAGGAGCAAGATGCGATGACCAAACCTTCCTTGCCGGAAGACTTCCGCAATCAGATGACCCATATGCTGGGAGAGGCCGAAGGAGCTGATTTCCTGCGCAGCTATGATGCGCCGCGCGCCTTCGGTCTCCGCCTCAATCAACTGAAGCTGACCTCCGGATCTGCCGCAGAGCAACTTCTCTCCGCACAGTTCGGACTTCGGCCGGTACCCTGGTGTCCTACCGGGTATTACTATGAAGAGAACTCCCGCCCGGGCAAGCACCCCTATCATGCGGCCGGATTATATTATATTCAGGAGCCCTCGGCCATGTCTGCAGCCGAGCTGCTTATGCCGCAGCCTGGTGAAACCGTGCTGGACCTCGCGGCTGCGCCGGGGGGCAAGACGACTCAAATCGCGGCTTACATGCAGGGAGAGGGAGTGCTGATCAGCAATGAACCCCATCCGCAGCGCGCCAGGGTACTTGCCGAAAATGTGGAACGAATGGGCATCACGAATGCGGTAGTGACTCAGGCTGCTCCCCCTGAACTGGCCTCCCGGTTCCCTGCGGCCTTTGACCGGATCATGCTGGATGCCCCTTGCTCCGGTGAGGGCATGTTCCGCAAGGATCCGGAAGCGACGGCAGAATGGTCGCCAAAGTCCGTCGAGCTGTGTGCGGTAAGGCAATGGGAAATTCTGCAGGATGCGCTTGTCATGCTCAAGCCGGGAGGCAAGCTTGCCTATTCGACCTGCACCTTCAATCGGCAGGAGAATGAGGAAATGATGCAGCGCCTGCTGGCAGCTCATCCCCGTCTGAAGCTGATTGCCGAGAAGCGCATCTGGCCGCATCTCCAGGAGGGCGAAGGGCATTATGCGGCGCTGCTGGAGCTTACCGATGTTGACGACGCGAACGCGGAGGATAACAACGCTGGCGGTGAGGTGAAGCGTCCGCATAAGGGACGCGAAGCCCGCCGGGACGCGCGCGGCAGCGGCGGCAAGGATATCGCGGCCGCCTGGGAGGCATTCCGGCAGTGGGCCGATGAGTCACTGCCGGGCCTGGACAGCGGCCGCCTGCGCGGGGAGCCGGTGCTCTTCGGCGAGGCGCTCTACCTGCTGCCGCGCGGCAAGGAATTGGTCCTGACGGCAGAGAAGCTGTCAGGACTGAAGGTGCCCCGAGCCGGGCTTGAGCTCGGCGAGCTGCGCAAAGGGCGCTTCCAGCCCGCGCATGCGCTTGCGATGGCTGCCCGGGCCGAATCAGCGGCACAGCACTGGATGCTGGACGCTGATTCGGCCGAGACGGCAGCCTTCCTGCACGGCGAGACGCTGACTGTGCCGCCTGAGCTGCGCGGCTGGTGCCTTGTCACCCTGCGCTGCGGCGACGAGAGCTTCCCGCTCGGCTGGGGCAAAGCCAGCGGCGGTCAACTCAAGAATCATTTGCCAAAAGGACTGCGTCGGCCGCAGTAAAACTTGTTGCTGCCCCGATTGTCAAGGCGCGTGCTTCGTACTTGTGCTTCTGCTGTCCGCATACTCCCGATTTGTTGGAAGAGGGCACCTATCCATACCTGCTACGCCCCCTCGGCATATGATACGGTATCCCGCTGTGAACGGGATCTTGATCCATATGATGAGGGAGGAATAACAATGGGTGAAGTATATGGCGGCGGCTTCACGTCGACGGGAGCTATTCTGGTGCTCTTTATCCTGCTCGTTATCATTTCCCGCGCACTGGTTCTCTAAATAGAATCGCGGCGATCAACAAAAAGGGGGCTGTCCCGCAGATCTCGGATCTGACGGGATGCCCCCTTTTGCCGTATTCTCTTAATTCCCCAGGCAATATTTCTCCAGGGCCAGCTTAACGCCCTCTTCATTGTTAGTTGCAGTAACGGCTTGAGCAGCCGCTTTGACCTCAACCGGAGAATTATCCATCGCTATGCCAAGACCGGCATAAGTCAGCATCGACAGGTCATTATAATAGTTGCCGATAGCCATCACCTGCTCTGCTTGAAGTCCGCGTTTCTCGGCAAGCTTCTTCAGGGCCGCACCCTTGGAGGATTCCTTGTGCATAATATCAATGAAAAAATCGCCGCTGCGCAAAATATTAAACTCCGGCGCCCAGACGCTCCAATCCGACTGCACCTGATCCAGTTGCTGCATATCAGCGGTAAGCGTCATCTTGACGATCGGCTCGGAGAACTCCTCCCATGCTGGTAAATCCAGCGGGTCAATCAGGAAGCGGTGATAAAGATCAAGCGCCTCCTGGCTCAGCCCCGGTGCATTCGGCACATAGACCGAGAAGGTCGTGTTCACATCATAGTGAATCCCGTGTTCCCGACAATATTCGATATAGGGATTCAAGCCTTGAGGAGTCATGCCGAACTCATGAACGATCCTCTCGTCCCGGGTACCTACAGTTGCCGCGCCGTTATGCGTAATCACATAACCATTCAGTCCCATTTTCTGCATATAGGGAATGGAGCTGAACGGTGCCCGTCCGGTACACAGGACGAACTCAACACCTTGTCCGGCCAAGGCTTGAATAGTCTCCACCGTTCCTGCACTAATCTCATGATCGTCATTCAGCAATGTTCCGTCCATATCCAATGCAATCAGTTTGAATTTCATCTCCATCCTGACACCTCTCCTTGTCCTTCCGTGTTATGATCTATAGTTTTTTTTCTATGCCTTCCCGGTGCTGAAAAGCCGGCTTTTTGAGCTTGCGCTATAAGAACGAAGGGATTCCAACTCCGGCGCCAGCAGCTCGCGAAAAGCTCCCTTCGGCAATGCTTCATCCAGTTCGAGCGGCCCCATGGAAATCCGCTTCAGATAGGTCACTCGGGAACCGACGGCTTCCAGCATCCGTTTAACCTGATGGTACTTTCCCTCCGAGATCGTCAGCGCGATACGGGTGCTTGGACTTCCGTCCGCAGCGGTCTCCCTGCTAACTACCCGCATTTCAGCAGGGAGCGTCTTATATCCGTCATCCAGCTCCACGCCTGCGGCGAATTGCCGGGCTTCCTTCTCACCGATTTCTCCTGCACAATCAGCGAGATAGGTCTTAGGGACATGCTTTCTAGGAGAGAGGAGCTCATGGGCAAGCTGACCATCATTCGTCAGCAGCAGCAGTCCTTCGGTATCCTTATCCAGTCTTCCTACAGGAAAGGGACTGAACACCCTTAGCTCATCAGGCAGCAGGTCCAGAACTGTGCGCTCGCGCGCATCCTCCGTTGCAGAGATCACGCCCGGCGGCTTGTGCAGCATGATATAAATAAACTCACGATAAACAACGGCCACGCCATCAAATTCAATCCGATCCAGGCCGGGATCACTTTGCAGTCCGCTGTCTTTGATTACTGTTCCATTAACTGTGATTCTGCCTTGCTTGACCCACTTTTTGATCTCTGACCGGGATCCATAGCCAAGATGCACCAGCATCTTGTCAATCCGTTGTGTCTTCTTGCCCTCTGCCATGAATTAAGTCCACCTCCATCCGGCCGGATATTCATTCTTGATCATGCCGTCCTGCCATTTTCCCCAGCCAAGCGGATAGCCGCTCACCGTGATCAGCACATACCCCTTGGGTTGAAGACCGGAAGACCTGACAACTCTTGCTTCAGGTATTTCCAGGGTTTCTCCCTTCAAATAGCGGACGGCTTCTCCTTGCTCTATTGAAAGGTCTGCCCTCCGTTTAGCTTCGTCACTCCGGAGCCCCAACGCCAACGGGTGGCCCGGATGAAAGCGTCCGTGACTGACTGTTCCGACATACCATCCCGGTCTGACAACCTTTAAGCCCTTCAGCTTGTCCTTCGGTAACGGAGATATATAGACATGTCCACCGAAAAGGACTACATGCCCTTGCGGCGCTTCTAATAAATGATTCGCAGCAAAATCCAGCCAGCCCTTCAACAGCTCCTGTTCATGATCGTCCTGGCTGTTTGAATGACGCTGATGACGCGGCTTTTCTTTTCGCTTCCCCTTGCGAGGCGCCTCCTTCAAGAACTCTTCCTCTTGCTTGAAGGAGCTGCCTCGCAAGGGTTCTTCCGCTTCCGATTGCTTGAGGGACATCTCTTCTGCAGTCAGGTGCTGCCCCTGATGCCTGAGCACAGCTAGAAAGTGTCCTTCCCCGTCGATTCGATGCGGCCACAGTCGCCCGCACCCGGCCGTTTGATTCCCAAGCTCCGGATTTGAGGCTGCCAGAGGATGGGTCAACCAATCCGGATGTCCGGGCTGAAAGCCAGGCTTCAGCTTCAGCGGGACCACCTCAAAATCGGGGTTCTCAAGCAAAAACTCAAAGATCCGATCCTCATTTTCCTCGGGCGAGAAGGTGCAGGTGGAGTAGACAATCATTCCGCCGGGAGCCAACAATTGCGCAGCCACGCGCAAAATGTCTTGCTGCATTAAAACACATTTTTGTACGGAATGACGCTCCCACTGGCGAGCCATATCCTCATCCTTACGGAACATCCCTTCCCCCGAGCATGGGGCATCGATAAGTATTTTATTAAAATAATGCGGAAAGCTTCGTGCAATTGCCTCTGGTGTCTCATTCAAGACCACTGCGTTTCGAATTCCGTACAGCTCTATATTTTTAGCCAGTGCCTTCGTTCGGTCCGCGCTGATATCATTCGTTACCAGTACCCCTTCCCCCTGCAGCTTGGCTGCAATCTGGGTCGACTTGCCGCCTGGCGCAGCGCACAAATCCAGTACCCGGTCCCCAGGCTGGATATCCAATACCTCTACCGGCGCCATCGCACTCGGCTCCTGAATATAGTACAGGCCTGCATGATAGTACGGATGCTTGCCCGGTTTCAATCCTTCATCGACATAAAATCCGGATTCACACCAAGGTATACTGCGAAGTTCAAATGGAGACAGCTTACGAAAATCATCCACACTGATCTTTAGTGTGTTTACCCGAATACCGGCAAAGCGCGGTTTATTGTACGAAGACATAAATCGTTGAAATTCTTCTTCTCCCAAAAGGGCGTTCATTCTGTTGACGAATTCTAGCGGCAATTGCAGCGCCATCGCATCGCATCCCATCCATTTCTAATTGTTCTGGGCCTTGTCCGGCCCTCCGATATTATAACATAAAATGCAGCCTGCCCTACGGGCAAGCTGCATCCTTATTCATTCCTTCCGCTGTTTGGCTGCTTCCCTGGCTTCATGCTTGGCTCCCCGCTGCGGGCCTCGCCGCTGGGGGACATTAGGGGCCAACTCTGCGGCTGCAGTCTCTACAGCCTGAATCAGCTCTTGGTCAAGCAGCTCGATGCGCAGATCATAGTACTCGAACGGAGCCGTCTCGAATTCGTCGAGCTTCCGGGCATATTCGAGGACCGATCGGCGAAGCTTGCCCAGATCAATCCCCAGACACGTTGCCGGATAAGGGCCTAACTTCTCCGCAGCCGAGTGAAGCATTTTTCTCCCGCCGATGATGTTGCCGTTCCGAAAATGATAGAGCCCTACCGCAACCTGAAGCAGTCCTTTATATAAAGGATCTTTGTCCCGCTCCAGCCATAGCTCCTCCAGAACCTCATGGCATTCGAAGTAGTCCTGATCCCGATTGAAATAGATTAGATACGCCACATAGAGCGGCTCATAGCTCATCCCCGGGCTCCTCCACTTTTTTCTTCGATTTGATCAGCGCTTTGACCTCGGCAAGCTGCTCCTTCATTCCCTCCATATCATGATTCTCCCACAGAATGTTGAACTTCTCCTGCGCTTCAATAGCTTCCGTGACAAGGTGGAAAAAGTACAGCTGATGGATGCTCATAAGCAGCTTGGATACAATGTTGGAGTCATCCTCGAAGCTCTTCTGGGCAATCAATATCTCCTGCCGGATACTGGACATCTCATTGTCGAGTACGAAAGCCGCTTCCGCTGCCTTCTTCAGCCGCTTTCTCATATCATCCGGGAGGCTCTCTTTATATTTGTAATTCAGAGAATGCTCGATGGTTGCCCA
Source organism: Paenibacillus apis (assembly GCF_018333295.1). NCBI lineage: Bacteria > Bacillati > Bacillota > Bacilli > Caryophanales > Paenibacillaceae > Paenibacillus > Paenibacillus apis. The sequence continues at coordinate 353,576 of NZ_BORS01000002.1, forward strand.
AAAGTTCATAGCCAGTGTACGGATCTGAATCTCGGCCAGAACGTGTTTTTGACCAAGCGATGTCTGAACGGGGTATTCGATAATCATATGGAAGCTCCGATAGCCGCTGTCCTTGTAATTCGTAATATAATCCTTTTCATAGACGACCCTGAGGTCCTTCCGCGTCCGAATATACTCCGCCACCCTGCGGATATCCTCTACAAACTGGCACATGATGCGGATGCCCGCAATATCCTCGATTCCCGTCTCCAATTCACTCATCGGCACTTGAAGCCTCTTCGACTTATCCAGGATACTGGATATCTTCTTGACTCTGCCGGTAACGAATTCAATCGGCGAATATTCCTCCAGCTTTTTGAGCTCGGAGCGCATCGTTTTGAACTTCACTTTTAATTCTTCTACTGCTTGTTCATATGGAAGCAAAAAGGTTCCCCAATCTCTACTGTCCATTTCTGTTGTGCCTCCTGTCTTATCTCAACGTCAGCGATGATCGGCTCCGACGGCCTCGGAAATATGCCTGTAACCGTCTTTACGAAGCAATTCCCCTAACTGACGATGCAACTTGCGGTTAATTTCCGGCCCTTCATAGATCAAAGCCGTATAAATTTCGACCAGGCTTGCGCCGGCCTTAATCTTCTCATAAGCATCCTCTGCCGTGAAAATCCCGCCCGAGCCGATAATCGGCAGCTTTCCGTCCGTCTGCATATATATTTGGGAGATGATCTCCGTCGACTTCTTCTGGAGCGGCTTTCCGCTAAGTCCGCCCGTCTCGCCGGCATGAGCATGACTAAGCCCATCCCTTGCAAGCGTAGTATTAGTGGCAATTACGCCGGACACTCCGCTTCTGGCAATCGTATTGACCATATATTCCAGCTCCTGCGGGCTGACATCCGGAGCAATCTTGACCAGCACGGCCTTCTCTGCCCCGAAGTGTTCGGCCTGACTCTTCATCTCGGCCATAACCGCTTCAAGCAGAAGAGCCAGCTCGTTCCCATGCTGCAGATTGCGAAGATCAGGTGTATTTGGAGAGCTGATATTAACGACAAAGAAATCAGCATAAGGGTAAAGTGCCGCGATGCACTTCTTATAATCCAAATGCGCTTCTTCATTGGGTGTGGCTTTATTCTTACCGATATTGACTCCGATCGGAACAGGCCTGAATTTCAGAGCAGCAAGCCGCTTGGCCATCTCTTCGGCTCCCAGATTATTGAATCCCATCCGATTGATCAGCGCCTCATCCGAAGGAAGCCTGAACAGTCGGGGCTTAGGATTTCCAGGCTGTGCAAGCGGCGTGACGGTGCCGACCTCCATGAAGCCAAATCCGATCGATGAGAAGCCCTTCACGGCTTCTGCATTTTTATCCAGACCGGCAGCCAGACCGATCGGAGAAGGAAAGTCCACTCCGAACAAGCGGCTTGACATTCGGGAATCTCCAGAAATGCCGTACATTTTACGAAGAAGAGGAATCATTCCGGGAATTTGAGCTGATCTATGTAATCCGCCGATCACCAAATGATGGGCTTGCTCCGGATCCAGTTTAAAAAATATAGGTTTCCCCAAACGGCGATACAGCACTCTACACACACTCCGATCTAGTTCGAACTATACTCCATATTCAGTTTAGCGGTTTCCGCTGGAAAAGAAAAGTTCACATCCGTACGACTGTTCTTTTTCTGTATATGGAAATTTGCTGTGAAAGCCGTTACAATAAGGCTAGGCACGATCAAGTAACCGTATTCAATGAGGGGGGAATCGCTATGTCAACCAAACGCAAGGCACCGGCTATCCAGCACAAGAACCAGGAACAAGTCAACAAGAAGGCGCTTATCTGGACAGGTTCCGTCACTGCCGCTCTGATCGTCGTCGTCTCACTGATTATTATCTTCCTTTAAGGGTCATCATTTACTGACTTTTTGAACTCTAATTCAACCAACGATACGTCCGATGGGGATTGGTCTGATTCTGGCGGTGCTTAAGCTCAAAGCGCTGTTCATGCTGCGGCTCCAGCTTTGGAAGAATCCCCTTCTTAATCGTTACCTTGGTTCCCTTCGGAATCATATCGAATAATTCCTCCACATCCTCTTTATCCATGCGAATACAGCCCAAGGACTCATCCTTGCCGATACTGTCCGGATCATCCGTACCATGGATCGCATAATTAGTATCCGAGAGCTGCATTCCTCTGCTCCCAAACTCCCCATTATCCCTGCCGTTTGGATTCACCACTTTATCTGATATTTGAAAAGAGCCTTCGGGCGTTCTCTCTCCACCCAATCCCACCTTGTAAGTCCGCAAAATCGTCTTCCCGCTTACCACGGCAAGCTGATGGCTCGCCGGATCCACAAGCACCTCTATCGGTTCCGTGAAGAAAGGCTCCCCTGCCAATAGAGCCGCCCCTTGCCCTGAACCATTACCTGCCTCCGGGCTTGCTGCGTCTCCATCCGCTTCTCCAGAGCTTCCGGATAGCCCCTTCAGCTCTGCGAGCAGCGGAACAAAGGCCTGTTCCATGATTGCATTGCTGCCGGCAAGCCAATTACCGGGGAACTCCCCTGTCAGATCACTCAGCTGTTCCGGCCATTCTCCCCGGCTCTGCTTGAAATGCCGCATCGCGGACATCAGCACGGCCAGCGATTCTTGACGCTCAATCCAATCCGGAGCATCGGTCTGCAGTTGTCCAGGCTCTGGAGGATCACAATCACAAGCCTCCGGATCAAATGACTGTACGGTGATCTTCCCTTGACCAGGATTCTTGTCGATTGTGTAGACAACAGGCATGCTTCTCGACCAGAGCGCCCATATGCCTGCAGTATCCATCCCCAGCACCGCCTGCTGTCCGGAAATAGTTGAGCTTGTCCCCTCCTGACTTCCTTCCAATAAGCTTGCCAGGCCCGCTTGCCTTGATGAAGGGTCGTTGAAATAGCGCTGCGCTGTAAAACCGGGCACAGAGCTGACCGCTTGCTCCTCGGGCTCGGTAGCTGCATTTGCTTCATCCTCTTCCTGTACTGGTAAGGGGGCTGTATTCACCAGGTCCGCAGACGTTGGCGTTGTTCTGCCCGGCGCTTGCACCTGAGGCAGCGTGGCAAGCAGGAGGATCATCAGTGCAAGAAACGCCCTTCTCCATCGCCGCTTGTTTTTCTCCTTGCGCTTCGATTCCTGGAGCAAATTTTCCTGGTACTCTTGCCACAGATCAGCGGGCACCTTGCTCGCCTCGAACGCCTCGTATACGCTCCCTGCCTGAATGTAACAGTAGTGAGCCTTCCCCTCCTGTCCGGATGCTTCATATTCTTTACCCAGTAAATACCAGGCCATTTTATTGTCGGGATGATTGCGTACATATTTTTTAAGATAAGAGGAGTTATTCATCTTGGCCTCCGCGCTTCACCGAATTGTAAACCCACTATATAAGTATATCGGCAGCAAAAAGTCTGTTGATGAACAAAAATCCCCCGCAGATTCATGCAGGGGATTTTGCTGGTATGATTTAAGAATGGCTCGAGCAATCAGCCTTCTTTGTTAAACGGGCTATCCGCAATTTTGATAGAGTCGGTAGGACAGCCGTCGCAAGCATCCTGAAGATCTTCGAACATATCCTCCGGAATTGCCGTTACGCCGCGGTTGCCGTCATTCTCGAAAATAACTTCTGCCAATCCCTCATCATCGTAATCGTAAATGTCCGGCGCCGTTGCGCCGCATGCGCCGCATGCAATGCAAGTATCCTTCTCTACCCAAGTATATTTAGCCATTTAATCTGCCTCCTGAATAAACGGAACAAGTCCGGTGCTTAGTTTGTGACCAAGTTCAATATAATATAAAAAACGTTTGATTTCAATGCAATTTCCACATCATTCCTATTCCCAAAAAGCAAGATTCCTTGATTATTCCCCCGGTTCCTTCAGAAAATCCCTCTGTAACGAAGTACCCCGAATCTTATGATTCCGAATCAGGGCGGAGGGATCTTCGGTCAGCATACCTGCGGTTAATACGGCACTTTCGCCAAATTTATCCCGCAGCAAATCCATCGTCTTGGTTAGCGCTTCTTTCTTGGGCTGCTCGCTATAATCAAATAAATCCAGTTGAAGGGCAGAATCTTCTTTATCAACAAGATTTTGCAAAGTGATGCCCAGAAGCCGTACCGGCCGCTCGCTTTTCCAATGCTTATGATACAAGTCGCATGCCTCTCGGTATACTTCGTCCATTCGGTCAGTCACCGTCTCCAGGCTCTTGGAACGCGTAATGGTCCGCATATCCGGAGTTCTTATTGTAATCTGAACCGTCTGCGCCATCATCCGTTGTCTGCGCAGCCTGCGCGTTACCTGATCGGCAAGATTCAGAAACACCCGATGGATATCTTGACTATCAGTCAAATCCTTCGGAAGGGTGGTGGTATGACCGACTGACTTATTCTTCTCCCGGTCATCTCTGACCGGAGAATCATCAAGCCCGTTGGCAGCCTGCTTCATCCAGCTTCCGGCAATGCCAAACCGCTGAACTAACATGTTCTCATCCGCTACCGCCAGTTGACCGATCGTATGGATCTGGAGCTTTTTCAGCTTCTCGGCTGTCTTCCTTCCGATACCGAACATTTCCTGGCAAGGTCTGCCCCAAAGGATTTCCGGCACGTCCCTGATCCGCAATACGGTAAGCCCATTCGGCTTCTTCATATCAGAGGCCATCTTGGCAAGAAGCTTATTCGGCGCAATTCCAATCGAGCAGGGAAGGCCCAGCTCTTCCCTGATTCGTGTCTGGATTTCGCGCGCGATATCCAGAGGCGTTCCGAATTGTCTGGAGCCGGTAATATCCAGATAGCATTCATCAATAGAAACCGCCTGCAGCAATGGCGAATAGCTGTATGCAATATCCATGAAGGCTCGGGAATACTTCCGATATAAATGAAAGTCAGGCTGGATCACAACCAGCTCCGGGCATTTCTTCAGTCCCTGGCTTACGGTCATTCCTGTAGACACACCCAGCCTGCGGGCGGCATAGGAGCAAGTGACAATTACGCCCTTTCGCAGCTCCACGCTTCCCGCTACCGCCGTTGGAATCCCTTTATATTTTTCCGGTTCATCCGCCTCATGCACCGAGCAGTAAAATGCGTTCATATCAATATGAAGCACAACTCTTCCCCGAGACGGATAATATTCATCAACTGTACCTTCCACAGGTTCCGAGACCGCCCTTCGTATTGTTTTCTTAACATCAGCATACCTCCGGGCAGGAAATGCGGTCAATAACCCCTATGTAAAATCCCAAAAAGCGTGTTACATTTAAAAAATTAAATGCTATAATATGAAATTATACAAATCGGGCCTTATACTAACAGACATCCAAAGGGGGATCTATTCCAACATGACAAAGGCATTATCCATCTTCGATACCACCTTGAGAGACGGCACCCAGGGTGAGGGCATCAGCCTTTCCGCCGACGATAAGCTCAAAATCGCCAAGAAGCTGGATGATTTAGGTGTTCATTACATTGAAGGCGGAATTCCCGGAAGCAACAATAAGGACATTGAGTTCTTCAAGCGCGTCCGGGAGTATAAGCTGAATGCCAAAATCACAGCCTTTGGCAGTACCCGCAGGAAGGACAGCTTGGCGGAGCGTGACCCTAACCTGGCCAGAATTATCGATTCCGGCGTCTCGGTCGCTACCCTTGTCGGCAAATCATGGGACTTCCATGTGCATACCGCGCTTCAGACTTCGCTGGAAGAGAATCTGGCGATGATTTATGACTCCATTGCCTTTTTGAAACGCAAAGGACTGGAAGTGATCTTCGATGCGGAGCATTTCTTCGACGGCTACAAGAAGAATCCGGAGTATGCTCTTTCGGTCATGCGTAAAGCCGAGGAAGCCGGCGCCGATTGGCTGGTGATGTGCGATACCAACGGCGGAACGATGCCACATGAGGTGCATGATATCGTAACTATTCTGAAGGGGCAGGCAACAAGTGCCCGTGTCGGAATTCATACTCACAATGACTGTGAGCTGGCAGTTGCCAACGCGATCAGTGCGGTGCGTGCCGGTGCCGAGCAGATTCAAGGTACGATGAACGGCTATGGCGAACGCTGCGGCAACGCCAACCTTTGCTCGGTCATCCCGAATCTTCAACTCAAGCTTGGATACCAGGTGCTTGAGGAAGAGCAGCTGCAGCAGCTCACGAACACTGCGCGCTATATCAGCGAGATCGCCAATGTGTATATGCCGGTCAATCAGCCTTATGTCGGCTCCGCAGCCTTTGCTCATAAAGGAGGAATCCACGTCTCGGCGATTTTGCGGGATTCAAGAACCTACGAGCATATTGCCCCGGAATTGGTCGGTAACCGCCAGCGTGTGCTGGTATCCGAACTGGCCGGCCAGAGTAATATTCTGTCCAAAGCCCAGCAGATGGGAATTCAGATCGATCCGGAACGGGAGAGCACGAGAGAGGTCATCGACAGAATCAAGGAGCTGGAGCATGAGGGCTATCAGTTCGAAGGTGCGGATGCTTCGCTGGAGCTTTTGCTCAGAGAAGCGAACGGTGATCTAAAGGAACTGTTCGTGTTTGAATCTTTTAAAATGCTGGTTGAGAAAACAGCAGGAGGGCCTGTCACCTCCGAAGCGTTCGTCAAGCTAAAAATTGATGGGGCAAGCATCTTCACCGCCGCTGAAGGCAACGGTCCGGTAAATGCCTTGGATAACGCGCTCCGCAAGGCGCTCATTACGTATTACCCGGGTCTTCAGGATATTCATCTTTCCGATTACAAGGTGCGGGTTCTGGATGATAAGGATGCGACAGCCTCCAAGGTTCGGGTTCTGATCGAATCCGGCAGCTTCGGTAATTCCTGGAGCACGGTCGGGGTCTCCGGCAATGTCATTGAGGCCAGCTGGGAAGCGCTTGTGGACAGCTTGCGTTATGCACTGATCGGTCAGGCCAAGCGTGAGGATTATGTTGCCATCTCGTCCGATTCCCGAGGATTAGTCAATCATTAACAGTCGAATAAAAAGGTGCGCAGCATAAGTTCATTCCCGCTGCGCACCCTTTTTTTTCATTACATCCATTTCTTAATTTTCGCTTCCAGCTCGTCCGGAGCTAACGTTCCTACAATCACATCCCGGATAATTCCGTCCTTGTCGATTAGCACATTGGTCGGAAATGCTACCCCGCCGAACTTTCTATAGATTTCCTCATCCTCATCAAGCAGCACCGGAAAGGTATAGTTGTACTCCTTCACAAATTGCTCCACCTGCTCAAGCTTATCGTACAATGTGACATTCACTGCATATAAGTCCAGGCTGTCCCGATAGCGTGATGCCAGGTCCACCAGATCAGGCGCCTCTTCCTTGCATGGATCGCACCAGGAAGCCCAAAAGTTAAGCAGCAGCACCTTATCTCTCGCTCCCCCCACCTCGTATCGGCTTCCATCCAGACCGGGCAAGCTGAAGGAAGGAGCCGGCGTACCCGGCTTTAGCGCATACTGCGCAGCCATCGATGTTAGGGAGGGCTCTTCCTTGGCTGCTTTCCCCGTAATTTTGCTCACCCAAGCAGCAACCGGAATTCTTCCAGCCTGGGCATGATCGACTACGATGCCTGCCAGTAGGATGAATGCAATCAACCATATCCAAGTATTTCTTTTCATCATCAGCTTCCTTATCCTTTATTAAGCATAAGCGATATCAGCTTCTGACTCTATTGTACCCTGTTTCTTAAAATTTTTACAATTCAACTATTGCGTTTTACTGAGAAATACGTAGAGATCGCCCAGTGTAACGATCCCTCGCTCCCTCAATTTTTCAATCATCGAGATCCATAAGCCTGAAGTCATTCTGGAATCCTCAAGAGCATGATGCCTGCGGAGCAAAGGCACCTCGTACACGCGAAGCCAATCATCCAGCGAAGACAGCTTGCGCTCCGGCTCCAGCTTCTGGGCAATCATCATCGTATCCAGCACCCTGTGGCCCAGGTGCGCCTTCGTTGTCTTCCAGAGCGCAACATCAAGAAATGCTTTGTCATGAGCACTTCCATGTGCAATAAGCACCCTGTCATCGACAAATGACATGAAGTCCCGAAGCGTCTGCAACAAGCTCGGCGCCTCCAGTACCATCTCCTGTGTAATGCCCGTCAACTCCACGATACGATCCGGAATAGAGCATGCCGGCTTGCAGAGCGAGTAGAACTCCTCGCCGCTCGGTTGATTACCGTCGACTTTAACAGCCCCAAAAGAGATGATTTCATCCCCATAATGATAATGAAAGCCCGTTGTTTCCAGATCGAACACTGCGGTTTTCAGCTGATGAAGCGGAATATGCAGTGTCTCAGGTCTTCGTTGCCCCTTCGTCAGCGATCTTACGAAGGCAATTTGCTGGGCGCTGGGCGCTCCCAGCATTGACCCAAGGCGCGGCGCTCCTCCCCCTCTTAATGCCTCCCAAAATCCTCCGTTTCCCTTCATAGGCTCCTTCATAGCCATTTCCTCTCTCTATACCTTTGCTGTCTTTGTAAAGACCGGTACATCAGCCTTACCGTGCCGAGCGCCTCTCTCAGCTCCCGGCGGATTTCCTTTTGCTTAAGCAAGCTCTGCGGCAAATAGCCTGAACCGCTCTGTTCTCTCTCTCCGGCCTTGACAGCTGTTACCGAGCGGAGCCTGAGCGCTGTATCGAAGGCGGTTTGGCAGGATTCCACCCATCTAAAGGGAACTGCATCCAGTTGATTCAATTGAGACAGTCTGTCTATGGTTGAGGATGCATGGATACCATATTCCACCGCTAAATAGCGAACCGCGTTTACAATAGGAAGATATAATCCATACTTCACATCAAACTCGCCCGCATGCTCTCCGGCCTGCTCTGTAATCACCTGCCCGAGCACATTCAATGCTGCTTTGTGGCGGAGCGTATTCCGAAGCACGGCTGCAGGGAACGATTCCTGCCGAGTGGATTCCTGCTCAAACAGGACATACATCTCGTTTCTGACCCCTGCCGTCAAATCGGGATTCCCCGAAATATGCCGCAGATCTGCCGCAATCATCAAATAGCGAACCTGCTCCCAACCCGGTTCGTCTCTCCAGGAAGCAAGCTGACGGGACCACTCAAGAGTTGTCTTTCTCCACAGCGGATTCGTAACCATCACATTTCCGGGGCAAGGGGGATATCCCGCTATTTCCAGAATTGCTGACAGCCGTTTGCCAAACAACTCGAAGTAGTGATGTACTTCCTCATTTTCCAGATCATGATCAGCTAATATGAGTCCGTTATCCTGGTCGCTCCCCAGCGTCTGTTCTCTTCTGCCGGCACTGCCAAATACAACAAACGCATAATCAGCAGGAGGAGAGCCGAAGCCCTCCTCAACCAACTGCTGCTCGCACAATACTGCCGCTTGCTTCATAACAGCATCGTGCATTTCGCCGACCTTTTGATTCCATTTCTCTATATGGAGTGATGCAAACTGGTCCAGGAGAACGTCCTGCATTTGCATCCGAACCGATCGCAACATCTCCGGGGATGCAGCCGACATGATCCTTTGAAGACTGGAATGGCTCGCGGCCGTATCATAGCTCATAAGCCGGCTCCCTTTCTATCTTAAGATACGTGGTTGGCGGATGGCTTAACCGAAGAAGTCTCTTGCTGAAGCAGACTCATTTGCTCCGGATAGCCGTAAGTGCCATGCTCGCTGATATCCAGCCCCATCATTTCCTCTTCTTCTGTCACTCGCAAGCCCATCAGTACCTTCATGCCCCCAAGAATAATGAATGAGACGGCCAATACGAAGGCAAATGTACCGATAACCCCCAGCAATTGCACACCAAGCTGTCCGAAGCCTCCGCCATAGAGTAAACCAGCTGTACCTACTCCTGTTGTCTCTGCAAGCTCAGGTGTTGCAAACAACCCGGTTGAAACGGCACCCCATATACCGGCAATACCGTGAACAGAGAAGGCATAGATAGGATCATCAATTCCAGCACGCTCGAACCATCTTGCTGTAAAGAAGGTAAGAACGCCCGCTACTGCACCAATGACGATTGAAGCCCATGCATCGACGAAAGCACAAGCACCTGTAATTGCTACGAGTGCTGCCAGAACACCGTTCAGCATGCTTGGTATATCCGATTTGCCCATAACCGCCCAAGAGATTAGAAGTGCGGCCACCGCCCCTGCTGCTGCAGCGAGATTCGTCGTTGCCAGGACATAACCGAAGAATCCGTCGCCAAGCGGTGTCAATGCACTGCCTGGGTTAAACCCAAACCATCCGATCCAGAGAATAATGACACCGAGCACCGTCAACACCTGATTATGCCCAGGAATGCTGTTCGGCTTGCCATCCTTATTGTACTTGCCAAGACGCGGCTTCAACAGGATCGTTGCAACCAAGGCAGCGGTTGCACCGGTTAAATGAACTACAGTGGAACCGGCATAATCCTGCATCCCCAACGCGCCAAGCCAGCCTCCGCCCCATACCCAGTGCGCTACGATCGGGTAAATCAACCCTACGAACAAGACACCGAATACAATGTAAACGCTAAGTTTGGCTCGTTCAGCCATCCCCCCGCAAGCGATCGCAAGCGATACTGCAGCGAATGCCATTTGAAACAGAAACATCAGATTCAAAGGAACTCCGATTTCAGAAAATACACTGAAGGATCCAATGGCACTATCACCGCCAAAAAGGAAGCCTGTTGTCCCAAGAAAACTGTTGCCGTCTCCAAAGGCAAACGCGAAGCCCAATGCCCACCATACAATGACAGTGATTCCGAGGGTTAATACGGTCTTGCCTGCTACGTGTCCGGCGTTCTTCATTCTTACTGTTCCGGCTTCCAGAAGCGCAAAGCCCGCTTGCATAAAGAACACCAGCATGGCAGCTACAAAGACAAACAAGGAATTCAATCCAAGCTCCAGCACGGCCGTTGTAACCTCTCCCTCTGCAGCAAATGCAGATACCGGAAAAGCAAATGCTCCGATTGCCGCTAACATCCCATACAACCACTTCTTCTTCATAAGACCCTCTCCCCAATGTTAAGTTTCCTAACACAAATTAAAATGTTAAGGTGATTATATGGCTGAAGGCACTAAAAACACAATAGATTTTTCAGAAAAAAGCAAGAAAGTGCAAATTATATAGCACGCAGTATAAATAACTTTACATAGTATGTTAGATATATTGTTTTTCATTCTAAAGCCGCTTATTTTTAGAAAGTATGACGTTTGACTGTACGGTTATAGTTTTGTATCATTATCCAATAGTAAGCAATCCATATGTACGGGAAAGGAGTGGTCTAATTGGAGTAGCGAAACTCTATCGAATCGGTGAACTTGCGAAGGCGGCAGAGGTGAGCGAGCGCACCATAGACTACTACACCAAGCTGGGGCTGATCCGTCCGGAGACAAGAACACAGACCAACTACCGGCTTTACAGTTCTGAAACCTTGCTTCGCCTGACACGTATTAATGAAATGAAGCGGGAAAAGTACTCGCTTGAAGAAATCCGGGAAAAGCTAAAGCAGTGGGAAAAGTTAACCGGCGAGGAAGTAACCGAGAAGCTTAGTGCGCTAGAAATCCATATGCAGCAGCTGGAACGCGAGGTGAAGGAGCTTCAACCAATCATTTCCAAATTATCGCCAAATCAAGCCAAACGGGCTTTTGCCGAGCTGATGCCGCAGAGTCTGGCTTGTATTGAGGCTTTGCGTATTATTCTAAATCAGGGTCCCTTTAGCTGAGAGATATTTGCAGTAGATGAAAATAACGATTATTTGACGGAGGAATGCAAAATGTACTCAGATGTTATGCTTATTCCAATACTGCTGGCATTCGGACTTTCGCTCTGGGCACAATTCCGGGTGTCCGGCACATTTAAAAAATGGGCCAAGGTTCCAAATATGTACGGCCTTACCGGTCAACAGGCGGCTCGACGCATGCTTGACTCCAACGGTCTTTACGATGTACCGATTGAACCGGTAAGAGGCACACTGACCGACCATTACGATCCGATCAAACGAGTTGTACGTCTGTCGGAACCGGTCTACTACGAGAATTCGATCTCGGCTGTATCTGTGGCTTGTCACGAGGTTGGTCATGCCATTCAGCATAAAGAATCTTATCCGATGCTTGTTCTCAGACACCGCATGTTCCCGATTGTTAACTTCGCCTCAGGCGTAGCTCCCTTTCTTTTGCTCGCCGGCTTCTTGTTCGGCGCATTCAATCTGATCGGGCTCGGGATCATCTTCTTCTCGGCTGCCGTATTGTTCCAGCTGGTTACGCTGCCGGTAGAATTTAATGCAAGCAGCCGCGCTCGAAAAATTATGCTCCAGCAGGGCTTTATTAGCCAGACAGAAGAACGCGGCGTTGCCAAGGTACTGAACTCAGCTGCATTGACTTATGTCGCAGCCGCATTGGTGTCCTTGTTGGAACTGCTTCGCTACGTTCTCATCTTTACGAACAATCGAGATTAAGGTATGCAAGCAGGATGTAGTGCAAGATGGCTCTAGCGAGGGGCAACGTGTGAAGTGTACCTACGATCGCTGTTGTTCGCGGATTTCCTCTATTGGACTAAGTTCTGACAAAGGCGAACGCTCCGCTTCTCCAGTACACTTCACACTTTTACCCTAACTATTTCGCCTTGCAGTTCAACTTCAACGCAGCTTGCACATGGCCGTGTCAAAAAAAAAAAAAAACCGCATTGCAAGCTTGTCACATACGGCAATGAGGCAATGCAAGGTCTTATATCTCCCAATGTTAGCTTACGCAATTGGTTTTCCACATGACGACTACCCCTCCCGACTGGGATTCCAGTCTTGCTCCGAACTTCCCTCGCCCCTCTCGAACAATTCGGCCACGCTCCAGTGAAATTACTTACCTTAAAAGCTTCATTCGACGCACGAACCCACTTTTAGTGAAAAAACTTACCTTAGATCTCCAGTAACTTGTTAAATCCGCGTTTTAGCCAACTTTAAGCGCAAAAATTTCACTATATCCTCCTCTTGATCAGTTTTCCTGAATTTAACGTATCTTTTTTCATTACATCTTAGTCCAATCATAGAAATCCGCGAGCAACAGCGATCGTAAGCCCCTTCACACGTTGCCCCCCTGCATGCTGAACCTCATTAGCCTGCATTTATTTTGCTGCGTACTTACAGCAAAAAAAAGCCGCCGGTCATTGACTCGGCGGAGTATCGATTTGAAGTCCAAAATATTCGAGCAAAAAGGCTCGGAAGGATTGCGCGACAAGCGGAAGCTTTTCGTCTGCCCGGTGGATAAGTCCGATGGTTCGTGTCACCTTCGGTTCTGAGATTCTCACACGGCTGGGCTGCAGCGAGAAGCTCTGAAAAAGCGCCATCTCCGGCAGCAAGCTGACTCCCATACCCGCGGCTACCAAGCCGCGAATCGTATCCGTCTCCTCTCCTTCAAAGGCTATCTTGGGCGTGAAGCCCGCCTCCTGGCAAGCCTGCCATACAATCGGCCTGAGCGAGTAGCCTTTACTGAACAGAATAAATTTCTCATCCTTTAATTGACTCAGCTTGATACTCTGCTCCTCTGCCAAAGAATGATTATTCGGCAGAATGGCTACCAGATCCTCTGTCAGCACCACATTGCCGACCACCTGGTCATGATTCTCCGGAAACGGCGATATGAACGCCAAATCTACCTCTCCGGACACCACATCCCGAATCAAGGTCGGATAGGTCCCCTGACGGAATCGAAACTTCACATTGGGATACAGCTTCCTGAACTCGGCTACGACACTTGGAATCATGTGAATGCCCAAGCTATTGGGAAAGCCAAGCCTGATCTCTCCCTGCTCCGGGTCCAAAAATTCATGCACCTCGTTAACGGCTCGCTCCAAATCCTTCAGAATGGCTTCAACCCTGCTGCAAAATAACTGTCCAACAGCAGTCAGGTATAAATTACGTCCCTTTTGCATGAACAAATCCACACCAAGCTCCTGCTCCAGCTGATGAATCTGGCGGCTCACAGCAGATTGTGCCACATGAAGCTCTTCTGCCGCTTGAGTAACATGTTCCTTCCTGGCAACCTTCAGAAAATACTGCAATTGTCTTAATTCCACGAGTCCGATCGCTCCATTCGCATCTGTTCGTAACATCAGAATTAGCTCATGAAATGGCAGAGTAAGGGCTTACAAATCATATTAATTCTAATTTACCATGGCTTTGCCGGTCATTCAACGCCGTTTTAACAGTCTTATAATAAGTCCGTACAGGAAGAAGCCGGCAACCAGACCGCCAAAATGCGCCATCCAGTTAATTTGTGCTACCATGACACTGAAGACAATACCGATCATTAAGATGCTGTAAAGGGTCTTCCTGGAGCTCTCATCCATCATATTCCGTTGGAACAGGGCAATATACAAAAAGGCGCCGTAAACCCCGTAGATGGCGCCAGATGCGCCTACAGACAGATGGGGCTCCAAAGTTTGCCGATAGACTTCAAGACTAATCACATTAGCAATAACACCGCTGCCTAAATATAACAACGCATATCTCCAGTGTCCGAGAAGCCTCTCCAGCGGCGGAGCAAACACCAGAATCGCAAAGCTGTTGGAGATCAGGTGAGTGAAGCCCAGATGCAGAAACATGGAAGAGAAGAGTCTCCAGTATTCGCTGGCGAAGGGCTCTACATTGGTTAAAGCCCCGAATCTCAGCTGTACATAGGAGTCCGTAGATCCGCCGCTGAATACGGTGATGAAGAACATCACGATATTGGCCGCAAGGATCAGGCAGGTTACCGGGTAATAACGCAAATAGCTCTTCCAGTTCTCATAGCGAATAAAAATCATACAATCCTTCCTTTACTGTGTAAACTCCTCAATTCCCCTCAAATTGGACAATCCCAATTTAAAACGATTATAATGAAGGCTGAATCCATTATCTCATGTTTAGGAGGAGAATCAAATGACTCAAGAACGCGGTAGCGTGGCAACATTTAAAGGCAATCCGATTACCCTTGTTGGTCCTGAATTAAAGGTTGGCGATCAGGCGCCAGACTTCAGACTGAATAAGAATCTCCTTGAGGAAGTGACCCTCCAGGATTTTGCCGGCAAAATCAAGCTGATCAGCGTCGTTCCTTCATTGGATACCGGCGTATGTGATGCTCAGACTCGCCGCTTCAATCAGGAAGCTGCAGCACTCGGCGAAGATGTGGTCATTCTCACTGTCAGTGCAGACCTTCCCTTTGCGCAAGCCCGCTGGTGCGGAGCGGCCGGCGTAGACCGGGTCATTACTTTATCCGACTACAAAGATAATTCCTTCGGTAAATCGTACGGCGTTCTGATCAAGGAATTTGCACTGGATCATCGTGCAGTCTTCGTCCTGGACCGCGACAATACGATCCGCTACGTGCAAGTCCTGAGTGAAATGGGCGAGCATCCGGATTATGAGCAGCCAATCGCTGCTGTTAAAGAATTGCTCTCGTAAGAAACCTGTACATGAAAAAGCGAGCAAGGAGTCATCTCCTTCTCGCTTTTTTGGTATATCTCAGACTAATATTCGATTTTCTGATTAAGAAACCTTATAGGAAGACAGCTTCTTATCCAGCATGGCAAACAAATGCAGGATATTGCGGTAATTGGCCCCCAAATCCCCGAAAGAACCGCGGGTTGCCGAGTAGATATCAACACCGCAACGCATAGGCCCGGTCGCAACGATGGAAATGGTGATATCCATGATCCGGCCGAATTTTGTCCGTTTCTCCAGTGTAATCTCCCCGACTGACGGCACCTCATGCAGCACCTTGTATCCCGGAATCTTCTTCAGGGTCGCAGACACTTCATCAAACAACTTGTCTTTGGACATCTGATAATATCTGGTCTTCAATTCAGGTGATTTAGCCCGGTCACTCGTTCCATCCTGGCTACGGAAAATCCCTGCTAATGTTCTCTTTAATGACAACCTGCTCTTCCTCCTTTATGTATAGCGCCTCAAAACTGCACGTACATCCTGTTTATAGTGTAACATTGTTGGGACGCAAACAAAAGCCAAGTCATGAGGCGAAAAAACAAAAAAAGCGCGACAGATGCCGTTGTTCCCGACAACTACAGCGCTTTCTTCAATAAAGATTGAGACCCGCCTATGCCGTCCGGTTTCACTGTCTCGAACCTGCACCCGCAGGTGGGTGACCGCAACTTCACTTTTGAAGTCCCCTCATCAACATGGATAGGGCATTTCAGCCATGCAGCAATGTTGGTCTCCCGAGACAACCGTCATTGGTTCAAAACAACTTGGAACCGAAACGCACATCGCAGGACGTAAATCCATTATAGAACCTTCATTCCTAAAAGTAAACTTAGCGAACAAGGAAAATGTAACCATTTTCAAAACAATGCTTAATTCCGATCCTTACGCTCGTCACCTTCGGTTAATTCCTTGACCTCGCCATGTTCATCAGCTGCTTCCGAAGCTGCTTCCGCGTTCTCGTCCTCAGGCTCCTCGGCTTCTTGCCCTTCTTCTTCCGCGGCTCTCATCTTCTCGGCCTTCTCTTGAATCTTGGCATACCCGTTATAAAAATTAAAAAAAGCTACAAGCGCGCTCAGCGAGGCAAAGCCGAACATGATCAACCAAGTGAATCTAAGCGTGATCAGTCCTAGAAAGACTACGCAGAGGGCCGTCGACAATAGACGAAACGGCTTGATAATGCTGAGCAGCACCGCATTCTTGATAATTTCCTTCGTAGACATATAGAGATGTGTCATGATCGAGAAGAAGTTGAACAGCGACAGTAAAAGAAGAACCAGAAGCACCAGCATAATAATACCTATGACCTGGAGATTCTGCATTTCATTCATGTAGAAGAAATACGCAAAGTACATAATCACAATCAGAGCAGTGTAGAAAATACCCCCAAGCATGCTTTGCTTGTAATTCTCTTTGTAGCCTCTAAAGAATAGCTTGATTATACCAAGGTCCGTCTCTCCCATCACCCATTTACGGACGACAGTGAACAAAGCGGCCGTTGCGGGAAAAATAGTGAAAGGCGCAAGAATTCCCATGGCATATAAGGTTGCAGTTTCTCCTTCCAGCTCCGGAATTTGCAGAACCTGCATTCTGACTACAAGAAAGAAAAAGAATGGCAGCGAGCATAGCATCCATAACAGGTTGCTGCCCGAAATTCTCATAATCCATTCTGTGACTTTATAAAACCCGCCCATCATACCTCTTGGTTCCAAGTATAAATCTCCTTCCGCAAGTTAAAAGTTTGTCCAAATCCTACTCTAACTATATCACGATTATATAAGTGCAATCCAGCGCACAATGTGGCATCTGCGGTAAGGTATTTCAACAAGTCTTCCTTAACGCAGCAAAGGCTGCTTCCGGACATGAAGCTCATGCCGGAAACAGCCTTTTCATCTGCTTTATTCGTGGGAATGATCGTCGCGTTTTGCCGGGCGGCGATCTCCTCCGTTATAGTTCGAAGTACGCGGCTTCCGATCCGATGAACGGTAGGAATCACGGCCTCCATCCCGGTTGTAACCTTCTCTGTTGTTGCTGTAACCGCCTTTATTGCCGTATCCGCCACGGTTGCCGCCTTCACGGTTGTCCCGGCGATATCCGCCGCCACCGCTATTGCGGTTGCCATAGCCAGAGGGCTTGCGTCCGCTCGAGCGAATATCCGGATTCCGGCGCTTCACACGAATCGGCTCTTCTGGCGTCAATTCAATATTGGTCTTCTCATTCTTCTCACCGGTAATCAGCTTGAAGGCTGCTGCAAGCAGGTTGACCGAATCGTACTGCTCCAGAAGCTGGATCGCAATCCCTTTATACTCGTTAAGCTCCCCGCCTTCTACAAGCTCGATCAGGCGCTCTGCCGTAATGCGCTGCTTGCCTTCAATCGCTTCAGCGATGCTTGGCAAAGGCTTGCGGGCAATTTTATGTCTGGTAATACGTTCAATAAAATGCAGATGATCAATTTCACGAGGCGTAACGAACGACCAGGCCACACCCTCTTTACCGGCACGTCCTGTACGGCCGATCCGGTGAACATAGCTCTCCGGATCCTGCGGCAGGTCGAAGTTCACGACGTGAGTTACGCCGGAGACATCGAGACCGCGCGCAGCGACATCTGTTGCGACGAGAACATCAATGCTGCCGTCACGGAATTTGCGCATAACATTGTCACGCTGGTTCTGTGACAAGTCGCCATGAAGACCGTCCGCGGAATAGCCGCGCTTTTGCAGCGCTTCAGACAGCTCATCCACCCGGCGCTTTGTCCGGCCAAATACGATCGCAAGCTCCGGCGATTCCATATCAAGCAGACGGGACAGGGCGTCAAATTTCTGGCGTTCTTGTACTTCAATGTAAGCCTGATCGATCAACGGCGCGCTAACTTGCTTAGGAATAACAGACACATGCTCGGGATTCTTCAGGAACTGCTGGGCAAGACGCTGGATATTCGAAGGCATTGTAGCAGAAAATAGCATCGTCTGACGCTCTTCCGGCACCAGCTTCAGGATGGATTGAATATCCTCCATGAAGCCCATATCGAGCATTTCATCCGCTTCATCAAGAACCACGGTCTGAACATCATCAAGCTTGATCGTCTTCCGGTTAATGTGGTCCAGCAAACGGCCCGGAGTACCGATAATAATCTGAGGCTTCTTCTTCAAGGCGCGGATCTGACGAACGATATCTTGACCGCCGTAGATCGGAAGGGAGCGGGTTCCTTTAAACCGGGCCAGCTTACCGATTTCTTCGGCAACCTGGATAGCAAGCTCGCGGGTCGGAGTCATAATCAGAGCAACGATGCGATCTTCATCCTTAGGGATTTTGTTGATCAGCGGCAGGCCGAATGCCGCGGTCTTTCCTGTACCTGTCTGAGCTTGTCCGATCAGGTCGCGGCCTGTCAGTGCGATCGGAATGGACTTCGATTGAATCGGGGTTGCTTCTTCAAAGCCAAGTTCGGTAATGGCTTGCAGCACTTTAGGCTCTAGGCCGAATTCTGTAAATGTGTTCAATAGGTTCATACTCCTTCTATATAGTGGACATTTCCACCATCTTGACTGTATTCTTAAGTAGCATTCAAACGTTAATTAGGCTGTCCAACCGCATCCTAAATGTTACATATGGATTGGCGTGCGATAAATACTTCTGAAGGTAAATCCGTTTAGGAAATAGATCCCTACTCAAGAATATCTAAAACATTATAGCACAAAACAATTCCAGAATACTAGCAAGCAGGTTGGGATACTCTTATTTAAATGAGGTGACCATTTGTGTTAAAGGAAATCAGGAACTGCGTAATCGTCATGATCGGAGCTGCTTGCATCGCCTCCGGATTCAACTTGTTCCTTGTTCCGAATCATCTGCTCAGCGGCGGCGTTTCCGGTCTGGCCATGCTGACTGGCTACTTTACTCCCTTCAATATTAATGCCATGTATCTTGCCTATAATGTGCCGCTCCTGATCGCAGGCTGGTTCATGCTCGGCAAGCGGTTCATCGGGCTCAGCATCCTGTCCGTTGTCTCTGTGACCCTGCTGATGGCCGTTATTCCCGAAAGAATGGTCACCTCCGACACCTTGCTATCCGCCGCCTTTGGCGGCGTGCTTGTCGGCTTCGGCAGCGGTATTTCCTTTCGCGTAGGCGGCTCCTCCGGGGGCTTTGATATTATTGGCTCCATCGTCACGCGCTTCCGGGACTACCCGATCGGCCAGATTATGGTTGCCATGAATGGCTTGGTCATTCTGGCCATGGGCTATCTGGATGGGGACTGGAACCTTGCGCTCGCCTCCATGATCTCGATCTACATCACGGGCAAGGTGCTCGACTACGTCTACATCAATCATGTGAAGGTAACTCTCTACATCATTACCGATCACACAGAGGCTATGCTCGAGCAACTGCTTAAGCTGCCAAGAGGCGTAACTCTAATGAAGACGCAAGGGGCTTTTTCTCACAAAGAGAAGGATATGCTTATGACAGTTACTACCCGATATGAGCTGATTGAACTCAAGGAAATCATCAAGGCCGCCGATCCCTCCGCATTCGTCAATATCGTTCAGACGGTCGGCGTAATGGGCTCCTTCCGTAGACAGTAGCGTTGCTTTTGGGTGAGGATGGATGATTCTTTTTAGCTCCAGATGTGGTATACTGACAGTAATCGGTTCCTTCGTCAATTTCATATTTTCGATCCGATTGCCTTTTTTCACAGGCTCAATGCTTTTTCTGTTTTAGGAATGATTCCGGTAACGAATGATTCTTGGAGGAAAGGGTGATGGATGTGGAAATGGAAACGGTAAAGCTGGAACGTATCGTCATGAAGTGGTTTCCGGATATGCTGGCATGCCTTAACGAACGGGAGCTCAACTCCATGATCATCCTGCGGGATGGTTTGACCATTTTGGAACCGGAAGATGCGATGGAGATTATCCAGTTCAGCATTTGCGAGCATCAGAACTCAGCTCTGCTTCATTAACCTTTTGTCTGCATCAAGCCGTTTTTTCCGCTTTGCGGAAGAGACGGCTTTTTATTATGGCCTGCATCGGCTGCGGGCATTTACCCTCGAAAATCCGTTTATTCAAAGCGCAATCGGTTTATTATTACAAGAAAAAGATCTGGTCAGCAATGGTAACAAAGATGTTCTTTATGAAAATAACGCATCAGCTATAATCAAGTCAGCGCACACAAGGGAGAGAAGACGATGAACATCCTATGGACACTTTTACTTCTGGCCTTGGGGACAGGCTCTGGAGGCGCCGCACCGAGTGATCAGGCTGAGGCTCCAAATGCCGCTAGACTTCCGGCTATTCTGCAAACATCTGTGCAGACGATCAAAGCAAACTATGCACAAGGCAAGCTGAATGATCCGCTGACACCCGCGGAATTGAATCCCGTAATTGTTCAAGCCGAAGCACCCCAAGTGAAGGGCATTTATGTCACTGCATACAGTGCAGGCGGCGCCCGTCTCAGCACACTGCTGGATTTGGTCGATACAACCGAGCTGAATTCCATGGTCATCGACATCAAGGATGACGCAGGCTACATCACCTATAAGACCGACAACGCCACACTTCAGGAACTGGGCAAGCCTCAGCCCTTTATTGGAGATATAGATGCCTTAATGACCAAGCTAAATGAACATGACATTTATCCAATCGCCCGGATCGTCGTCTTCAAGGATACGATACTTGCGAAGAAGAATCCGGAGCTATCCTTCCTGAACAAGGACGGAACCGTATGGGAGAACAGCAAGGGCGACAGCTTCGTTAATCCTTACAACAAGGATGTATGGGAATATAATATTGAGGTTGCCAAGGAAGCCGTCAAGCACGGTTTCAAAGAAATCCAGTTCGACTATGTCCGGTTCCCGGAAGGCTTCGAGAAGCGGGCCGACAGTCTGAAGTATGATAAAAATGAGCTGAGCCGGATTGACACGGTATCCGAGTTCGTGAAATATGCCCGGGAACAGCTGGAACCGCTTGGTGTAAAGGTATCGGTCGATATTTTCGGCTATGCCGCATCCGTACCGGCTGCCGAAGGGATCGGACAGGACTTTGTAAAGATATCCCAGCATGTCGATATTATCTGTCCAATGATTTATCCAAGTCACTACACAACCGGATGGTTTGGAGCCAAGGAACCGGATCTCGCGCCTTACCAGACGATCAAAGGCGCGTCTGAAGACACGATTAAGAAGCTTGAGCCGCTTGGAGAGGAAAGGCCGATCATCAGGCCATGGATCCAGGACTTCACCGCCAGTTGGTTAGGCAAAGGACATTACACGAAATACGGCAAGTTTGAAGTAGAAGAACAAATTCGCGCCCTCAAGGATTTAAACATTGATGAATATCTATTATGGAACGCCAATAATCGTTACACCGCTGATGTCGCATACGAATAAGATCAGCTTCCTGCACTTATACTTTAAATTAATCTAACAGCTTGCAGGCGAATCCAATCTGATTACAAAACAATCTGCAGATACAAAAAAAGACTGTGCCCTCCGGTATGCAGTTGCATGCCAGAGGCACAGTCTTTTTTGAAATTAGGATTATTGCGACAAACGGGCTGCCAGCTCGTACAGGTCCTTATCGAACTTTTTCTTGGTTGTGACGACCTTCTCGATATCCGTCAGAATCATCTCTCCGCCGATCATACCGCACGCCTTGTTGGACTCTCCCGCAATTAGGCTGCGTACTGCAAAGTCACCCAAGCGGCTTGCCAGGTTACGGTCGAACGGTGTAGGCGATCCCCCGCGTTGAATGTGGCCGAGTACCGTTGCGCGCGGCTCCAGCGAAGGCTGGCGCTTCTTGATCGCTTCCACCACTTCATCCCCCTTGCCAACCCCTTCGGCAACGATAACGATGCTGTGTCTCTTGCCATTATCGAAGTTCTGTCTCATCCGGTCTGCAACTTCATCCAGATCAAACGGCATTTCAGGAATAAGAATGGTCTCTGCACCGGAAGCCAGTCCTGCATGGAGAGCAATATCTCCGGCATGACGTCCCATGACCTCAACTACGGAAGCCCGTTCGTGGGAAGACATGGTATCCCGAAGCTTATTAACAGCATCGACAACGATGCTTACCGCGGTATCAAACCCGATGGTGTAGTCGGTAAAGGAAATATCATTATCAATCGTTCCGGGCAGACCCATTGTCTTGATTCCCAGCTTACTCAGCTTCTCGGCGCCATGATAAGAGCCGTCGCCGCCGATTACGACCAGTCCGTCAATCCCGCGGGCACGCAGAATCTCCGCTCCCTTCTGTTGACCTTCCGGTGTCTTGAACTCCAGACAGCGTGCGGATTGGAGAATCGTACCGCCCCGTTGAATAATATCTCCTACGCTGCGAATATCCATGGAGAAGATATCGTTGTTCAGGAGACCTTGGTAGCCGCGTTGAATTCCGTAAACCTCCAGTCCATAGAACAAGCCGCTGCGAACAACAGCGCGAACCGCTGCGTTCATGCCCTGCGAATCTCCTCCACTGGTAAGAACTGCAATCTTTTTCACTGCTGACATGATAATTCCTCCTAATGATTATTAAAGTACGAGCTCAAAAAGCCGGCTTTTCAGCACCGGGAAAGTTGCCAAAAGATGACTTTTCGAACTATCTTTAAAGGTGTTTTCGAATCCAGACGCTATTGACGAAGAAGAAGATCCGCATGAGAGGACTTCGCCGCATCAGCCGCTTGGACGCATTGCGAATTTCAGGCTGTTCGCTGACCTTCGGATCCGATAAATATAATGCCAGCAATCCTTCTATGATCATCCGGTGAAACGAAGAAGCCGGCAGCTTCTTGATATCCCGGCGAGCCCCTTCCACTATAAGGGAAATCCGTTCCAGCATTGTTTCTCTATTCTCGTAATAGCTGCAAAAATTCAAATCCCCGCCTATTTCATCCTCTGCCTGGTCAATGAGATAGTCAAGCATAATATGTAAACCGCACACATTCGGGAAATAGGCATGATGAATCGTCCGGGCACTGCTGTCATCCAGCTTGTCGTTGCCAGCCGCAAGAAATAACATGAATACGCCCAGCGTCGAGCCTGTCGCTGCCGCAAATTCATTCCAGCGCAGCTCAGGGGTACGAAGCTTATGCTGCTCCCACCAGTTCAGAAGCGCCTCCTCGCGGAGCTTGGGATCGATATGCTTGTACACCTGAAGATCGCTGTACAGACTGACTAAATCGATGATGTAGGGCTGTGCAGCCGCAAATCCAGGCAACTTCGCAATGTTATTCCGGCACGTCATAACCAGGTCTCTCAGATACCCGCCATCATCCTGTTCTTCGCGAAGCGCATAGTAATCAACAAGCTCGGCATCAGGCTGGACGGCATCCAGCATACTCCGATGCAGAAGACGAAAGTCGTTCTGATCCATCGAAGTGCTTCGGTCACATAGATTGTCCAGATAATCACTAATTGTCTGAAACGCGACAATTAACGGGATTAGCGCATCTCGTCTCTCCAGATTGGCTGCAGCATACACCGCTCCGCCTTGACAGTGGAACTCCTTGGTGTCGATGCTGGCCAATGCCTGACGCTTAAGCTCGGGGTCAGGAATCCCCTCTGCTGAACGTCTCCATCTGTTCAATTCATGGCGAACCTCAGGCAGTATATACCTGTATACCCGGTTCATCATGGAGAGAGGTTCTCTCGGGAACTGGTTGCGCCGCTGCTCAAGTTGTATCAATGTCCTGCCTCCGCTGATTGATTCTAATCGTAATCGCCATTTGTTAAAAAATCATTCTATATTATAATA
The DNA here is from genome assembly GCF_018333295.1 of Paenibacillus apis. NCBI lineage: Bacteria > Bacillati > Bacillota > Bacilli > Caryophanales > Paenibacillaceae > Paenibacillus > Paenibacillus apis. The sequence continues at coordinate 377,751 of NZ_BORS01000002.1, forward strand.
TGATCCCACAAATTGCACAAATAAACAAAGTCACAAGCTCAACCGGTTTCGGGTCTTCGCCAGGCCCCATATTAGCCATAACTTTGTCAGCTCATTCAAGCACTATTATGCTATACTCTAAATGATTTGTCTTCGTGATTCTAGATGTCCTATCATTAGATGAGAATGGAGCTCCAAACCGAACATGAACAATTCCGACCCATCCGAAATTCCGAGGCTTAGAGCCTTTAACTTTACTATTTTTGGAACAAGCGTACTTGTGGCATCTTACTTCCCGCTTTTTTATGCCGGACTGGGCTTTTCCAAGAGTCAGATTGGCTTGCTATATGCACTCGGCCCGATGATATCGATTGTCGCGAACCTGCTCTGGAGCATTGCAAGCGATAAGTTCCGTACGATCAAGAAGATCATGCTTATTTTACTATTGGGCGAAATTATAATGAGTGCTGTGTTATCTCTCTCTACGTCCTTCTCGGTCATCGTTTTGATGATTACGATATTTTATTTCTTTTTCTACCCCGTCTTCCCGTTGTCTGACACACTTGCCATCAATGCGGCCAAGAGAGCAAATAAAAGCTTTATCACGATCCGGATATTCGGTTCGATCGGTTATGCCTTTTTTGCGCTGTTTATCGGATATTTACTATCCTTTCTCGGCTCCTCACGTACGATGTGGGTCACGATCGGCATTGCAGGCATCGCGCTCCTGATTACCCTGTTTATGAAGGATCAGAGCGCTCCCGTTGCCAAGATGGACATGTCCGGAATCTGGAGAATTCTGAAGCAGAAGGAGCTGCTCTGGTTTTTCGGCTGCGTATTCTCCCTAGCCATTGCCGTCCGGATGAATGATGCTTTTCTGACGGTGACCCTGAATGACCTTGGCGCGAGTGAAGATATGATCGGCTGGTCTCAACTCGCTTCGTCCCTTTCTGAGGTTCCGATCTTTTTGCTGCTGAGTATATACGGCGAGAAAATTAAGGAACTGCCGCTGCTGATCTTTGCCAGTCTCATGTTCGCCACACGCTTCCTGCTCGTCAGTCTGGCTGATTCCGCCTTGGATATCATCCTTGTACAGACTCTGCACAGCCTGTCCTTCGGTGTCTTCTATGTAACGTCCATTCGCATGCTCACCCGCCTGGTTCCGGATGAATATCGGGCAACCGGCATGGCATTGTTCACCATTGCCTGGTCCAGCGCCTCAGGTCTGCTGAGCGGCACATTCGGCGGGATGGCCTTCGAGCAGTTCGGACGCGAGCGATTCTATATGATCGCCGTAGGTTTTGCCTTGCTTGCCTGCATAGGCTTCGCCAGCAGATATATAATTCGCGGGCCACGGCCGACAATCGCCCCGGCCCCTGCTGTTCAGGAGGCAGCTCGCAAGGATTTGCCGGAATGAGTGTAGATAATTATTCCGGTTTGGCCTAGGCACCTGCACTCACTCCTTTCGGGATTGGAAATATATTAGTTATGAGTCCGGAAGGAGGGATACGAATGGGCGAATGTAATGTTGGCGGCGCTTTTTACACATCAACTACAGTAATCTTGGTACTTTACATTCTGTTGGTCATTGTTTTGAGAACCTTCTGAGATAACTGGATTAAAATGAAAAGGAGCCTACAAAAGTAGGCTCTTACGCTTGCTATGTGTATAACAAAGTAATAACCAGCAATTCGTAAAGAACAAGTGTAAGAATTAATTCGTCTTGATTGTATGGATTAAAGAAAGCACGCGGGGTTCCTTGATTGGGCACAGCCAAGTGTAATAGCCCCCGATCGCAGTTTACAATCCTGCCTGTAATGACATGCCCATCCATCGTTTCAATTCTGACAAATTGATTCGTATAATGTCTGCAAATATGATGGAAATGTTCTCGCATAGACCTTAGCTTTTGGATTGAGCTTTCATCTGCTCGATATAGAACTTTCTGCTGATGCATTCCTTGTTGATAGCTCATTGGCGACTTCCTTCCGCTTGAAATTTTATATATCATATGCCCATGTCGTTGCTTTGTTAATTGGACAAGCTAAAATAATTAAATTAGTGTTAGGAGGATGTTTCATGACCCAATCCAACTTGAGTCCCATTCTTGATGCCCTAAAATTCCGCTATGCCTGCAAAAAGTTTGATCCTTCAAAGAGGGTCTCTGACAATGACTTTTTGTCCATTCTTGAAGCTGCTCGTCTGTCGCCAAGCTCTTATGGCTTCGAACCATGGAAGCTGTTAGTTGTGCAAAATCCAGAGCTGCGCGAGGCACTCCGCCCGCATGCGGGCGGAGCTCATAACAGCTTCAATGGAGCCAGCCACTTCGTCATTTTGCTTGCAAGAAAATCGGCTGATTTGCGGTACGATTCAGAATACATAAGCTATATGCTGCACGAAGTTCAAGGATTGCCTGAAGCGACAGCAGCTTTGAAGCGAAGCAGCTTTGAGAATTTCCAGCGTGAGAGCTTCAAGCTTCTGGAAAGTGATCGGGCCATGTTCGATTGGGCCAGCAAACAGACCTACATCGCCCTCGCGAACATGTTAACCATTGCCGCCTCCATGGGAATCGACTCTTGCCCGATCGAAGGGTTCAACCGGGCAGGCGTGGAGCAAAAGCTTTCTGAGCTCGGGTTGCTGGATCTTGAGCACTTCGGAGTATCCGTCATGGCCGGCTTCGGTTATCGTGCGGAGACAGCTCCAGCGAAGACCAGACAGTCTATTGAAGAGATCGTCCAGTGGGTGTAAGCATTTTCATTAATAATCGCATTCCATACCCATTCGCCCATTAGACACCTTCCCATCCATCATGCTCCAAATGTAGCAACATTTCTCCGGACCACACTGCTTCTCTGGGAACTGCTTGTTTAGATCGAAAACAAGGGGACTTGGATCTTGTCAGCTTACATCCTGCCTGGCTCACTAACGGCCTAACTGCTCTCTAACGGACATTCCGGACGGTTAGCCGGCTTTTTCCGGATCTATGGAGCGGTAACGGACATTTTGTGCACTTAGGATGCTTAGCCCGACTCTCGTCCCATCAATTTGCTCGCTAAGCCGACAAAATGTCCGTTACATGGTTGACTCCTTAAAAATTCCACTTTAAGAGGACGAAATGTCCGTAACGTAAGATTAGAGAATCCTGGAGGGAGCCAGAGTTACTATTACGCACAAATACGCACAAAAAAACACAGCTCCTAGGAGCTGTGTCTTTCAATATGTGCCTGGAACCAAACTTTATAAGTGATCCGGTAACCCGGAAGTGATCTTATAATTTGATTACGTTAGCAGCTTGAGGACCACGGTTGCCGTCAGTGATTTCGAACTCAACAGCTTGGCCTTCTTCTAGAGTTTTGAAACCGTCGCCTTGAATCGCGGAGAAATGCACGAATACGTCTTCGCCGCCTTCAACTTGGATAAAGCCATAGCCTTTTTCTGCGTTAAACCATTTAACTGTACCTTTCAAATGAACAACCTCCTAAAAATAATCGCCATCATTGACGAATAACCATATTATACTCTATGCCTTTTAACATTGCAACGTGACATTTATCGTAAAAAATGCCTATAGTCATTTTGCCCCGGATTCGCTCCCCTTTAAGCACGACTTTGATTTGCCTTTCTTCAGGCGCTGAGTTATCATTTTACATAATATTTCATATATGAATGGTACAGATCGGAGTCGTTGAACATGATCAAGAAACACGAAATATACAAAAAAGACAAGTGGAACATGATGACGGTCGAGGTGCAGGGAAAATATATCGTTCTGCGCGAAATTTCCGACCAATGGGGCGAGGAGAGCCATACCTTTCTCAGCAGACCCGCATTGATGCATTGGGTGCAGCAGCGTTTTCCTAAGGAAGAGTATGCGGGCAAGGAAGAAGAATGGCACAGTATTATCGCAGCCTTCAAGCAAGTGTAAGAAATGAAGCCCTAAAGCCATAGAGAATGGAGCCGAATTCAATGGACCAGAGTTCCAGCCTGTTAGTATTTATCATTTCCGCATTCGCGCTCGGAATCGTCCTGATCCTGACCAAGGACAATATTCCGCCAAAGCTAAGGCGCGGATCCGCTATCGCCGCGATCGTCATGATCTCGGCCGCATTTATCCTCATGATTTACAGCTTCTTCACCCTCGGTTAGTGGTTGTTCAAAATAGTCGCCTTTTGATCACGAAGTAAAATAAAATCAGCCGCCGCAGGGCATCATAAGGAAATGTTTCCAGCCATGTTAAGAAGGGAGCTTTCCAAACTTGATGCCTTTGCAGCGTCTATGCCACCTGCCGCTGGCGCTAAGTCTGCTGGTATCTTCAATCCCCAGCTCTGCAGCGTCACACGGGTTACCGGCTACCAACCAACCGCCAAGCCATGATTTAATCCAAAGGAGGATCACCCCCATGAGTACATTAATTAAACGTTCTGAAGTGAAAACGGAGAACACCTGGAAGCTGGAGGATATTTATCCCGATCAGAAAGCATGGGATCAAGCCTACGATGAAATTAAGGAACTCAAGAAAAAGGTAGCTGACTACGAAGGCAAGCTGACCGATGCGGACAAGATCAAGTCTGTATTCGAGCTCGAGGACACGATCTCCGAGAAGCTGGAACGCCTGTACGTTTATGCTCACCTGAGCCATGATCAGGACACCACGAACCCTACATATCAAGCTTTATCGCAAAAGGCAAAGAAACTAAACGTCGAAATCGGAGAAGCGCTCTCTTTTATTACCCCGGAAATTTTGACACTGCCGGAGCAGGAACTGGATGCTTTGATCGAATCCCCGACCCTCGCCGGATATAAATTCACCCTGCAGGAAATCAAACGGGAAAAAGCCCATGTGCTGAGCAAAACCGAAGAGGCGCTGCTCGCCCAGGTCGGCAATCTATCACAAGCGCCACAGCATATTTTCGGCATGATCAACAATGCTGACATTAAATTTCCGAAAATTCAGGATGAGAACGGCAATGAAGTCGAGCTGACCCACGGCAGCTACATTCAATTCCTTGAGAACCCGAACCGCGAAGTGCGGCGCCGTGCCTTCAAGGCCGTCTATGAGACCTATGCCAAGCAAAAGAACACGATCGCGGCAACGCTGAATGCGAATGTGAACAAAAATATGTTCTACTCCAAAGTCCGCAAATACCCTTCTGTCCTGGAAATGTACCTTTATGGGGATAACATTCCTAAGGATGTCTACACCAATCTGATCGATACGATTCACGAAAGTCTGCCGCTGCTTCACCGGTATATGAATCTCCGCAAGAAGCTGCTTGGCGTTGACGAGCTGCATATGTATGACCTGTTTGCGCCGCTCGTTGAGGAGTACAAGTGGGATATCACCTATGATGAGGCCAAGCAAATGGTGCTGGATGGTCTTAAACCGCTTGGCGACAACTACCTGGGTGTCCTGAAGGGCAGCTTCGAGAACCGCTGGATTGATGTTTACGAAAATGAAGGCAAACGGACCGGCGCTTACAGCTGGGGCGCTTATGGCACACATCCGTTTGTTCTGCTTAATCATAAGGATAACCTGAACAGCATGTTCACCCTTGCCCATGAGATGGGTCATGCGCTGCACTCCTATTTCTCTGACGAGGCATTAGCTTACCGGGATGCGCAGTACACGATTTTTCTGGCTGAGGTGGCTTCGACCACAAACGAAGCCTTGCTGATGGATTATCTCCTTAAGAAATCCACCGATCCGAAGCAAAAAATGTATCTGCTCACCTATTATGCCGATCAATTCCGCACCACGGTGTTCCGGCAGACCATGTTTGCCGAGTTCGAGAAAATTGTGCATGAGCGCGCCGAAAGCGGCGAGTCGCTGACACCGCAAGATTTGTCCAAAATCTACTATGATCTGAACGTGAAGTATCATGGCGAGGGCATGCATGTGGATCAGGATATTGAAATGGAATGGGCGCGGATCCCTCACTTTTACACCAGCTTCTATGTTTACAAATACGCTACAGGCTTCTCGGCAGCAACCAGCTTCTCGAAGCAGATTCTCGAGGAGGGCCAACCGGCTGTTGACCGTTACCTCGGCTTCCTGAAGAGCGGGGGCAGCGATTACTCGATCAATATTCTTAGCAAGGCTGGAGTGGATATGTCCTCTCCACAGCCAATCCGCGAAGCGATGAGCGTATTCGAGCAGATTATCGAGCAAATGGAGCAGTTAACCCAATAAATCAGCCGGAGCTATTCGTTCCGCCTAATCTATCCCTTGCCCAGATGGGCAAGGGATTTTATACTGTCGATAGAAGGAGGTGTTACCTCATATGAAAATGCAATGGTCCTTGATTCTTGCACTGATCTTCGCCCTGATTACTGCGGTGTTTGCCGTTATCAATGTCGATCCTGTTCAAGTAAATCTGCTATTCGGTTCAGTTAGCCTGCCGTTAATCCTGCTCATCCTCGGCTCCACACTGCTGGGCGGCCTGATCGTCGGTTCTTTCGGCATCTACCGCGGATATCGTCTGCAGCGGGAAGTGAAGCAGCTGAATGCAAAGCTTGTACATATCCAGGATGCCACAGGCTATGTCTGGCCTGCCGAGAATGTGTCCGATGCTCCTAAGAGCGAGCCGGCAGAGGCTGTTGAAAAACAGCCGTCAAATCCGCAAGAACAATAAATCCATGCAGTTGCAGGAGGACTAAACTAATGAAAATCCAACCCAATGAATCCTATATCCTTGATCTGCTCGTCAAGCTGCTCGATACGCCCAGTCCCAGCGGCTTTACCCGAGAGGTCATTCAAATCGTCCGCGAGGAAGCCGAGGCGCTCAGCATCCCTTTTTCCCAAAATGAAAAAGGCGGAGCCATCCTTACCCTGAAGGGCAAGGATTCCTCATGCCGGATTGCCATCAGTGCCCATGTGGACACACTTGGAGCCATGGTTCGTGCAGTCAATAGCAACGGCACGCTGGCAATCACTTCGGTCGGCGGGTTCATGATGAACAGTATTGAGAATGAATACTGTCAGATTCATACTCGCAGCGGGAAGGTTTATACAGGAACCATCCTGTCTTCGCATCCTTCCGTTCATGTGTACAGCGATGCCCGGGAGTTCAAGCGTGAAGAACGCAATATGGAAGTCCGGATTGATGAACTGGTTGAAAATAAAGAGGATGTGCTGAAGCTCGGCATCTCTGTTGGCGACTTCATTTCCTTTGACGCTCGGCCTGTCGTTACAAGCAGCGGATTAGTAAAATCCCGCCATCTGGATGACAAAGCCAGTGTCGCCGCATTGTTTGGATTGCTGGAATCAAGCCGCCGCGAAGGCTGGCTTCCGCGTCATGATCTTGTATTCTTGATCTCCAACTTTGAAGAGGTCGGCCACGGCGCTGCATGGATTCCTGAAGGGGTCAATGAAATGATCGCCGTCGATATGGGCGCAATGGGCGATAATCTGAGCTGCAAGGAAACCGATGTGTCCATCTGTGCGAAGGATTCCAGCGGCCCCTATGATTACGAGATGACAGGGCGACTCATTGACCTTGCCAAGGCTTTGGACATCCCTCATGCTGTGGATATCTATCCGCACTATGGCTCTGACGCCTCTGCGGCCCTGCAGGCAGGACATAACATTCGGGCTGCATTAATCGGCCCGGGCGTTCACGCCTCACATGCCATGGAACGGACGCATAAGCAGGCAATCTTTAACACGACCCGCTTGCTTGCCGCTTATGTCGCGGAATAATTGGCTGATAGAACTCCGTATTGTTGCCACGACGATCAATTGATAGCATGACCAATATTTACGCGAAGGCGGGGTTGCATTTATGGGACACAAAGACCGCAAATTTATGGCTACATATCGAATCGGCGAAGTCGCAAATATGCTGGGCATGCACCCCCAGACCATTCGCTATTACGACAAGGCTGGCATTGTGCTTCCCGGTCAGAAGAATCATAGGAATGAAAGGCTTTATGCCTCTTATGACGTATACATGATCATGATTCGCAAGCAGTATCAGAATATGGGCTTCTCCGTGGAAGAAACCGAGAAAATCTTCAACGAAGACGATATGAACGATTTGGCGGGCAGTCTGGGCAGCAAGATAGCTGAGAACGAAAAGGAGCTGTTAAGAAAGCAATATTGTCTGGAAGGCATGAAGCAGCTTAAGGAACTGGTCGAGTCCATCCCTTTATTTTATAAAAAGTGCTTTTATCGTGTCCGCCCTCCCAGATGGCATCACCTGCATTTGCAGGAGGACATTTTGGAGAATTCAAGCAACGGCACCCTGGCGAGGAAGATCGGTATGGAGGCTATGCCGTTATGCCGACATACCTTGGGCATCAGGCAATTGGATATCGCCACTCAAGAGCATCCCCTTTCCACCTACTGTGATTTGACTCTGGAGCAGAAATATGCTGAATTTTTTGGCTTTGACCAAATTTCCACGGCTTTTTTCGTTGAGTCGCAACCTTGTATTTATACGATTTTCAAGGTTGATTCTTATGATTCGGTCAAGTGGAGCTACCTGGATTATGTGGAAGAGTTCTTGCAGTTTAATCGGCTGGAACTGAGTGGAGATGTGCAGCTTATAACCATCGCTAACATATTTGAAGAGACGGAAGGCAACAAGGAGCGGTATCGTTATTTTGAAGCATGGATTCCCTTCCGGCACCAAGTACAGTAACTGTAGACCGGCTCGACTTCATTGAACAAAAGGAGCATAAAAACCCTGAACAGATGAAAATAAAGGATGATTTGGGTTCGGATGGAACTCAAATCATCCTTTTTTTATCGTATCCCTGTATTGACTGTACAGTAAGTGTAGCGAGTACACTTCAATCGATTGATACTTTTTTCACAAAGTTTTGCTCGTGACAAAAGTTGTCATCATATTACTGTAATGGAGGGTTCTTATGTCAACCAAGATCTTACTATGCGAAGCAATTAACCCGAAAGGACTAGCCCTTTTGGAGCAACAAGGATTTGAAGTCGTCGTCTCCCCTTCCACCGATGTAGAGACCTTGATTAGCCTGAGCCAGGACGTGTACGGCATGATTGTCCGTACCAGTCCCTTACCCCGCGAAGTCATTGAAGCAGCACCCAACTTGTCCATTATCTCTCGTCACGGTATCGGTGTGGATAACATCGACGTGGAAGCAGCTACAGAACGTGGTATTTTGGTGAGTCGGGTATTGAATGCCAATGCCTACTCGGTGGCGGAATACATCGTCGCCTCGATGATGACCCTCGGCAGATATTTCTTCCCGGCAGATCATCTGATCAGAACAGGCAAGCTATCGGAGCCCGGCGCATCATTGCCCGGATTGGTCAATCGCTATAAGGTCGGCGGCAGCGAGATCAAGGGCAAGAAGCTGGGTATTATCGGGTTTGGCAGTATCGGCAGCATCATTGCCGACTTGGTCCAATCGTTGGGCGTCTCCATCTACGTCTATGATGAATATGTGAAAACTAAGAGCCCCAACGTGACGCAGCTGAGTACAGCCCAGGAATTGTACGAGTTGGCCGACTTCGTCACGATTAATGTACCCTTGACGGAAACCACGAAGAACATGGTTACTCTGGAAACGTTGAAGCAGATGAAGCCATCCGCTTATTTGATTAACGCCAGCCGGGGCGGCATCGTCAACGAAGCCGATTTGGCAGAAGCGTTAAATCAGAACATCATCGCCGGAGCCGCTGTAGACGTGTATTCAGTTGAGCCGCCAGAGCTGGCTAACCCGCTGTTCTCAGCCAAGAACGTGATTCTTACACCTCATATTGCGGGAACCACAGCCGAAGCCATCGAGAATCTTTCTATCGGTGCCGCGCAAGCGATCGTTGATTTCCATGCCGGTAAAACACCTGCCTATGTAGTTAATCCGGCAGTTCTAGAGAAGTAGGTGAACCCATTGAAGAACACAAATACCAAGAAAATCATCGGTGCCGTTCTCGGTCTGCTCTTTGCCATTGTAATTGCGTTCCTCCCTCCCTTTGAAGGGCTGGATCAATCATCCATGATCGTACTGGGAACTTTGGCCGGGGCCATCATATTCTGGATTATCGACGTCATGCCTGATTTTGCCGTTGCGCTGATAATGTGTGCCTCCTGGGTGGTCCTGAAGGTCGTTCCGTTCAACGTCGCCTTCTCCCAATTCTCCGGCACAAGCTGGTGGATGGTCATTGGCGGCCTTGGCATCGGGATCGCCGTCAGTGGTTCGGGATTGATGAAACGAATTGCTCTGCATGTCATGAAGTTCTTCCCGACAACATTCCGAGGACAAAGCCTGGCCGTACTGCTGGCGGGATTAATTGTCTCTCCGACCATTCCCAGCACCAATGCCAAAGGCTCCATTGCTGCTCCGCTTAGCTTATCCATTAGCGATACGATGGGTTATGAACGGAAAAGCAAACCTAGCGCCGGTCTGTTTCTCTCTATGTTCTTTGGCTTTGTCTGCGCTTCGCCTATCTTTCTGAGCGCTACATTCATGAACTATGTTGGCCGTGGGCTGCTGGATGAATCCGTTCAGAAGCAATTAACCTGGGGTAACTGGTTCCTCTATGCGTTGCCGTGGTCCATCGTATTTCTGGTCGGCAGCTACTTTGCCATCCAACACTTCTTCAAGCCGGAGAAGGATATCAAGCTGCCGGGTGACTTCCTGAGCAGTCAGCTTAAAGAGCTTGGCACAATGAGTAAAAACGAGAAGATAACCGCTATCGTCTTAGTCGGCACACTTGCCCTATGGATGCTGGAGAAGACGACCGGAATTTCCTCCGCCATCATCGCGATTCTGGCCGTGTCTATCCTGGTGGGCCTGAAAGTCATTAGTGTCGCTGACTTCAAGAACAAAATACCTTGGAACGCCATTATCTTCATCGGATGCGCCTTAAATCTGGGGACGGTCCTCCCGGAAGTAGGCATCGATCAATGGATCGGTAGCACCCTAACGCCAATGATTAAGCCTGTGCTGCAGAATCCGTACATCCTGGTCGTTGTATTGGCCTTGCTGGTCTACGCGATTCGCTTCCTGCTCGTTTCCTTGTCCGCAGCTGTCACTATTTTCATTCTGATCGTGTTGCCATTGCTGGCCAATACGGATATCAGCCCGTTCATCATTGCTTTTGCGACCATTACCTCGGTCAATATCTGGATTCTGCAATACCAGAATCCTCCGTTCCTAACGACGTATTACGCGATCGATGGGAAAATGGCTACCGCCAAACAAACGATGCTGGGATCGGTCATTTATATGGTCGTTAACATCGTTGGTCTGCTGGTCAGCGTACCCATCTGGCAATGGCTGGGCCTGATTGGATAGTGGATTGAAAAGTGTGAAGGTTGCTGCAGAAGCGAAAGCGTTCGCCTTTGCGAGTGGGTTCCTACAATTTCAGATTTTATTTAATCAAAGGAATCCGCGAGCAACAGCGATCGAAAGCAACCTTCACACGTTACCTCCCGGAACGCAGAATCAATCTTCAGACGGTTTTATATTGCTGCGCACTTGCAGGAAACTACGAAAAAATGGAGCATTGGCCATTGACTCCTGAGATGGCTCTATTTTTGTTCCGCTCATTCTTTTTTTGATTGTGTTCTAAGCGAATGTAATAAATGACACAGCATTCTCAGCTTGCCCATTGATATGGTTTTAGTATAAAACTTAATTTCTAGGCTTTAAGGAAGGTGGTGTCTTCCGTGGAGCAGGAAGAACATTTGAACATTGTCGAGGATATCTGTGAATCCACCCTGACGATGGCTTATCAGCTGGGCAAGCTTTTTTTCAACGATGGGGAGCCGATTGTCCCGAGCCGTTTTTTTATCCTGCTGACGGTCTCCCGTGCCGGTTCCTGTACGATCTCGGCTATTGCCGAAGAGGTTGGACTCTCTCCGGGAGCCAATACGATTGCAGTGAACAAGCTTGTTAAGGAAGGTCTGTTAATGCGGGTCAAGGATAAGCAAGACAAGAGGGTGTGCTGGATGCGGATCACTCCGGCAGGTCAAGCTGCACTGGATGCGATGATCGACAAGCGAAATCACGTATTCCGCATGGTGCTTGCGGATTTTCCGGAATCGCATTTAAATATGTTCCTGCAATCTCTCGAGTTTATTCAGCATAAATTATCTCCCTCAGGAGAGCCGGTAGAGCTGCCTGCATTTCCTTCAGACGGAAAAAGAAGCAGGTGAACATATGCAGTTATTACGTATAGGTCTTGACATCGGTTCTACAACTGCGAAGCTGGTCGCCATACAGGACGGAGCCATCGTTCATGAGAACTATATCCGTCACTATTCCGATGTCCACCGCTCCGTACTCACGCTTTGGGAGCAATTCATCGCTCTCTTCCCCGATCCTGAAACCAAAGCTACAGTATGCATCAGCGGTTCCTCCGGGCTGGCCCTGTCTGACCTGGCAGGCATCCCCTTCCTGCAAGAGGTGGTTGCCTGTACCAAGGCCGTCAAACAATATGCACCGGAGACGGATACGGCCATCGAGCTTGGCGGTGAGGATGCAAAAATCATCTATTTCAGCGGCGGCATGGAACAGCGCATGAACAATGCCTGCGCGGGAGGAACGGGCGCTTTTATCGATCAGATGGCCGCGCTGCTAGAGACGGATCCGGCTGGCCTGAACGAGCTGTCCAGCCAACATACCACAATTTATCCGATCGCTTCGCGCTGCGGCGTGTTCGCGAAGACCGACGTCCAGCCGCTTCTAAATGAAGGCGCACGGCGTGAGGACATTGCCGCTTCGATCTTCCAGAGCATCGTGAACCAAACGATCAGCGGTCTGGCCTGCGGCCGTCCCATCAAGGGGAAGGTCGCCTTTCTCGGCGGACCGCTGACCTATCTGTCCGAGCTGAGGGAACGTTTCGCCATAACGCTGAATCTCAGAGCGGACGAAATCATCTTCCCTGAGCGAAGCCAGTATTTCGTGGCGCTGGGCTCGGCGCTGCATGGAGCAGACGGTGAGCCGCGCAGACTGGACGATTGGCTTCAGTCACTGCTCGGCTTATCCTTTGAACGCTTGCGCAAGCAGGATGAAAGCCAGCAGCTCCCTCCCCTGTTCAAGGATTCAGAGGAGCTTGCAGCATTCCGTACACGCCATGGCAAAGCCTCGGCGAAGGTGATGAGCTTGTCGCATTATTCGGGACCCTGCTATGTCGGTATCGACGCAGGTTCTACTACGACCAAGCTGGTGCTCACCGGGCAAGAGGATCAAATCCTGTATGTCTATTACGCCAGTAACAAGGGCAACCCGCTCGGCTCTGTGCGTGAAGCGCTGAAGCAGATTTATGCGTTGCTGCCGCCGGATTGCTACATCGCCAGATCGGTTGTGACCGGCTATGGCGAGGGGCTTGTCAAAGCCGCGTTCCGTGTCGATGGCGGAGAGGTAGAGACGGTTGCCCACTACAAGGCGGCCGCTTCCTTTTTGCCGGATGTCGACTTCATTCTGGATATCGGCGGACAGGACATGAAATGCATCAAAATCCGCGGCGGCATCATTGACAGCCTGATGCTGAATGAAGCCTGCTCGGCAGGCTGCGGCTCCTTTCTGGAGAGCTTTGCGGCGGCACTGGGGCTTCCCATTACAGAGTTCGCTGCTCAGGCCCTGGAGTCCAGGCAACCTGTCGATCTGGGATCGCGCTGCACAGTGTTCATGAATTCCAAGGTCAAGCAGGTACAAAAGGAAGGTGCCTCCCTGCCCGATCTGTCTGCAGGCCTCGCCTACTCTGTGGTAAAAAATGCGCTGCAAAAGGTCATTAAAATCCGCAACCCCGAGGAAATGGGCAAACGAATCATCGTCCAGGGCGGCACCTTCCTGAATGACGCCGTCCTCCGCGCCTTCGAGCAATTAACCGGACGCGAGGTCATTCGCCCCGATATCGCAGGTATGATGGGCGCTTACGGCTGTGCATTGATCGCCAGAAGCAGTTATTCGGGCACAGGAGCAAGCACCCTGCTGCCGGAGTCAGAGCTGGACAGCTTCACCTGCGAGGTATCGCACGCTCGCTGCGGGATTTGCAGCAATCACTGCGCTTTGACGATCAGCCGGTTCCCGGACAAGAGCTTCCATGTCACCGGCAATCGCTGCGAGCGTGGAGCCACCCAGAAGAAAGAGAAGAACACGCTGCCCAATCTGGTCGCCTACAAATATGACCGGATGTTCCGCTACCGCTCCCTGGAGCCGGAACAAGCTCATCGCGGAACAGTCGGCATTCCCCGGGTACTGAATATGTTCGAGAACTATCCGTTCTGGCATACGTTTTTCACCAAGTTGGGCTACCGGGTCGTGTTGTCTCCCAAGTCCTCCAAGAAGCTCTACGAGAGCGGTATGGAGACGATTCCTTCGGAATCCGTCTGCTATCCCGCCAAGCTTGCGCACGGCCATGTACAGAGTCTCATCAACAGCAAGGTTGATATGATATTCTATCCTGCAGTGATTTATGAGAAAAAGGAGGACGAAGCGGCTGACAATCATTTTAATTGTCCGGTTGTCGCCTCCTATCCCGAGGTTATCCGGACGAATGTTGACGCATTAAAGCAATCGGGCATCCCCTTGATCAGTCCTTTTCTAAATTTTGATTCCCCTGCCGTACTTCGCAAGCGACTCCAAGAGACGTTCGACGGGATTGCCAAGGAGGAATTGAATCAAGCCTTTGATGCAGCCTGGCAGGAAGCTGAGCTAGTGAGGGAGGAATTGCGCCGTCAAGGTGAGAATACGCTGGCATATCTGAATCGGAGCGGCGGTAAAGGCATCGTTCTATGCGGCCATCCCTATCATGTCGATCCAGAGATCAATCATGGGATTGCAGAGCTTGTCACCGGCATGGGGCTCGCCGTACTGACGGAGGACGCCATTTGTCATCTGGGCGATGTAGAGCATCCGCTGCCGGTCGTCAATCAATGGACGTACCATGGCCGGATGTACCGAGCCGCCTATGCCGTCTCCAAGCTGAAGCAGCTGGAGCTTGTCCAGTTGACCTCTTTCGGCTGCGGTATTGATGCTATTACCGCCGATGCCGTCCAGGAAATTCTCGAGAGCCGCGGCAAGACCTTTACGCTGATTAAGGTCGATGAGATCAGCAATCTGGGATCAGCAAGAATCCGGCTTCGTTCACTGCTCGCCGCAATGCGGGACAGAGAAGCCGGCCGCAGAAGCGAGCTGCGGCAGGACTCTGTCATTCTTCCGCCTTCCCCGGCTGTATTTACGCGGGAAATGAGAGAGGGCTACACCATTCTTGCCCCGCAGCTCTCTCCGATTCACTTCGAGCTGTTCGAGACCGTATTCCGGGATGGCGGATACCGGCTGAAGGTGCTGAAGGCGGCAACCCGCGAGACCACCGAGGAGGGGCTGAAGCTCGTCAATAATGATGCCTGCTACCCGGCGATCATAACGATCGGGCAGATCATGACCGCCCTGAAGAGCGGAGAGTACGATCCGAACCGCACAGCCGTCATTTTGACCCAAACGGGCGGCGGCTGCAGAGCAACCAACTACATTGGTTTGCTCCGAAAAGCTTTGAAGGAGTCGAAGCTGGAGCAGATCCCAGTCATTTCGCTCAATGTCTCCGGACTGGAAAATCAACCGGGGTTCAAGCTGAACCTGCGCATGATTAATCGTCTGATTGCCGCCTCCTGTTATGGGGACCTGCTGATGCGGCTTCTATACCGCTTCCGCCCCTATGAACAGCAAGCCGGTTCAACCCTGGCTCTGTTTCGCAAATGGATGGACCGCTGCAAGCTGTCGCTGGAGAAATTCTCCTTCGGACAATACAAGGATTACATTCAGGCTATGGTTGCCGAGTTCGAATCACTCCCGCTTACCGGCGCCATCAAGCCCCGGGTCGGTATTGTCGGAGAAATTCTGATCAAGTTCCATCCGGACGCCAACAACAAGCTGGTCGAGATTATTGAAGCAGAGGGCGGTGAAGCTGTCGTGCCTGACTTCCTGGACTTCATGTTTTATTGTCTATACAACCCGATCTATAAATCGGATCAGCTCGGCAAGAGCAAAATGCTCGGATTGCTGAATCCGATGATCATCAGCTATCTGGAAATGTACCGCAAACCAGTGAAGAAGGTGCTTGAACAGAGCCGGTACCTGACACCGCCGGAGAGTATTTATACACTCGCCGACAAGGCCAGCCGACTGCTCTCGGTCGGTAATCAGATGGGAGAAGGCTGGTTCCTTACCGCCGAAATGATGGAGCTGCTGGATCACGGCGTCGACAACATCGTATGCATCCAGCCGTTCGCCTGTCTGCCGAACCATATTACCGGACGCGGCATGGTCAAGGGGCTCAAGGAGCTTTATCCCCGTGCCAACATCGCCGCAATTGACTATGACGCCGGTGCCAGTGAAGTCAATCAGGTGAACCGGATCAAGCTCATGATGTCGATCGCAAGCGGAGTTCTGTGCTAGACAAAAAAACGCCGGCCACCTACAGGCATTCAAGCTGTAGATGGACGGCATTTTATTTTTTGTAATTAATAAGCGGTCCAGCCGGCATCTGCCGTAATCGTAGTCCCGTTGACGAAGCTTGAATCATCCGAAGCCAGGAACAAGGCAATGTTGGCAATATCCTCAGGCTGCCCCATCCCCGGATTGATCCCCATTCCAATTTGTGCTCGTTCTGCACCAAACGGATTAACCGCTGTCAGTGAAGCCCCAATATTTGTCTGCACCGCACCAGGAGCAATCGCATTACAGCGAATGCCCAACTGGGCATACTGGAAGCCAACGTTCTTGGTTAGTCCGATCACCGCATGCTTGGAAGCCGTATATGCAGCACCCGCACGGGAGCCGAACAATCCTCCGGCCGAAGCGATATTCACAATCACGCCTGCCTTCTTCTCGGTAAAGAGCGGCAGCACTTTCCGGATGGTGCGCATCGGGCCAGTCGTATTCACCGCGAATACCTTCTCCCACAGCTCATCTGTTAAGTCCCCTGCAGGGACAAAATTATCCATAATTCCTGCGTTGTTCACCAATATATCTACGGTTCCATAACGGCTCACCGTCTCATCAATCAGGCGTTGAACATCCTCCTCTTTAGCCACATTGGAAGCTATTGCGAAGGCCGTACCTCCTTTGGCTTCAATACCCTCAACGACCTTTCCGGCATTTTCCACACTTAGATCAGCAACGGCAACCTTGGCCCCTTCCGCCGCATAGAGCTCTGCAATCGCTTTTCCCATCCCCGAGGCAGCTCCTGTGACAACAGCTACTTTTCCTGATAGCTTCATGTTCTATAACCTCCTATTATGATAAAATCAACATGTGTTCGATAAGTAATTGCATAACTCAAGTATAAAAGTCACACGAACACCTAACAATCATGAAACTTTCCAGAATTGTTCATTAACCAACAAATACAGTGAAACTGTATATTATCTTGCAGTTAGGGGGAATCTGATATGCCGCAAGCCGAGGTGAAGCGGGATCCAAGAATTGTTCGTAGTATGACGGCCATGCGCAGCGCACTTCTCCAATTGATGTCCCGCAAGCCGTTTGCAGCCATTACGATCACTGAGATTGTAGGTCTAGCCGGATATAACCGGGGAACGTTCTATGCCAATTACACGACTAAGGAAGATTTGCTGGAGGACATGATCGGCGAAAAGATCAACGACCTGCTGCAATCCTTCCGAGCCCCTTACGCCCAGGTCAGTGAGTTCAGTCCGCATGAGCTGCACGCCAATTCCGTCATGATCTTCAATCATATTGCCCGAAATGCCGATTTCTATACCATTTTAACGAAAAGCGACGTGCTGCCTGCACTGCGAAAGAAAATGTTTGCTTCGCTGAAGAATATTCTTACAGAGGAATTGAGTTTCGAGGAAGGAGATGTGGATCAGGAATTGATGTTCATCTATTCCTTGAACGCCTTATTGGGCCTAATCTTTTATTGGATCGAAAGCGGATATGCCCATCCTCCTGCTTACATGCAAGAGCAGTTGGTGAAAATCTTGAATCATATGCCGTCACCGGGAAAGAAGCTGGGGGTAAGAACCCAAGCCGTGTCAAAAAATCTGGATGAAAAAAGGGGCTGAAGATGTATCTTCAACCCCTAAGATTTATCTTCAACCCCTCTTCAACTTACCCGTTCTTCTGTGCCTCGATCCGCTCGGCTAGTTCGCTGAGGTATGTCCAGCGCTCCATCAGGCGTTCCAGCTCGGCCTCGGCCTGCTGCTGTTCAACCATCAGCACCTGCAGCCGCATCGCATCGCTTGCAGCATGCGCCATTTGCTCCGTGATGTCGGTAATCAGCTGCTCAGCGGCTTCCACATCCGCGTCGATGGTCTCATATTCCCTTTGCTCCTTGTAGGAGAACTTCAGCTTCTCCGCTCTTTCAGGATCCTTCGTGCTGCCGGAAGCATTTCCGGTCCCGGTTCCATTGCCCGAGCTGCCTTTTGCTCTCTCCGCTGAGCCCGCACTGCTTCCGGCACTATCCTTCGCCGCCGAGCCCGCCGCATTCATCCGTTCCTCGTAATCACTGTAATCTCCCGCATGTACGGCGACAACGCCATTGCCCTCGAATACCATCAGCTTGTCCACGGTCCGGTCCAGGAAATACCGATCATGGGATACGACGAAGACTGCACCGGGGAACTCATCGAGATAGGATTCCAGCACCGTCAGCGTCTGGATATCGAGATCATTGGTAGGTTCGTCGAGCAGGAGCACATTCGGGGCTTCCATCAATATCCGAAGCAGATAAAGGCGCCGTTTCTCGCCTCCGGAGAGCTTGGAAATCGGTGTCCATTGCGAGGCGGGCGGGAACAGGAAGCGCTCCAGCATCTGCGCTGCCGTGATTCTTGAACCATCCGCCGTCTCAACGACCTCCGCGGCGTCCTTGATATATTCAATGGCCCGCTGATTCGGGTCCATCTCCTGATGCTCCTGGGTAAAATATCCCAGCTTGACGGTCTGACCAAGCACGACCTCGCCTTCCTCAGGCTGAATTCGTCCTGCGATCATATTGAGCAGGGTCGATTTGCCGTATCCGTTCGGCCCTACGATTCCAACGCGGTCTCCCGGCACAGCTGTATAGGTTAAGCCGTCGATCAGCAGCCGATCACCGGCGGATTTACGGATGCCCTCAATTTCTACAATCTTGCGCCCCAGCCGGGTGGAAGCTACGGAAATATCCAGCGACTCGTTCTTATACTCCGGCTTCATCCCTTGCAGCTTCTCGAACCGTTCGATTCGGGCCTTCTGCTTGGTCGAGCGCGCCTGAGCGCCGCGACGAATCCAGGCCAGCTCGCCCCGCAACAGATTCTGCCGCTTCTGCTCGCTGGCTGCCTCCCGTTCCTCCCGTTCGCTTTTCAATTCAAGAAAACGGCTATAATTGGCTTCATAGCGGAACAGACGCCCCTGATCCAGCTCCAGCATGACATTGCATACCCGGTCCAGGAAGTAACGGTCATGCGTAATAATCAGCAGCGCACCGCGGCGCTTCTGAAGGTAGCTCTCCAGCCAGGCCACCGAATCATTGTCGATGTGGTTCGTTGGCTCGTCCATGATGAGCAGCTCGGATGGCAGAATCAATGCCGACGCCAGGGCAACACGCTTGCGCTGCCCCCCGGAGAGCACCCCCATTTTCCGGGAAAAATCAGCAATCCCCAGACGTGTCAGTACGCTCTTTGCTTCATTCTCCAGCCCCCATGCATCAAGACGGTCCATCTCCTGGCTTAATCGGCTGACCCGTGTCTGCAAGCTTTCATCTGTCGGCAGAAGCTCCAGCTCCTCGACCGCCTCCATATATTGCGAGACGAGTTGATGTTCTGGTCCGCCGTTTTGAAATACCCCTCTCAGAACCGTCGTATCAGGATCAAATTCCGGATTTTGTGCTAAAAAAGAAATCCGAACTCCCCGATTAATCGTAACCTTGCCCGCATCAGCCTGCTCCAGGCCGGCAAGCACCCGCAGAAAGGTCGACTTACCCGTCCCGTTTACCCCGACCACGCCGATCTTATCGTATTCGTCCATCCCGAAGGAGGCCTCCTGAAACAGGATTTTCTCCCCGTAGCTCTTGCTTAATTGTTCAGCTGTCATTATGTTCATATGATTAACCTGCTTTCCGCTTCCACCAAATTGATCTTATATCACTCTGCGCCAAGCAAGCCAACCCAAGACCGGCTTAGCCAAGCGATAATCCCAGGCCGGCGGCAATCAAGCCCGCAGTCAACGCACTGAGAATATTCACAGCATCATTGTTCATCCAGACCAGGCCCCGATCCGGCAACGTAGGCTTGCCGCAATGCACCTCGACCTCCACCAGCTTGTCACAGACCTGGCAGCGATACATCCGCTGGACGGTAGCTCCAAGCAATGAATCGACATAGGCTCCGGCAAATCCCGATGTCCCGCCGATCAACAACCATTTTCCAAGCGAAAGCCCCATAGGAAGAGCTATGGAACCCTCCCGGCTCCCCCCGGCAAACTGACCGAGCGAGCCGACCCAGCCGGACACTGTTTCTCCCAGCCCAAGCCAGGCCGCCCAGCTTTCCCATTCGGGCCATGCCAGCAGCAGCCAGCCTGCTCCGCCTATCATCAGCGCTCCAAGAAGTGCGGCCCCGCTGCCAAGCAAGGATACCCCGCCTGAAGTTCCTGCGGGCACCGGCCTCCAGGTAAGCAGCGATCTCGGCTGACGACGGCTGAGCCCTCCCAGCTCCGTCGCCCAGGTATCCGCCGTCACCGCAGCTAGCGTACCCAGTACGAAATAGGCCCAAAATGGATCCGGCCATAAGGCATAGCCAAGACACGCTGCCATTCCTGCTCCGCCGTTTGCGAATACTTGTCCCGCATCACGGCGTCCTGTCTTGGCGTAGGACTTCTCCAGCTCCTGCTTGCGCTCGGCCTTTACCTTGGACAATATTGATGAGCTTATAAAGAATAACAACAACAGTCCAAACCAGAACCAGGTTCCCTGTGCAGCACCGAAATAGACGGTTCCCATCAATATGGCTGCCGCCATACCGGATAGAGATAGCGATTGCTTCCGATAAGCCATTCCTGCAACCAAAGCGGCACCCAGCGCGCCAATTCCCCAATAAATCATGAACGGGATGGACCGGACAACACTTCACAGCGACCCAGTACCTCGCCGCCATAGGCAATTTCCAGCTTGTCTCCGGCGAAGATCGGCCCTACTCCTTCCGGCGTACCGGTAAAGATCAGATCCCCCTCGCCCAATCCGTAGCGCTCCGCTATATAATCAACGATCTGCTGAAGCGGGAAAATCATATTTCTCACATTCCCTTGCTGTACAAGCTCACCATTCTTGGTCAAGGTAAAATCCTTCTCGGCAAGCTCCTCCGTACCGGGAAACGCAACATATGGCGTTAAAGGCGCCGAGTTCCGAAAGCCCTTGGCCGCCGTCCAGGGATGCCCCTGCTTCTTGAGCTCGCTCTGCACATCCCGAAGTGTAAAGTCAATTCCGAATGCCATCACATCGACGAGCTCGTCCACGTTCATACCCGGTTTATAATCCCGGGCAATCCGCAGCACAAGCTCAGTCTCAAAGTGAATCTCTCCCCGGTTTCCGGGAAGCTCTAATCCACCCTCATGCATCGACACGGCAGCATGGGTCGGCTTCATAAAGATCATCGGCTCCTTAGGCACTGCATTGCCGAGCTCCTCCGCGTGCGCACGGTAATTCCGCCCCACACAATATATATTCGAGATCATCTTGTTGCCCATTATCTGTTCCTCCCGTTAACTAAATTCGGAGCTTTAAATGCCGATGGCCATAGCTCCGGACGATTCGTACAAATGAGCAAGTCCGGATGCAGACCTGCAAGACGGCGCATAACCTTCACCTGATCCACCGTCCATGCCATCACATCCAGGCCGCGTCTTGCCGCTTTGGCTGCCAGCTCCGCGGTGAGCCTTTTGTAATTGATCGAAAGAAAGGAGCACTGCAGCATTTGCAGCCGCAAAAACAAATCCTTTGGCAGTTGATCAATAATCAGTCCGGTTCGCAGCGACCTGGCATTCTCCTTGACTTTGGACAGCGAACGCAAATCAAAGCTGGTCAGCACTACTTCATGTTCCATGCGATGCTTTTTTATCACCTCAATAACCTTGTCTTCCAGTCCGGGATACTTATTCCCATGCGTCTTCAATTCGATATTGGCCTTCAATCGGCCTTGAATAGCCTCCAGACAGTCATCGAGGGATATCAGACGTTCCCCCGCGTACCGTTTTGATTTCCAGCTGCCCGCATCCAACGCAAGCAATTGCTCCCAGGTATAATCCTTCACAGGCCCACGGCCATTGGTCGTACGGTTCAAGGTGTAATCATGAATCAGAAAGGGAATCCCGTCTCTGGATAACTGGACATCCACCTCGATCCAGGTCACATTTGAATCCGATAGAGCTAATTCGATCGCCGCCATCGTATTCTCAGGGGCCGCTCCTGAGCAGCCCCGATGTGCCACGCATTGTATCGGCATCTCTATCCGCCCCCTGTGTGTACCTCTCCCGATTCTTTTATTCTTACTCCCGGAGAAATCGCTTCTAGCTCGCTCCAGAGCTGAGTACGCTCCGCTTCATTCATCGGCACCGGCTGTCCTACCTCTGTTCTGTAAGGAACCAGCTTCAGCTCACAGTCTCCAGCCTTGCTGCAGGATGCCTGGAACACAGCGGTCTCCCAGGTGTTGGGATCCTTCGATTTTGTAAAAATAAAATTCCCTGTACTGTAGGCGATCCATTTCCCCTTATAAGACTCCAGCCCTTGGAGAACATGGGGGTGTCCCCCGATGACCAGATCCGCACCTGCATCAATATACGCGTGAGCCAGTTCAGTCTGATGCTTCTCAAGCTCAACGGTCCGCTCTTTCCCCCAATGAACAACCACAAGCACAAGGTCAGCCTGATCACGCGCTTCCTCAATCGTCTTCACCGCTTGTGTAGAATCGTAGGTAGCGGCGACTCCAGGCCCTTTACCCGCTGCCCATTCTTTTCTCGGAATCACCCGCGAGAACCCGCATAGTGCAATCCGTATGCCATTTCGTTCAACATAGACAGGTGCAAATGCCTCTTTACTGTTCTTGCCAGCACCGACATGAAGCACGCCAGCCTCTGAAAGATGCTCAAGCGTATCCAACAGTCCTTCCACACCTTGATCCAAAATGTGATTGTTCGCCAAATTCACTGCTTCTACCCCTGCCCGAACCATTTCCGGAATGGCCTTAGGCGACGATTTGAAGACAAAAGTCTTCTCTTCCTCAGGCGTTCCCCCCTCCGTTACCGGGGTTTCCAGATTGAGTACGGTCAGATCATCCTGAAGGAACAGGTCCTTGACATGCTTGTAGGGATAGTCATAGCCTGCTTGCTTAAGCTTGTTCTCGACCTTCCCGGAAAACAATGTATCCCCGCCAAAGGAAATCACCACTCGCTCCTGTTCACTTGTACCTGACGCCAAGTCCGGATTCTCTTCCGAAGCATCGACTTCCTGATGGGACTCCCCGGAAAGATCATTCTCGGATTCCTTCCCCTCGGAAGCACCCTTCTCCCCGGTCTCTCCATCCAGCTCCGCAACAAGCTCCGGAGGAACTGATTCGCCTTGCTCCTGCACCGAATGATCCGGTTGTGTTGCCCCATTCTCAGCAGGCCGATCCATCGTAAACAAATAAGAGGCCAGCACAATAATCATAAAAATGAGACCGAGATTAATCCAAACCCATATTCGTCGCTGCCTTCTTTTCTTACTCGCTTGCTTCTTCTTGTTTTTCTCAGAACGCGGTGGATACATCCTTATACTCCTTCAACTTAAAAATTGCTCCATGAAATCATTACAATTCGAAATCTGATCTTATTATATCAGCTATCCGGAAATAAATAGAACCCTCTGCCAAAAGCAAAGGGTTCATTCAAAGCATCTTCAGGGTTTAAATGTTGAAATAATACAATCGCTAAGCGTCTCCATATAGAGCGGATCCGTATTTAACGAATCGATGCGCTCCAATCTCATATCCAGCTCCTTGGCGATGGCCTTGGCCTCGATATCCAGATCATACAGGACCTCCAGATGATCGGACACGAAGCCAACCGGAGCGACCAGCACATCCTCGATCTGTTCCTGACTCAAATCCCGCAGCGTATCCAGAATATCCGGCCCAAGCCAAGGCTCTGCCGTCCGGCCTGCGCTTTGCCAGGTGAACTGCCAGGACGTGACTCCAGCCTTCTCTGCAACAGCCCTGGATGTCTCCAGCAGCTGATCCTGATAGGGGTCTCCCATCTCGAGAATTTTAGCCGGCAGGCTGTGAGCGCTGAACAGCACCCGTACCTTGTCACGCAGGGCACCTGCTTCAACGAACTGCTCCAGCTTGGCCGATACGCGCTTGGCCAAGGCCTCTATAAGCTGCGGATGAAGATGGTAGCTCTTCACAAATTTCATGACGATTCCGTGTTCGGCAGCTTTAGCCTCAGCACGTTTAATGTAGCCCCCGATGCTCATCACAGAGTAATGCGGAGCCAGCACAATGCCAACCGCCTCCTTGATTCCATCCTTCGCCATCTCAGCAACGCCATCCTCGATGAACGGAGAAGCGTGCTTCAGCCCTTGATAGCATACAAAACGCTTGTCCTGATAAGGATTCATTCGATTCAGTGTTTCCTGTAGTGCAGCTACCTGATTGTCTGTGTTGGCCCGAAGCGGAAATACGCCTCCGACGATCGCTTCATAGCGATCGGTCAGCTCCTTGAGCTGATCCTCTGTCGGGGGATGACCCCGACGAATGTGAGTGTAATAAGCCTCAATTTGGTCCATGCTTTCCGGTGTGCCGTAAGACATCACCAATACGCCGATTGTTGTCATAACGAATTCTGTTCACCTCTTCAATTAATAAGTTCTCTATAAGTTCGTCTAAGCTTTCCGCCTGGCAAGCACTTCAGCGGAATAGTCGTGCACATAAGCTGTGAGCTCCTGCAGCTTCTCTAGCGATGCTTCAGGGAACAATCCGTGTCCGAGATTGAAAATAAATCCCGATGTCTCCAGACCCATATCGATGATTTCTTTTGCATGCTGCTTGATGACATCCATAGGTGCCGTCAGGAGATAAGGATCCAGATTACCCTGAATGGCATATTTGCCTTCTGTTCGTCTGCGTCCTTCCCGAATCGACACGCGCCAATCCAGTCCAATCACCTCTGCCTGCAGAGAGGTCAGCTGCGGAAGAAGCTCTCCGGAGCTAACACCAGGGAAATAAATTTTTGGTACATTCAAATCGGAAAGTTCGGCAAAAATACGGGTAATTACCGGCTCCACATATCGTTCAAAATCTTTAGGCGCGAGCGCGCCAACCCAACTGTCAAACAGTTGAATAGCCTTTCCGCCACTATCGACATGCGCTCTTAAATAGGTGATCACCATATCTCCCAGCTTGTTCATTAGCATGTCCCAAAGTCCGGGATCACTGTACATCAAGGTTTTTGTCTTGATATAGCTTTTGGAGGGACGCCCCTCAATCAAATAGCTTGCTATCGTAAATGGCGCGCCTGCAAAGGTAATTAACGGGACATCAAGCTCCCGGTCCAGGATGGAAATGGTATCCAAAATATGCTGCAGATCCCTGTGCACATCAATGGGCTTCAGCCGCTCAATGTCCTGCCGTGAAGAGATCGGATTGGCGATAACCGGGCCAATATTTTTGACAATATCAAAGTCCACACCGATCGATGCAACCGGATTCATGATATCAGAATACAAAATCGCTGCATCAACCCCAAGCTTACGCACCGGCATCAGGGTAACTTGGGCCGCCAGCTCTGGCTGCCGGCAAATTTCAAGCAAGGTGTATTTTTCCTTGATTTGCCGATATTCAGGATCGTATCTCCCAGCTTGGCGCATGTACCATACCGGGAGCCGATCCACCTCCTGCTTGAAGCAGGCGCGGATAAACCGGTCATTATAAGCCACTAAATCAGGCCTCCTGTTCACTTAATTCACTAAGCTTTATTATGCCCTTTTTAAGAGCAAGTCTCAACATTCGCGCCGTGATTCTCACAGACTCTTCATTCATGTCCATCCCATGACAACATATCGACAATGCTGCCGGACAGCCCGAGGAGAGCTTTTAACTGTGGTATAATGGAATAACTTGTTTACTTCGAGCCGGATGACGCAGAAAGGAAGTGAAGCACATTGAATAAGTCATGGAAGGTTAACCTCATTGTGCTCTGGTTCGGTCTGTTCTTTGTCAATGCGGGAATGACGATGCTTACCCCGTTTCTCTCCTTGTTCCTTGCAAGGGATCTGAATGTGCAGGGAGAGCATGCCATCGCGATCTGGGCAGGGATGATCTTCGCAGCCAATTTCGCCACCTCCTTCATCTTCCAGCCGCTGTGGGGCAAGCTTGCCGATAAATATGGCCGCAAGATTATGGTGCTGCGCTCCGGCTTCGGGATGGCCCTGGTCATCGCCCTTATGGGCTTTGCGACACATCCTTGGCACTTGCTGGCCCTCCGGCTACTGAACGGAACCATCTCAGGCTTCAACCCTGCAGCCGTATCGCTGATTTCAGGCACCGCACCGAAGGATAAGATGGGCCTGGCCATGGGAACGATGCAATCCGGTACTGTCGCCGGCACAATTCTGGGTCCGCTAATTGGCGGATTATTAGCGGAATGGATCGGCTTCAGGCCTATTTTTTTTGTGACCGGAATTTTATTGTTTCTGGCCTCAATGCTCACTCTGTTTTTCGTGCATGAGGATTTTGACCGGAAGGAAGCGGCGCAAATGCCGCAGGTCTCTGTGCTGCAAGGCTTCACTGAGCTGAGCAAAACCCCTCAGTTACTTGCACTATTTATGGTAACGCTGCTGCTCCAGTTCGCTCTGGTCAGCCCCATGTCCCTCCTGCCGATTTACGTCGAGAAGCTGCATGGCGTACCGACAGACGTGGCTTTCTGGGCCGGCTTTGTCTCTGCAGTCGCAGGGATGTCCAATATGGTCACCTCTCCCGTGCTTGGAAGGGTGAGCGACAAATTCGGGGCTCATCGGGTACTGACGGTCTGTCTGATTGGAGCCGCCGCCAGTATCATTCCGCAGGCTTTTGTAGAATCGGTCTGGCAGTTGATCCTTGTCCGCTTTGTGATGGGCGTATTTATGGGAGGACTGCTTCCGAGCGTGAACGCCTTGATTCGGTTCTATACCCCGGATGGCATGGAGAGCCGCGCCTATGCCTTTAACAGCAGCACGATGGCGCTCGGGAATATGCTCGGTGCGATGATCGGCGGATTCCTCGCCGGATTCATAGGCATCGAGGGACTGTTCATTGTAGCCGGAGCCCTTCTGCTTGTAAATATGGTCTGGGTCAGAATGAAGCTCTATGCCCATCCCGCAAAGAGCATTCCAGAGGGCCGCACCTAGCGGCTGCTGATTTTGGAGAGCCATAGGGCGGATCATTTAGTTCAACTTATCTAGTACTTCTCCATCAGCTTCGCCAGCATGACATAAGCCTGTTCCTTCGTCAGATTGGCCTTAGGCTGGAATTGGTTAGCGCCTGTCCCCTGTATAAGTCCAAGGTTATGTGCAGCATAGGCATCGGCTTTCGCCCAGGATGCTATTTGAGCATCGTCGGCAAAGATTGCGTTTGAAGTGTTTACTCCCGCAGTATTTCCGCCAAGCTTCTTGTACAGGTTCATCAACACAACTACAGCCTCCTGCCTGGTTAACTGCTTGTCAGGAGAGAATAATCCCGCTGAAGTGCCTTGAATAATTCCAAGCTTGGCCGCATGGGAGATTTTCGGTTGAGCGATATCGGTGAACGGGCTTGCCACTTCCTGCATTTCATAGTTTGTCAGATATTGATACAGGTTAAAACCAATCGTGGTGAACTCCTGCCGGCTGATTTGGCGGGAATGGTTGCTATCTGCCACACCGTCAAGCAGGGCATTGTTTTTCAGATTCATATAGTATTCTCGCGCCCATGAGCTAACCGTTGCATCGGAGAATTCATTTTGCGGATGAGTTTGCGCACTGGTCTGTGGTCCAGATATGGATTCTTCTTGCTGCTCGGCTGCAAAGAACTGCGTATCATAAGCGATCGAAACCGCTTGGCCATTCGCCTTGCTGTAAAGTCCCGAAATCTCGATATGAAATTGATCCTCTGGATTATATTTAATGCTAGAATCAGGCCGGAAAATAATACAGAACGGGATCGCATAATATCCGGTGTCTACCTTAAAATACTTGCCACCCTTATTCTGATCGCTTGAATCCAGGCTCCATACCTTGCCGTCTGCTTTACGCGTCATCTTTACCTTAATTCCACTTGTCCGCTGATTATCATAAATATCCGGATTCAGCGAGACCGACCATGGATCCTTATCATGCCATACTTCTAGCGGGAACTGTCCCGCCGACGGCCAGGCAATCTGATCGTAAACCACTTCACCGGCCGCACGAGAGGCATCGAACGAGTACATATTAGAGTAAGGCACTTCCATCGTGCCCGACTGACCGACTACGGCGCCAAACATCGTTTTCTTCATACGTGGATTCAGAATCCAGCGGCGGTGTCCTACTCGATCTATGTTGTTCTCGCCGGAATCCGCCATATAAAGATCAAAGACGGCTTCTCTAAAAGTATCAGCCCCATATGCGATATTGCTGTTTTTAGCTGCGTTTGCTCCTAGACTGTATAAATCCTCGTTCATTCCTTCTGGCCGGGAAGGGTAATGACTAAGCTGCCCGTTTACGGCATTTAACAAAGCGGCCGCCTGCTGCTGTTTGCTTAGTGTGTAATCCGGCTGTACATCATCGGGAAGACCGGCTAAATACCGGGCTAGATTCACCGCTTTGATTCCTTCTAAAATATATGTATCCTTTAGCTTACCCGCTGTATAAGGTGCCGTTATGCTTGGCCGTTCCTCATATGCCTCTTCCCATAAGTACTCTGCATCAGGCTGTAGTGGTGCATATTCCTTCATCTTCTGCACAATCGCTTCGCGCGTATGCTGCTCTACACTGCCTTGTACATCATGTTTAGCATAGACTTCCCGGCCAGGCAGGATTACCGTCGCAGTTAGCACCGCAGCTGCAACCACCGTCGCTATTCTCCCCCTTTTCTTTATATTCTTGTTCCTCTTCTGACTGGCTGACATCATCTTGTCCATGGTCCCTCCAATTTACTCTGAATTTAATTCCCTTCTATTTAATTTTCGGTTTGAAATAGTGAAATTTGAAGTAAAAAAGGCAAAGCATATTCCCCCCACTCAAAAAGGAGGTATGCTTTGCCTTTAACCGCTCACTTTGATGCTTTGTAGTTGGTGTGTTCAGCCTCAGTCTCTAAGCCAATTTCACCAAATGATATTTCTTCTTGCCTTTGCGGATAATGATGAATCGCCCTTCGATCGCTTGTTCTGCGCTAACCTCGAATTCAAGCTCACTTATGCGGTCGCCATTCAATGAGATGGCGCCGTTCGTAATATCCTCGCGCGCTTGGCGTTTCGATGGCTCAATGCCGATATCAACAAGCCAGTCAACGATATTCTTGGCTTCTTTACCAGCTTCAAAAGTAGGCATTTCCTTGAAGCCTTGTTCAATTTCATCCGCAGTCAACGACTTGATGTCACCGCTGAACAGGGCTGCCGTAATTCTCTTCGCTTGCTCCAGCATTTCCTCGCCATGCACGAATCTGGTCATTTCTTCCGCCAGCGTGATTTGAGCTTCACGTTTATGCGGCTCAGTTTGTACCTTTTCTGCAAGAGCTTCGATCTCCTCTTTACCAAGGAACGTAAAGTACTTCAAGTATTTAACGACATCGCGGTCATCGGTGTTCGCCCAGAATTGGTAGAATTCATATGGTGTCGTCTTCTTCGGATCGAGCCAGATTGCACCGCCAGCCGTCTTGCCGAACTTTGTGCCGTCCGCTTTTAGCATTAACGGAATCGTCAGGCCAAATGCCTTGGCTTCAGAGCCTTCCTTTTTACGGATCAGATCCAAGCCGCTAGTGATGTTGCCCCATTGGTCGGAGCCGCCGATTTGCAGCTGCACATCCTCATGCCGATACAGATGCAGGAAGTCCATTGATTGTAAAATTTGATAAGCAAATTCGGTGAAGGAAATTCCGCTTTCGAGACGATTGGCAACAATATCCTTGGCCAGCATCGTGTTGATGCTGAAGTTCTTCCCGTAATCACGCAGGAAGTCGAGCACATTCAATTGATGCGTCCAATCGTAGTTATTCACCATGCGCAGTTTAGTGTCTCCGTCTGTCAGAAACAGCTTTTTCATTTGCGCAGTCAGAGCATCCACGTTCGCCTGTACTTGCTCCATCGTCTGCAAGGACCGCTCGGATTGACGTCCGCTCGGATCACCGATCGTTCCTGTTGCGCCGCCGATCAAGATAACCGGCCTATGACCTGCCAATTGGAATCTTTTCAGCATCATAAAAGGGATCAAATGTCCGATATGCATGCTGTCTCCGGTTGGGTCAACCCCGCAGTACAAAGAAATCGATTTCTCCTCCACCAGCTTGCGAAGACCTTCCTCATCCGTCTGCTGATTAATCGCCTCGCGCCATGCCAATTCATCAATAATGTTCACTGTATTCAGCCCCCTATAGATAAATAAAAAATCGCCCCTTAGTCCATTACAGACTACAGGGACGATTGAATTCACCGTGTTACCACCCAAATTGTATGATGATATTATTCGCCGGCTCATCATACCACTCTCAGCTTGATTATCGTAAGCTAACCCGCTTGGCATTACCCAAGATACTCCGGAGTGTAATTCGCAAAGGATCAGTGTGCTGCCAGGTTCCATCAACCCCTGGCTTTCTGGAAAGCAGTGACTGCCTGCTACTTCGCTCTTTCAACGTATATCGATATAAGATTACTGTGAAGTATAGTGAATTCTTTTTCAATTGTCAAATGGAATTCTTGCTGCCTTGTTGTTCTTCTGTGATAATGTCACCCTATAGTGGAATACGGCGATTATGGCGAGCCTGAACCGATGGAGTCCCCGGACGGAGACGAGGATGACGAATAGTGGATGCCTAAAGGCCGGGTGAACAAGCATAATGTCTATTATGCTTGTTCACCCGGCACGATGAGGAGTTACTTCAATGTGAAGTTACCGGAGCCAGTCTCGACCTGAAGCTTGATTTCTCCGGAGCCGAAGGCGCCTTCGATGTCGTCCTCATCCCTGGTATTCTCGTAACGGAAGCCCTCTTTCTCGACACGGCCGACTCCTGAACCGCCTCTGTACGAGACGGCAAGCGATTCCGGCGTGCGGTCCAGATCTATGGTGACGTTGCCGCTGCTTGTGGTGAGCGTGGTGTGGCGAATGAGATCCTGCGTAACCAGATCGATATTGCCGGAGCTGGACTTGCCGTCCAACTCGGCGACGCCGTCATTGAATTTGACGTTGCCGTTGCCGACGTCGAACTTGATCGTGTAGGCCTCGTAGCCGTCGACGCGAATGTTGCCGTTTGATGTCTTCAGCACGAAGTGTTCGCCGCTGATGTCTTCGATCTTCACGTTGCCGCTGGATACTTTGGTGTCCAACTCCGTGACGGACATCTTTTCAATGGTGACATTGCCGGAGCCTGCTTCCAGATCAACGGTGTCCCAAGCCATATCGGACAAGGCAATATCGCCGTTGCCGACATCGACGTTCAGTTGGCTCCATTGTTTATCGGGAATTTCGACGGTCATTGTAATTTTGGTCCAGTTGATGCCGATACGAAATCCGGTATTGTTGTCGATTTCCACATGGAGCCGGTCGCCCCGGGATTCCGTTTGCAGTTTGATGTCGTCGGCGTATTCTTTGGTTGCCTGACCTTCTACATTGATTCGAACCTGATCTCCGGACCCTTTGACCAGTTTCACGTTGGTGCTTCCCGATTTAATGTCGATATTGCTTAGCGAAGAAGCGTCGACGGCGCGTTCGATATAAACGTCCTGTCCTTTCCATGACGCTATGCGTTCCATCGGGGATTTGTCGCCGAGCAAAACGAATGTCAGTGCGGCCGCGCCTACTATCACCAATAGCGTACCAAAAATGGTTCTTCCTTTCATAATTCCGTCCTCTTTTCCGTTCGCGATAAACCGTAATTGTTGTACTCATTGTAGCAAGCATAGGCATTGGAAAAAACAGCCTCCGGATGTATCGGGCAGCCCGACTTAAGTCTAGGATGAACCCGGACTGCGAACGGCATCATTTTGATATTTAAATTTAAAAATCAAGTTGCGCTTGGGCGATATTTATAGATTAAAGTAAAGTATAGTGAATTCTTTTTCAATTGTTAAATGGATTCTTACTGCCTCCTTCTACTTCACGATTGCCAGCGCCAAACCGTCATAAGCCGGAAGCATGGTGCTGAGCAGACGCGCATCTGTAGCAATCATTTCATTGAACTTACGGACAGCTTGCACCGAGGGGCCGTTCTTCTCCGGGTTGATTGTCCTGCCGCGCAGCAAGGTATTGTCGCCTGCAATGATCGCTCCTTGATCCGCCAATGTAATGGCATATTCCAGATAGGATGGGTAATTCTCCTTATCGGCATCAATCAGGAACATGTCAAAACGCGCTCCCTCACTCTCAAGCTGCCTCAGGCTTTCCAGCGCAGGCCCGATTCGGTACTCTACACGGTCTCCATATCCGGCATTTTTCAAGTTACGGGCTGCGAGCGCAGCGTTTTCTTCCTTCAGCTCCAGCGACACAAGCTTGCCGTCTTCCTTCATCCCTCTCGCCAGGCAAATTCCACTGTAACCGCCTAATGCGCCAATCTCCAGAATGCGGGACGAGCCGGAGAGCTTAGCGAGCATTGTAAGCAGCCTGCCGTACCCCGGCGCAATCGACACATCCCGGATGCCGCTCTCCAGGATAGAGGCTGTAACCTGCTCCAATATGGGATCTTCCTTATAAATTTGTTCACTGTATTGTTCAGGGGTCAACAACCCGCTGTTTTCATGATCTTCCAAAGGTAATCCTCCATTTTCGGTTTGTATCTTCCCGGACATTGTCCTATACTGAATTGTATGGCTTTTTCCAAGGAACGACAAGTAGATCACGGAGTTGATAGATAGATGAAGGAAAGATTACAGTTGATCGCCACGGCGCCAATGGGGCTGGAAGCGGTTGTCGCACGCGAGCTGAAGGATTTAGGATATCAGGATACGGTCACTGAAAATGGACGGGTTACGTTTAGCGGAACCCTGGCTGACATTTGCCGCTGTAATCTCTGGCTGCGCACCTCTGATCGGGTTCTGATCAAAATGGGCGAGTTCAAGGCTACAACCTTTGACGAACTGTTCGAAGGGACCAAAGCATTGCCTTGGCACGACTGGATTCCCGTACACGGTGAATTCCCGGTCGAAGGCCGCTCCCACAAATCACAGCTTAGCAGCGTGCCGGCTTGCCAGGGGATTGTCAAAAAGGCAATCGTAGAGAAGATGAAGGAGAAATATCATACAGAATGGTTTCAGGAAAATGGACCGCGCTATGTTATCGAGGTGAACCTGTTAAATGATGTGGCTCTGTTGACGCTGGACACGACCGGACCGGCCCTGCATAAGCGGGGATACCGGAAGCTCGTTACCGAGGCTCCGCTCAAGGAAACGATGGCTGCCGCGCTCATCCTGCTCAGCCGCTGGAACCAGAATCCTGCTCGCCCGTTCTACGATCCTTGCTGCGGATCAGGGACACTGCCTATCGAGGCTGCGATGATCGCCTGGAACATTGCTCCCGGCCTGCGCCGCACCTTCAATTCAGAAGCCTGGCCGATCCTTCCGGAAGAACTCTGGCAGGAAGCCAGGGATGAAGCGATCGATTCGGTCCGGGATGATATCCCGCTCCAAATCGCCGGAAGCGACATCGATCCCAAGGCGATTGAAGTAGCGGAGGCTGCTGCCAAGAGCGCCGGACTGGCCAAGGAAATTTCTTTTCAGACACTGCCTGTTACGAGAGTCCGGCTGGAGGGTGAATATGGCTGTATCATCACCAATCCGCCTTACGGAGAACGTCTTAGCGAAGAGAAGGAAGTTCGGAAGCTTATCGGTCAACTCGGCCGCCTGTACGTGGAGCTGCCGACCTGGTCCTTCTTCGCCATTACGCCAACCAAGCAATTTGAACATGATTTTCAGCGTAAAGCGGACAAGCGCCGCAAGCTATTTAACGGCCGGATTGAATGCCAATACCTGCAATTTCTCGGACCCCTACCTCCGCGGCATTAATGCCAAGGCGGAGGGGTTCTTCGCCGCTAATAGACAGGTTGAGGTATTGAAGCCATATGCGGCTTTTTCGTTTAAAAATACTGTGTCCGGCAAAGTGCGTCTTCAGTTTCATACGATTTTTCGTACAAAAATGATCTATTCTGCGGAACTTTTGAGTTTTTGTGCGATTTTCCGTACAAAAAATGTATGTCCGGGGAGCCAGTCGGTTCAGTTATATGTTTTTTCGTATAAAAGAGCTCTTTAGGTTGATTTCTTGGGACTTTTATACGAAAAACCGCACAAAGAGCTTAAGTCTCCTGCTAGTCAGGGCAGCCGGGGCTCTAACATTACGAATCCATTTAATCATTACTTTTATTTCATTACTTTTGTTTCATGACTGGAGGTGGGCATTTTGCTGGAATTTATCGTGTTCATTTTGTCCTTATTCTACAAGCTCACCGTTCTGCACGGTAATCTTCATGCGCGCTATATCGATATGAATTTGCTGGACGACGTCATTGCCATCGGCTCCGTGATGCTCGTCTCCTTCTGGACCCTGTGGCTGCCGCGCCGGGGGCGGATAATAGCTCTAATTGTTCTTGATGTGCTGCTGAGCCTGCTGATCTTTGCCGATCTGGTTTACTATCGTTATTTCGGCGATTTCATTACGGTGCCTGTGCTGCTTCAGGCGGGACAAGTGGGCGAGCTCGGCGGCAGCATTCGGGAGCTGCTCCGTCTCTCGGATCTTCGCTTGGCTGCTGATTTTCTGCTCGTATTTGTTGTCTGGGCAGGTATGAAACGGTTTAAAAGTAGCCGCAAACACCGCTACAGCAATTATGAAGCAGTGCCGGCATTGCGAAATACAGAGACAAGCGGGACGGCAATCCGCATGTCTGGCACTGGTTGGCGCCGCACTCCTCGCTCTCGGCTGCTATCCGGCATCATCGCTTTTGTACTCGGATTCGTCCTGACGGTCGGACCGATTACCTTTTACGCAAAAACCTGGGCTGTCGGATTGTTCGAAGGTGCCTGGTGGAACCTGTCTCTGTACAATGTGACCGGGCTGCTGGGCTTTCATTACTACGATGTCTCCCGCTATGTGAAGGAAAACGTGCTCGGTAAGCCAAAGCCTTCCCCTGAGCAGCTGGACGAGATGAAGCAGTGGTTCGCAGAGGCGGCCCAAGCAAGGAAGGGAAACAACGAGACGTTTGGGGCCTATGAAGGCAGTAATGTGATCGTCGTTCAAGTCGAGGCCTTCATGAATTTCATGATTGGCAAAGAAATCAATGGCGTAGAGATCACGCCAAACTTTAACAAGCTGATGGAGGACAGCCTCTATTATCCCAATTACTATCATCAAACCGGACAAGGACGAACCTCGGATGCGGACTTCACCTCACATGTATCGCTGCATCCGCTCCCTTCGGGCTCTGTATTCACCCGTTTTTCCAATCATACCTTTGACTCGCTCCCCCAAATCCTCGTTGGGCAAGGCTATGACACGGCCGCATTCCATGCCTATGAGGGAAGCTTCTGGAATCGGACGCGGATGTATGAGGCGATGGGATACAATCATTTTTATACCAAAAAGGATTATACTCTCGATGAATCGGTCGGTTGGTCTCTCGGCGATAAATCCTTTTTCAAGCAGTCGCTGGAGCTC
Organism: Paenibacillus apis; assembly: GCF_018333295.1. NCBI lineage: Bacteria > Bacillati > Bacillota > Bacilli > Caryophanales > Paenibacillaceae > Paenibacillus > Paenibacillus apis. Next base: position 413,518 of record NZ_BORS01000002.1, read on the forward strand.
ATGGATGACCAGCAGCAGCCGTTCTATAGCTTTCTGATCACCTTATCAAGCCATCATCCTTATACACTGCCGGCCCCCGCCAAGGATTTTGACTCCGGTGAATTTAGCGGGACCATTTTCGGCTCCTATCTGGAATCGATCCATTATGCGGACGCAGCGTTGGGACAATTGGTAGAAGGACTGAAAGCCCGGGGACTGTGGGAAAATACAATTCTCTATGTCTACGGAGATCACGATAATTCGCTGACAGACAGTTCTGATTACGAGCAATTTTTCGGCAAGCCGCTCACAGAGCTGGATATGCATCAAATCCTGAATCAAGTGCCTCTTCTGATTCATCTTCCTGATGAGGCGCTCACCGGCATCGACAAACGTGCATCAGGGCAGCTTGATATGGCGTTCTCCCTGCTCCATTTGCTCGGCATCGACTCTTCGTCTTATCCGATGATGGGGAATAATCTGTTTACCGATTCCGTGGATGCCTCGCCGCTTGTCGTGTTGCGTTCCGGCGCTTTTACGGACGGGAAGCTGTACTATATTCCATCACCGGACCATCAATATGACAATGGGAGCTGTTACGACCTTTCAACCAGAAGCAAGACCGATATCGAGGCGTGCCGGCTTCCTCATGAGGAAGCGCAAAAGCGTCTTCTCATGTCCGACAAGGTGGTCGAACTGGACCTGATTCCGTTACTGAGGAATGAAGCTGACTCCCCGAATTAAACGTGCGAGGTGAGATAAATCTGCCGAGACGAATGAGATTGCTTCCTTATATTTGAAAAATCCTGCGGTCATTTGTAAGAATGACCGCAGGATTGCTAATCGGAGTCTTATATGACTTCAAGCACGTCATTATCCGGCAATGACGGGTAATTAAACTCAGCCTACTGTTTAGGCTTCTTCACAAAAGGCGCTGCCTTCTCGATCACTTCATCCTCAGTCGGCGCGCTGACATATCGGCCATTAATATATACAAACGCTCTCTTGCCGCAAGGGCCGCAATACGATTTGCAGCCTACTTGAATCTCGGCATCAGGAGCCATCTTCTGAAGCTTGGGTACCATTGTCTTTAAGCGGATATGATTGCATTTGTCACAGATCCGTATATCGTTAGCCATACTATTCCCTTCTTTATTCGAAGCTAAGCTGCCATACCCGTGCAGGGTGTGGCATTAGTGGTCACCGTGATTCCCTTTGGAAGGATTCGTAATGACGAAGCCCTCTTCCGGAAAATACAAATAATCAATCTTGACGCCATCAAGCAACGGATCATTCCCATCCAGAATAACGTCAATCTCCTTATCGGTAGGAATCACGGTGTCGCCTTCCTCCGGCTTCACCAGATCCATCCCGTAGTGGGCATGATCGCCATGTGCATGTGTAATAACAACCTTCAGAGCCAAGCCCTGATTCTCTTCCTTCTCCAGTTCCTTCTTTATGACTTTCGCCGCATTGCGGGTAATTTTCACCTTCATCAAAATCACTCCATTTCTCAATATGACATCAATATTCCTATTGTAAAGAAACATTCGCGCCCGCGCAAGACCGGGCTGATTATTACTACTCTTTTGAACAACCTCTGCTAGGGATTGATGTCGATTCGTTGAACCCCGTCCCGATCCTTCTGCTCTGCCCGACCGACAAACCAGTTCATTAGCAGCATCGTTACGGCAATATCATCAATCGGTATGAAGGGCAGGACGTCCGGCAGAATCCAGTACAGAATGGCAGGTATGCCAAGAAGCAGCTTGTCCAGCAAGGGAACCCTCGGTGAACGAAGCAGCCCTGGCAGCTTGCGGAAAACATGTGCCCAGTGGCGCAAAGACCAAATTCTCGACCATTTCATGGCGATCCCCCCTTACTAATACAATACCCTAAAGCTCCGAGAATTAAATAAGACGAATCTGAACCAGCTCGGCTTTATATTTACTTCAAACGTGCGGCATATGCAAGAAGTTACAAAAAAAGCGGGGACGCGCATCATCGCGGCCCCTGGATAAATTCAGCCAGCACTGGAGCAAGACCCCGGTAGATCTCATCATACTGCTCCGGCGGAAGCGGGTTCACGCCTTCGCCGGCCTCGACCGTGTAGCCGGGCCGGCGAAATTCATGGATGAACCAGTCCTTGTATCCGGCATCACTGCCGGTTAGCTTGACGGACTGGTAGCCCTCCCCGGCCGCAGCCATCCTCGCGGCCAGCGGCTCTGCCTCCCGCGGCTCGCAGTCGCGGTAGTTCCAGTAAATCTCCTTGCCCTGCGTATGCAAGGAGAGCACCCGGCTGAAGCCCGCTTCGCGCGTCAGCCGGGCCAGGGCGGCCGCCTCCGGCTCGCAGAGCGGATGCGGCCCGCCATAGTCCTGGGGCGCCGGGCCTGCCACGCCCCGGCGCTCCCGCTCCAGTTCCCAGCCTGCCGGGAACTGGTCGTTAAGATCGACGCCGCGGATATTGGCCTTCCAGCGGCGGAAATCCCTGCTGCCGCCGTTCCACGCGGCGAGCTGCTCCGCCCAGGCACAGCCGGGCGGGATGCCGTCCTGCGCCAGGTCTGCGCCGTCCGGATTGGATAGCGGCACCGCCCACAGGGTCACGGCGTCCAATTCCGTCGCGCCGCCTGCGAGCCTCCGGGCGGCCAGCTCCTCCACATAACGGAGCAGAAGCGGCGCGGTAATCCATTCATTAGCATGGACGGCCGCATTCATATGGACCTGCTCCGCTCCTTTTCCAAGACGAACCGCCCAAAGCGGCTCTCCCAGAACACTCTCCCCCAAAACTTCAACGGTAAGGATATCGCTATATTTCTCCAGAAGCCGATTTAGTTGGCTGGAATACGTACCGCTGCGATACCCCTCCTGCTCCAGTCGAACAATGGATCCTCCCGGCCATTGCACAGACGAATCTCCCCGTATTTGCACAAGTCCCCCTCCTTGATGCTCCATTAAGGAGCCAGGATGCGCATTCCGTACACTACGAACATGAGAATATACAGATGAGCCGGATAGAACGAGCGCCATAGCCATGCCGGAGCCCGGCTTGCCTCCACTTTACGCCACATCCCCCCTCCATAAGCAATCGGAAGCGTTATGACCAGGCTTGCCATCTGGATCAACCAGCCATAAGCCGCAAGATAAATCAAATTGAGTCCCAGGTGCATCAGCAGCAGCTGCGAGGAACGCGCATATTTGAATATAAGCACGAGAAGCAGTCCATATGCTCCATAATCGAAAGGAAGCACCTCCATTGCGAGGCAGCACAGGGCAATCACCAGAACCGAAACAACGCCCGGCTTGATTCGTTCAAGCAGCTTCAAGATCAGCAGAGAGACCAGCAACGTCGCCACCACATTGAGCCCGCCTGGCTTCAGCACCAGTTGATAGGGAATTTGCGAGATCGCTGCAATCAGGGCTAACCTCAGCATATAATTGCGGAAGTTCGAGGTATGTCTGTAGCCCTGGACAAGCGCATAGGCATACAGGGGAAAAGCAATTCTGCCGATGATCCGCCAGATCGCTTCATCCGGAAAGAACAGCAGGCCTGTATGGTCAATCAGCATGGTGAGCATCGCAATCCATTGCATAGTTTTACTCCTTTTTAGATGTTGTTCAAAAATAAAATAAAAATGATTCCATTCTAGCTCGGTTTTGATTTACACTTGAGCCAGAAGCAGCCGCATAATTGGAGGAACCGACATGTATTTATTTGTGATTAATGCTAAATCAGGAAACGGAGGAGCCCGCCGGGTCTGGGACAAAATTCGGACCGTACTCCACAAACGGAATATTCCTTATGAGTATACATGTACCCAAAGCGCAGAGGAAGCTCAAGCTTACCTGAAAGAACGGCTGACCGAGCGCACGGACTGGCTGGCCGTCGGTGTGGTTGGCGGTGATGGAACGATCCACAGCCTGCTGCCGGCTATGCACAATTCGGGAGTTCCGCTAGCGGTATTCCCTGCAGGATCAGGCAATGATACCGCCAGGGGCTTCAGCATTCCGAGAAACACCGAAGCAGCCCTGGATGTCATGCTGAAGGGCCGCGCCCGCTCAGCGGACTTGATCTCCATTTCCGAACGAAATACATTGACCGCACTGGCTGTCGGGTTCGATGCCGAAGTCGCAAATAACGTCAACAAGAGCTATTATAAGAAGATCTGCAACTTGCTCGGAATGGGAAGACTCGCTTATATTATCGGAATCTTTCATACTCTGATTTCCTTCCGTCCCGCCGCATTGACGGTAAGCTGCGATGGAGAAGAGCATTCCTTCTCCTCCGCCTGGCTGGCCGCAGTCAACAATGTGACCACCTATGGCGGCGGCCTGGCCATTTGCCCTGAAGCAAGAACAGATGACGGACTGCTGGATATATGTATTGTTCATAACTGCTCCCGATTGAAATTACTGCTACTGTTCCCGACCGTGCTTTTCGGCAAGCACACCCGACTGTCCTTCGTGACGATGCTTCGCGGCCAGGAAATTACCGTCCACAGCAGCCTGCCAAGGCTTGCCTTGGGCGACGGGGAGCCTGTCGCATTTACTCCGCTCACCGCCTCCGCGCTTCCGGGTGCAATGAAGGTCATGACTCCTTCTTCAGGTTCTCGCAGCCTTCTTGGCGCTGAAAGCTGATTTTTTGAATTGCATTTTTAATGGGCATATGTGCAAAAAACCTCTGGCAGAAGGCTCTGTCCAAAGGTTTTTTCGTCCTATGCGGTTGGGCTGGAGATTTGCCACACAATCGGAGTGAGCTCGATTTGCTTGCCTAGCCACCGCAAGGCAATTTGCCGGAACATTTCCGGGTCTCCGCTGCAAAAAAACTGGTGAACCGGCAGCTCGCTGCCACGGGCCAGCTTGCCCTTCTGATGGAGGATCGTGCTAATCTCCCTTGCCGTCTCGTCAGCGGAGTTGATCAGCTTTACGGACGAGCCTATCACAGTCTGGATCACCGGTTTCAAAAAAGGATAATGCGTGCATCCCAGAATCAGACAATCCAAGGAATACCGACTGATCTCCTTCAATGCATCCCGTACAACCTCGACCGCCTCCGGCGTCTCATAAAGCCCTTGCTCGACAAACGGAGCGAGCGTCGGACAAGCCTCGCTGACAATTTCAAGAGTCGGATTCAGCTCCTTCAGTGCCGATGAGTAGGCACCGCTTCGTATCGTTCCCAAGGTGCCGATAACCCCGATCTTTCCCGTCTTGGTCGCGCTTATCGCAGCGCGCGCACCGGGATGGATCACGCCAATCACCGGGATCGCTACCTTGGACTGGATATAGCCGAGTGCTGCCGCAGTAGCTGTGTTACAGGCAATCACAATCATTTTCGGATTAAATTGAATCAGAAAATCTACAATTTGCTCGGTAAACAGGCGTACTTCCTCTGCTGAACGAGGTCCATAAGGCGCACGCGCGGTGTCTCCAAAGTAAATAATTTTCTCTCTCGGAAGCTGTCTCATGACTTCCTTGACGACGGTAAGGCCTCCTACGCCGGAGTCTAATATGGCAATGGCTTGCTGCACGAACATACCGCTTCCTTCATTGAAAATTTGCATTTATGATTTCTTCCTTACATTATGTCAATCCCGCTCCAAGCGTACCTAAATCTTAACCCAAATAGCAGTGCGGTACAACAACCATAAGCCCTATTTGGGAAGGATAGTACAGCAAAAGCCGGGACAGGTCGAAGCACCTGTCCCGGCTTTTTCGGGAAACATACCTTACTCTTTATCTGTTTCTTCCGCAGCTGCTGCCTCAGCTCCTGCCGGCGCTTCCGTAGGTTCGGACACCGCTTCCTCCGACTGAGCTGCCTCATCGGCTTCGTCGGATGGTCCAACGGCCGCCTCCAATGCAAGCGGCTCCTCTTGGGCCGCTTCTTGCACTTCCTCGCTGCTCTCCGCCTTCGAAGCACGCCAGGTCTGGAACTCATGAACGAGATCCTCGGCCTTTTCCTTCACGATTCCGGCGATCTGGGTACTCTGTTCTCCAACCTTTCCTGCCACTTCCTGGGTCTTCTCTCCGACTTGACGAGCTCCCTCCGCAATATCCTTGCGAAGCTCACGGCCCGCCTTCGGCGCAAACAACAATGCAGTTACCGAGCCGACAATCGTACCGATCGCCGCCCCCCAAATCCAGCCCTTCTTTCCGTTACTCACGTCTCATCTCTCCTTGTTCGGCCCTTTGCCCCAGTACAGCTCCAGTTCGCACAGATGCCTCTGTCAGGGCGAATGCCTATATCGATATTGTATTATAAGCAATGCGGGATTGTCCCGACACACCTATTTTAAAATAAATGACTATATAAGCTGAACTATAAAAGCTACGTAGAAAGGGCATAAGTGTGAAGTGCACTGATGAAACGGAGTGTTCGCCTTTGTGAGTGGATTTTCACCTTGCCAGAACTTAGTCAATAAGAGAAATCCGCGAACAACAGCGATCGTAAGCACACTTCACACGTTGCCTCCCAGAACGTAAAATTCTGTAGTTCAACCTATATACGCCTGAATACCTTCCTGATCCAAATAAGCCTTCACTCTGATCGAAAAAGCACGAAGCAACCCCGGCAAAGCTGCGGACAATTCATGCGCATGACTGCGATCCCAATCCACATATTTCTGAACGAGCGGTTTTCTTAGCCGGACCAGCCCGGTAAGCTGCAAGGCCAGCTCATGATCGATAACAGATTCATCCCGCATGATCTCAACGATGTCCTCATAGCTGCTCGCATCCCGCATAATAAAACCATCAATTAGATAGCTGCCCACATCTGTTATAGCTTCAATAGCCAGATGCAGCGCCCGCTCCTCGGCAAACCGCAGCATTAGCTTATCTTCATCAGCGGCTGCAGTTTCCGCTAGAACTTGAGAAATTCGGGGCAGCAAGTCCAGTCTGCGCTCGATCTGACTTCGGTCAACATAATACATCGTTGTCTGGGCCTCCTATATCAGAGAGTAGGCGATTCCTTCATCAATATTCAAAATCGACAGCAACCTGGCTTTCTCTAACCTGGGACATATGCTCGATGACCTTCTTGTGCTCGGGATGCACTTGATAACCTTCCAGGTCCTCCAGCGAATCGAATTCCGCGATGAGAGCGATGTCATAAGAACGAGCCGACTTTACGACATCGATTCCGACCTCTAGACTTCTTAGCTGCTCAACCTTTCCATTCAGTCCCCGTAATACCGAAACCGTATGCTCGATATTTTCCGCACTCGGGTCCTTAAGCTTAAATAATACGATATGCTTAATCATGGTAATCACCCCTTTGTACAAAATATATCATAACAACAACTCCTCTTCCACCGCAGACGGCATGCGCCATCTAACAGCAGAAGAGGAGGATTGGCAGGAGACGGATCCTGGCAGACCATTATCTATTATGCAAAAAACTTCGGCAAATAAGGCTTATGAGCTTCCAGCAGCTCTTCCAGCAACACCTTCGCTACCGTTACTGACGGGACTAACGGATGATGAACCAGTGCCTGCAAGGCCAGTCCCCGGTCCCCGCTGACGGCCGCATCAATCGCAAGGCTCTCATAGGTCTTAACAGCATGCAGCAGCCCCTTTATGGTCTCAGGCACGTGCATCGGCTTCAAAGGAACAGGTCCGGCAGCGGTAACTACACAGTTAATTTCAATACTGGCATCCTCCGGCAGGAAATCATAGATCGCTCCATTAGGCACATTCAAGGTCTGGATATCGTTCCGGCCCAGATAGAGCGACTTCATCAACTGGACGGCCGCCTCGGAATAGTAGGCTCCCCCCCGTTGCTCGAGCTGCTTCGGCTTCTCTTGCAGGCTTTCATCGGCGTACAGCTGGAACAGCTCCTTTTCCACGCTTCTGACCACATCGGCACGTGTCCCGTTGTTCTCAAGTGCTTCCTTCTCCTCTTGGAGCATTTCATTCGTCATATAATAGTATTTCAAATAATATGTCGGCACCGCGTGCAGGGACTGCAAAAATTCGAGATCCCAGCCTAATGTCGGTACATTCTTCGCGTTGTATTCCCCTTTTCCAGCCAGGAGCTCCGGCATTCTCTCCTTCCCGTTCACCAGTGCCGAGGTTACCCAGTGCAGGTGATTAATGCCTACAAATTCCGGGAGCACCTGATGCTCGGAGGTTCCATAGGCTTCGGCCAAGGACTTCTTGAAGTTGATCGGGGAATTGCACAGTCCCACAGTTTTGACCTGCGAGTATTTCATCACTGCCTCCGTAATCATCCCTGCCGGATTGGTAAAGTTCAGCATCCAGGCATTCGGTGCGAGCTCCTCGATATCCCTGCAAATATCCAGAATCACCGGAATGGTTCGCAGCGCTTTGAACATCCCCCCGGGTCCTGTCGTTTCCTGGCCGATCACGTCATGCTTAATCGGAATATGCTCATCCCGCTTGCGGGCTTCCAGCTGACCCACCCTCATTTGAGTCGTCACATAATCTGCACCTTGTATCGCCTCTCTCCGATCCAGGGTCAATTCAACCTTGATGGGGAGGCCGGATTTGCGGACCATCCGCTTAGCCAGGTTCCCTACAATCTCCAGCTTCTCCCGGCCTTCTTCAATATCGACCAGCCATAGCTCCGAGACCGGCATTTCCTCATAGCCTTGAATCAACCCCTCAACCAGCTCTGGCGTATAGGATGATCCCCCTCCGATAACAGCAATTTTTATCCCTTTGCGATCATTCATGACTCCCGTTCTCCCTTCCTATCCGCGATCATAATTTTCTTCAGGCGTTCTACCGCCTCAGCCTGCGGCGCATATCCATCCCGATCCATCGCGCTAAGCACCGCACCAACAACCGGTTCCATTTCAATGCGCCGTATTCTGGCATATGGAGCCGTCTCATGAACCCGCTTCGCAAGCGATTCCCGCATGAGATCGGTTCGGCTCTTGGAGAGAATGCTCCCGCCAAGCACCAAATCAAAGTGATCTTCCTCCATATCCAAGCGGCGGATTAAAGCCGCGGCCGCATTGCCAAGCTCTGTCCCCTGTTCTCTCAGAATCCCTTCAGCCACCGCATCTCCCGCTTCAGCGGCAATAAATACCTGCTCCGCCAACTGCAACGGGGGTTCATAGCCTTCATCCAGCATTGCATCCAACACCTCAGGAATACTGCTGAAGCCAGTGCTTCTCAGAACCAGCTCCTGCAATAAAGTCTGTGGCCCTCTAAGGTCCCAGGCCCTTACCGCCGCGCGAAATGACAGGTTTGCAAGGTCTCTGCCCGAGCCTTGTCCATCACCGAACAAATATCCAAACCCGCCATATTGCAGCTCTTGGCCGTCCCGGTTTCTGGCAGCCGCATTGAAGCCCGTGCCGCTAATGACGACGGCCCCATGCGATGCTTGGCTACCCGCTCGCATAGCGATCATTGTGTCGCAGGCAATGTCAGTTCTGGGGTACTGCAGCCGCGCAATCATCGGACGAAGCACTCTGTAATCGGGTTCCCGGTCAGCCCCGGCCAAGCCGAAATAAGCGAAGGCGATCTCGTCTTGCCTTAAGCCGGCTTCATTCAACGCTTGAGCGCACGCCACAGCAATCTCATGCTCCGCTCTGGCATTGGTCTGATGGTTGCCGTTGCCAGAGATTCCTATACCGCACGGTTCTCCGCTTGCATTCACGATCAGACAATGTGTCTTGCTGCCTCCCGCATCCACGCCCATATAATAGTTCATATGCATCGCTCCTTCTTCCCCCAGCATACAAAAAAGGACTACTGCATTTCCTCTGCAATAGTCCTGAACTATAATATGATCTTACTGAAAATCACTGCTATCATAAAACCGTCTAAAGAGTGATTCTGCGTTTCTGGGTAACGTGTGAAGGTTGCTTTCGATCGCTGTTGTTCGTGGATTTCTCTGATTGTAATAAGTTCTGACAAGGAAGAAATCCTCTCGCAAAGGCGAACACTCCGTTTCTGCACCAACCTTCACACTTATCCCCTTTTAACGCAGGTTTTAGTTCATCATTTATATGCTACGAATGCACTTTAATAGCTAATAATGCCGACCAAGTACGCATTACACGCTTATGAAGATAACACGTTGTGCCATTGACGTCGTGCAAAAAGCGGATTGCGCAAGCTGCCCTGTGCATCATGCAGACATCACACTACGCGAAGCTCCTAATGTGCGGTGTGGAGATTGAATAACGACAGTTGATCGACCCACGTAAATACGGGTCATACGCATGTAGTGAAAAAAGTTACTCTAAATTTAGGTGAAATGATGGAAATGCGGATATAGTGAAATTCTTTCGCTTAAAGTTGGCTATACCGTCGGTTTAACTAGTTACTGGAGATCTAAGGTAATTTTATTCACTAAAATTGAGTTCGAGCGCCGAATGAAGAATTTAAGGTAAGAAATTTCACTGGAGCGTGCCAGAATGAAGCTGAATAAGCGGGATGAGTTAAGCTCGGAACAAGACTGGAATACCTAGTCGGATAACGAAGTTCCGTGTTCCTCGCAAGGCTGAAGCAACGTACAACTGGGCACAACTCCAGGCACCCAGTGTTCCATGGGCTGTGCGTAAAGTGAATCGCGCAGGCTTCCATTCATGTGCCTAACCTAAGGCGTGCCTGGCAGCAAGAAGAAGTTGGGAGGAGGCTTGCATGGAGTATTCTGCTTGCGTGCCGCAGGCTGCAAGCTTACTGTAATGCAACTGTGGCGCAGTCATGGTGCAATCTCGAGTATCAGTTATACTTCAAAGGCGAAGTGATCAGGGCATAAGTGTGAAGGGTTGTGTAGAAGCGTAAGCGTTCGCCTTTGTGAGCGGATTTCTCCCTTGCTAGAACTTAGTCCAATCATAGAAATCCGTGAACAACAGCGATCGTAGCACCCCTTCACACGTTGCCCCTCTAACAAGCCCTCCAATATTTAACTGTCTTCCCGCTATTGCACACTTCCCTGCAAACGCGCCCTTGATTCGCCCGCAGGGAGCTTGTAGCAACATATGCAGGCACTTCGTCAGAGCTAAGATTTTTGGGGACAGCCCCTTTAACACTTCACACTTATGCCTTTTTTACGTAACTTCTTTGATTCAACTCATAGAGGTTTTTCCTTGAAGCTTCCTGCGCATAGCGCTTGGCGGTTTACCCACGTAACGCAAGAATAGCCGATTGAAATTGGATAGATTCCGAAAGCCCGACTGATCGGCGATTTCCAGAATACTGAGCGAGCTCTGCTCCAGGAGCTGAACCGCGTGATCGAGTCTTAGCTGCAGCAAATAGTTCATAGGGGACATCCCCGCTGCCTGGCTAAAAATCGCACTGAACCGGGATGGGCTGAGATGGGCTTGCTCCGCTAATTCGGAGAGTGTCCATGCACGCTCCAGATCCGATTCCATTCGCTGAATCGACTCGCGGATCATCTCCAGATGCTTGACAGCCGGGCGGGCTTCCGCTGTCTCCGGCTGGCGGAAATGGCGGTGCACCTCTGCCAGCAGCAGCAGCAAGCAGCCATGGAGCACAGAATAGCGCGAGCTTTGCTCCGATTGATATTCCTCCAGCATTCTCAAAATGTACTCATTTAATCCGGCATTTGCGGCTTCGATCTGATCAGCCGTGATCCTGTTCGGGAAAAGGCTCCCTGTTTGTCTGAAGGGCAGCATTATCTCCGGATTATAACGATGCTCCGAGCTGACCAGGGACGGCTCGAACATGATCACGACCATTTCCAGATCCTTTCCCTCATATGCCCGATGCAGATCGTGGGAATCGATCAGAAATACATCACCCGCTGCAAACTGATATTCCTGTCCGTTGATGATATATGTCCCCATCCCGGAGGTAATGAGATTAATCTCCAGTGCGCGATGCCAGTGCAGCCGTTGAAACAAAGGGCTAACCCCCTTGGACACGGAGACCGTCATCGGAAATTCGCCCGGCATTTGTATGAGGTCAGGTTGAATCATCTGGTATTTTCCTCCTGCAGCTTGATTCATGTTTGCCTCTATTAAAGCATACCCGCCAGGATGACTCAATTCTCTATTGTACGAACCCTATGAAACTAGCACACATATAGTATAGAGTCCCCAGCGATTTCTATTGGCTAGGACATTACCATTCAATGAGAGGAGGTGATGCCCATGAACGCTATGCTTTCCGGCAAGTATCAGTCCGCCCGCCGAAGTATCCGTATCTTGAGTGCAAGGATCGAGCTGCTGGAACATCGTGTGGAGCATTTGGAGGAAACCGTCCAAGCTAACATTCTTCCGCTCCCGCTAACCCGGGAACGGCTCCACAGCTTGGTTGGCACATCCCTCACTGTCCAAGCCTTTGACCGGAAAATCCAAGGAATCTTGCTCTCTGTTCAGCCCGATTTCCTTGAATTAATGGATCAGGAGGGAAGGCGTGTCATCATCCCTGCAGAACGCATAACAGCTATCGATCCGGAGTAGTAAAGCCGGCAAGTTAGCATGCTTGTGTGTCTTACCCTGCAGAATCAATGCTTATTCTATTCACCTGCGGGGGCTTTTTTTTCTTTTTCCGAAGTATCCAGCAGCACTGCATTAATGCCGTTGATGAAGGCCTGGGCACTCGCCTTGATAATGTCTGTGTCCATAGCTTTACCTGTATAAATATTGTCTTGATGCTTCAATCGAATGTGAACCCGGCCAAGCGCCTCTTTTCCCCGGGACATGCTGTTAATTTTGTAATCCAGCAGTTCAACCTCCAAGCCGGTCAAAGCCCGGATCGTTCCATAAAGAGCGTCGATCGGCCCATCTCCGCTTCTGGTATCCTCCAGACTGACTCCCTCTCTCTTCAGCTTAACGGTAGCCGTTGGAGCTTCATCGTCTGTAACGACCCGAAGCGATTCCAGCTCATACAGATGACCGCTTCCTCCAGACTGCTTGCGCGCTGCGGACAACAAGGCAAATACATCATGGTCGTAGACCTCCTTCTTGTCATCCGCCATGCGAAGAAAGGCGGCAAACAGCCCTTCGAATTCGTCCGTAGATCCGGCATAGAAGCCCAGCTTCTCCATCACATGCCTGAAGGCATGACGTCCTGATCTCGCGGTCAATACGAGCTCCATGCTCTCTACTCCAACATCCTCCGGCGACATGATCTCATAGACCTCCTTGTTCTTCAGAAGACCGTCCTGATGAATGCCTGAGGAGTGCGCAAAGGCATTTTCGCCGGTGATGGCCTTGTTCACTTGAACATCCAGTCCGGTCAGATAAGTGAGCAGCCGTGAGGTTCTCATAATTTCCTTCAGATTCAGATCCGTATGGCTCTGATAGAACGATTCCCTTACCTTCAGCGCCATTGCAATCTCTTCCAGCGAAGTATTTCCGGCTCGTTCACCAAGTCCGTTGATGGTACACTCCACCTTCTCGGCCCCGTTTTTTATAGCGCTTAGTGTATTCGCGGTTGCCATCCCCAGATCGTTATGACAATGAACACTGAGCATCACGCGGTCATTGAGATTTTTCAGACGTTCATGGATCTTTCGGATCAATTCGCCAAATTCCTCCGGTACCGCATACCCGACTGTATCCGGGATATTAATGATCGTCGCTCCTGCCTTGACGACAGCCTCAATGGTCCGCCACAAATATTCGAATTCCGATCTGGAGGCATCCTCCGTAGAATACTGGACCTCAGGCAGTAGCGTACGGGCATACTTAACGGCTTCTACCCCCATCTCAAGCACTGCATCTCTTGAACGGCTGAACTTCTTCTCCACATGGATATTCGAGGTGCCAAGCACGATATGGATGAATGGATTCTCAGCCAGCTTGATGCTCTCGTATACGCTGTCAATGTCATTCTTAACGGCCCTTGCAAGGGCTGTTACGGAAATCCCGCCCCTAACCGTACGAGCGATCTCCTGTACCGCTTGAAAATCACCGGCAGAGGAAGCCGGGAATCCTGCCTCAATCATGTCGACATGCAATTGCTGCAGCTGACGGGCGAACTCCAACTTCTGCTGTACATTAAGCTTCGCTCCAGGAACCTGTTCTCCATCTCTCAAAGTCGTATCAAGCACCCAAATTTTTCGACTCACAATCCTTCATCCTTCCTGTTTTGGAGTATCCTTTATGTGAAGCGGAGGCGGCTGAACCCGGAATTCAGCCAACAAAAAAGCCTCGTCTCTATAGCTAGAGACGAGGCTTACCCCGCGGTACCACTCTAATTGATTCTGCGCCAAAGCAGAATCATCTTGTTCGATGGCCATCACCATCTATCCCGATAACGGTGGAACTCCGGCATACCCTACATTGTCAGGCAGCAGTTCATAGACGAGTTCAGAATGTCGGACCTGCCGTTTTCCACCTGCCAACGGCTCTCTGCGAAAGTCCTGAATTCCTACTATTTCTAATCGCAACATTTCAATTTTAAGAATTGTTATACATAGTATGGCAAATTCTCGAGAATGTCAACAGCATGAAAAAAATCATAAAGTGAAGTGGTGAGTTATGACGTTTCAAACATCGGCATATCTGAATGTTCTTAATGCCAGCACGAAAGTAACGGTTCCTACGATAAACAATAGGCCGATATTTATAAAGTAATTCGGCCAATCCAGGGCCAATGAACTTCGCAGCCCATCAACAAACCATTGGAATGGATTGAAACGGCTGATCGTTTGAATCCATTGTGGGGCTCCCGCCAATGAATAAAACGCATTGCTGCAAAAAAGAAACGGCAGTATCCCGATACTGGTTATCATGCTTAGATTGCCTTCGGTTCGAGTCAGGCTGGCAACAAAAAAGCTTAGAAATACATACCCTATAGCCGCTAAAAAAATGATCGGAATGACCAGCAAAGCAGCAAACACGAACTGATCGATCCCGAATACAAGTCCCCCGGCGAGTAACACGACCATTCCACACAAGACCGATGTCAGTGTCCATGCGCTTGAGATGCTGTAAATATATTTCCACAGCGGCAAAGGGGTAATGCGTAACAGATGATAGACGCCTCTGCGGCGTTGTACCAAAATGCTGTATGCCGTAGTCATGAATGAATAAAACAAAATGCTGACAGCCATCATGCCGGTAAGGATATGTCTAGGATACTCCGACGAGTTAAACAGCATCCCCAAACCAATAGCTCCGGTCACAGGCAATAAGATGGACCAAAAGAATAAAAATGGATCACGGACGGCGGATTTCAGTGTAAGTTTAAATATAGTTTTCATTATCGTTTCGCTCCCTTATTATTCATTGTCGGTCAGTCGCAAGTAAAGGGCTTCAAGATTATCTGCTTGATGCTCCTGCAATAGAGCTTCCGGATTCCCCTGAGCAACAATCTCGCCATGATGCATCAGAATCAACCGGTCCGCAATACGGGCTACTTCCTCCATATCATGAGAGGAGAACAGCACGGTCACGTTCTGATCCGCAAGACGCCTCATCAGTCCCCGTACCTCATGTCGAGCGCGAGGATCAAGTCCGGCCATGGGCTCATCCAGTACAACTAATTGGGGATTGTGGATCGTAGTGATAGCAATAGCCAGCCGTTTTTGTTGTCCGCCGGACAGACGAACGGCCGGCGTTTTTCTGGCTTCTAACAGATTGCATGCCTCCAGTTTATTGCGTACTTGCTCCTTATCTAACTTGACATGATAGAGCGCCGCGAATAAGGATAAATTCTCTTCCGCTGTATAGCCCTCAAAGAACGGAGTAGATTGAAGCTGTGTCCCGATATGTGCGCGGTAGTCTTCTCTCCATCGCTTGATATGCCCTGAATCCGGCTGCAAGATTCCCAGCAGCATAGATAGCGTGGTGGTCTTTCCCGCACCATTAGTTCCGATGAGCGCAAGAGTTTCTCCTTGATAAACTTCGATGTCGATTCCTTTTACGACTTCGCGGTTACGGAACTTCTTCCGTATTCCTTGAGCCTCGATTAGTTTGGTCATATTTCTTCTCCTTATAGTTAATATTGTTTATTCAACGTTGACTAATTGGATATTTTTTTCTCCCTCATAGAGGGAGAAATATGCATTGACATACTATAAAAGTTTCAAAGCTTGCTCAACAAATTCCTGCTGCTGCTTGATGATCGAAAACATATTATCAAAAACCAGCTTGACCATAGGCGGCAGCCCATGCTCCATCGCTTGGCTCTTTGCTTCCAATCCCCGTTTGATACTTGCATATTCTTCGTTCAACGTAAGGCGCTGCTGTTCCAAAGCCTGTCTAGCCTCTTCAGGGGATAGCTTCTCATAAAAAGAGATTCCGGCGTACAGGGTGGAAGGATAATTGGCAGAAGTCACTGTCAATGCCTCGCGAACCAAGTCCTTCAGGTGTTTTATTCCCCGATCCGTAATTTGGTAAATTGCTTTCTGACGGTGTCCAGACTGTTCTATACCGCTGATCTCGACATAGCCCTCTTGCTCCATCTTTTTCAACGCATGATAAATAGAGCCTATTAGCACACCGCTCCATCGTTCAGCATCCGTCGTCTGCAGCATTTGTTGAATGTCATATCCGGACATCGGCTTCATATCCAGCATGCCGAGTACAAGTAATCGTGTCATTGCTTTCACCTCCATTACTCAACGTTGAATATTCTACATTAATTATTCTGGTGAATCAAGTTTCGCCCGAAAAAAATTTTCAAGCACATAATTTGGCACACAAAAAAAGCCAGCATTTCTGCTGACTTTTCGAAGAATGGATCGTCAGGGGCTCGAACCCTGGACCTGTCGATTAAGAGTCGAATGCTCTACCAACTGAGCTAACGATCCATAATATAAGCTTGTCCTGCACCATCTGTGCTTCTTCGAAATCGCCTTTTTTAAAAGTCTGTTTTTCGAGGGGACTTTTATAGTATATCCATTTTAAAAAACAGAGTCAAGCATTATTTTTAAAAAAATGATCCGGAATAACTAACCTGCTTTTTGAGCCGGCGGAAGCCGCCGACTCACCTGAGATAAATTCCACTATGGTAAATATAATACGTGTTGGCATCAAGACTCTTCAATAAGCGCAAGGATTGCTCGGCCTGGACGAGATTTATACAATACTGAGGATTCGCAATTGCCAGTTCACCTTCCTCCACTACAGCCGCATCTCCTGTAATCACACTTTTCAGCTCTGGAAAATACAGTGAAATATGCCCTGTCGTATGACCCGGCGTGGCTAATACTTCGCAATGCCCATCCATGAGGTGATCCCCGTCCTTGACGAGAAAATCGACTGAAGCCGCTCTTAACCTCTTCAATTCCTCAATGAACTCCCGCCCGGACTCCGCCTGTTGCTCATCCATCTCCTCCAGCAATTGTTCGGCTTGGCGCAAGCGCTCCGACTTGACCTCTCCGGCTATAGCCTTGCTCTCCCATTCGCTTGCAATGATTCTAACCGCAGGATGCTTCTCCTTGAAATCATGCAAGGAACCGATATGATCGTCATCGTAATGCGTAATAATGATCTGGGTTAGCTGGTCTGGATGATACCCCTTCTGCAATATTTCGCCTTCGATTCGATCGAGAAATCCAGGGTAGCCGGTATCCACCAAAGTCAGTTCATCTTTATACACAATTAGGCTGGGGCAGATAGAGTACATTTGTCCATAATACTCGAATTCAATGGGCAGATTAATGATCTGCACAGGGTTATTCATTACACCTGTATCTTTCATGCATGAAGCCCCTTTCCTGATTAAGCAATCGTCTTAATGACTCTAGCCGGGTTGCCTCCAATGACTACATTGTCCGGGACATCCTTCGTCACCACGGAACCCGAGGCAATGACAACGTTGTTGCCGATAGTCACACCGGGGTTGATCACGGATCTTCCGCCGATCCACACGTTATGACCGATATTCACCGGCTTGCCGAACTCGGCTCCGGAGTTTCGCTCAGCGGCATCAAGCGGATGTGTTGCGGTATAAATATGAACACCCGGCGCAATAAAGCAGTTGTCTCCGATCCGAATCTCACAAACATCCAGAAAAACACAATCAAAATTGGCATAAAAATTTTTGCCGACATAAATATTATAGCCGTAATCACAACGAAAAGTGGGTTCGATATACGCACCTTCCCCCGTCGAGCCTAATAACTGGCTAAGCAGCGCTGTTCGCTGATCCATATCTGTCTCAATGGTATTATTAAACAGCCGAGTCAGCTTGCGAGCATTCAATCTGTCCCGTGTCAGTTCCGGATCTCCCGCTATATAGAGTTCACCGTTAATCATTTTTTCTTTCTCTGTCTTCATAAGAGCACTCCTATCTTTATGTGGTTAAATTGGGTTGCGGCTTGTGCTTTGTTTCCCGAAAAATACGTTAAGACGTTCCGAAAAAAGCAGCATGGCGGCGGCAGATGTTGCGATAAAGAATGGGAATATTCCGATTGTCGTATACCCGGCCAGCAAGCCAAGCAGCGGCGGCAGCAAGGTGCTGCCTGTATAGGCCATAGCCATCTGATAACCCATAATTTTCTGAGCTCTCGCTTCGCCAAATCGGACAGGCGTCTCATGCAGCATGCAGGGGAAGATCGGAGAGAGTCCCAATCCAGCTATCAGCAGTCCGCATAATGAAAAACCGGCCGGAAGCGGCAGCAGTAGCAATAATGTGCCTGCCAATGTCGTAATTTGTCCCGTGCGGATCAATTGGCGATTTGTCAGCTTGAACGTAACAAAGCCGGTAATGAAACGCCCGATGGTGATTCCCGCGTAGTACAGAGAAACCCAGAGTGCGGCTTGGTCGGCGGCCAGCCCTTTCATTTTGACCAGGTAACTGCTGCCCCACAGGCCCACTGTTGTCTCAACCCCGCAATAGAACAGGAAACAAGCCAAAGCAAACATAACACTCTTAAGGCGAGGCTTTCCTGCTCCGCTGTTGCCAGACAGAGAGGGCCCCTCAGTGGATGTGTCTCCCAGCCCAGTGCTCTGTTGAACTGCTAGCCGTCTCCATAACGGGAGTGATACTAGCAGAACGATCACCAGTGTAAATTGAATCCCGGCAACCGCCTGATAACCATCTCTCCATGAAGCATTTCCATTCAGGAAGGAGGCCATGATAATCGGGCCAGCCGTTGCCCCTACGCCCCAGAAGCAATGCAGCCAGCTCATATGATGGGCTTTGTAGCGTGCAGCGACAAAATGGTTAAGCGCTGAATCGACGGCCCCTCCGCCAAGTCCAAGCGGAATGGCGCATACCATCAGCCAAATGATTGACGGGGCAGCCGAGAAGCCTGCCAAAGCGCCTGCTGTCAGGATACAGCTGACAAGCGTGACAGGACCTGTGCCGAACCTGCGAGCAACAGAGCCACTGATCAGACTGGATACAATGGTGCCGATGCTGATCGTCATCGACAATACACCAGCCATCCCAATCGGTGCGCCAAGCTCCGGTCTCATCACAGGCCAGGCTGATCCGAGCAGCGAGTCAGGAAGCCCAAGGCTGATAAAAGCCAAGTAAATAATCAATAGTAAAAGTGTTCCCATATACGTATAAAACTCCTATCCTTATCATCAATCTTCATGGTCATCGAGAATCAGGTTCATGCCAAGCGTCCTCAGCCCGTTTAAATAGTCCTCTCTCCAATCACTTGCCGCTAGGACGGGCAGATGCTCTTTTGGAATATAGGCGGCACTTCTTGAAGCGATGGCATCCAGAAGCTCTTCGCTGACTTCGTCGCGGCAGAAGATGACGGCCTTCGGATTCACCATGGCTGCATAGGAAGCTATCAACCGACTCACCGCATCGATTGCACTGGAATTATTCATCTTTACAGCGGCACCTTCTTCGTTCGAGATCGCCTGTTGAAAATTCCCTCCGTCATAGAGAGGCACGAACGACACTTCTCCCGAAAAAGACGTGCTTCCGCGGACAACACTGCCGTTAAGCCATAAACCTGCCCCTGGTCCGTTTTGTCCGAAGCACAAATAGACCAGGGACTCGCTATTAGACACGCGCATTCTTTCGCAATAACCGAGCACAGCCGCATTCATATCATTCTCCACCGCAACGGGAAGCCGGAATTTTGCCTGGAAAAATCCCTTCAGATCAAAGTCCTGAAACTTCTCATACCCGGGGATGTGAATGATGCGACCATCCTTGACAGCTCCAGGCACTCCAAAGGAGATCGCACGAATGCCGGGATGAAGCTCCATCAAAGACTCCAGTTGCTTGGTCAGCGTATCGATTCCTTCCTGAAGCACACCGGAACAGCTTCCGCTCTCCTTCACTTCGCCCAGCGCATTGCAGATGGCATACGGCGTTTCCTTCTTCTCCAGAAACATCGTGATCCCCAGCCTGTAGTCCGGGGTGTAGGCATAACGTCTGGCTCTTCTTCCGCCGCTCGAATCATCCAGACCGACAGCCGCTACTTCTCCTGCCTTCTCCATCACACCGACAAACTTGCTGATCGTCGGAAAGCTAATTCCAAGCTGTTCGCTGAGCTCGACCTTTGTTGCACTTCCTGAGTTCAACAGCGCTGTGCGGATACCGCGAAAAATACTCCTTTTCATATCCTTCGGTGTTGAAATCCTGTCGCCCATTCCTGCTCACCTCGATTCCGAACACTTTTTAAACGAATTTAATAAGTGCGCTATTATCATATCAAGACCTTACCTGAAAAGATAGACCTTTTAACAAAAAAAGAGACTGCTCCTAAGAGCAGCCTTAAATCTCCCTTCCGCCTGAATCACTTCCGTGCGGATTTTCTTTCAACCATGTTGATGCCAATGCCCATATATACCACTCCAATCAGCAGTATAAGGGAAAGCTGGAGTGCAATCTCACCGATTCCCGCATCCGAATTGACTACCTTCATTAGCGCATCCATCGCATGGGACATCGGAAACAAATCCGCGATGAAGGATAGCACCGGATTATTCAGCACCCCCGGCGGCATATAGGCGCCACTAATAAGGGGAATCATAGGAACAAAAGTCGGATAAATCGCATAAAACTGCTCCGGCTTGCTGACAAACCCCGTGATGAGCATAGCGAGACTGATCATCCCGAAAATAAAGATAGCAATGATCAGCACAATCAATCCGAAGTGATGGCCTAAATCAAATTTGAATACGTATTTGAACAGGATGAGAACAACGACGACCTGAAAAAAGGAAATGAAAAAGCTGTATGAAATATATCCAAGATACATGCTGGTTTTATGGATTGGCGACAAGATCATTCGGTCCCATATCCGGGATACTTTGTCGTACGTAACGCTGTTCACCTTGAAGCCCATCGTGAATAGGGAGATTAGGAGTGTAAAGGCAAACATGAGCTGTGTGCTCATATTATGACTCTGCACCTTGTTGCCGTCGATCCCTTGCTTGGTTAGTTGAAAAGGAGGCTTCTGCAAGTACTCGTTCACAGCTTCCCTAAGCTTCTCTTCTTTAATGGCGCCGGAGGAAGCCTGTAACTGCATTTCCTGAGTATAAATCTTGCGTACATACTGATCCACCTGCTGAATTGTTGGGGAATCGGAGGCTGCAATCAGACGATAATCCTGCTCCAACAGCTTCACCGCGACATCGCTTCGCCCCTTCTGCACCTGTTCGCGCGCATGCTTCGCATCCATCACTTTGAAGTGATAATACGCCCCTTCCCGATTCAGCAATGGCAACCACTTTTCCTCGATTGCCGCTCCATGCTCATCCTCACTAAAGACAGCGATTGTCGTCATATTCTGACCACCGCGTACAAACAACAAGGTTGCCAAAATGCTTAACACAATAAAGAGAAGAAGGAGCAGCGGATTTCGTCTATCCTTTGCAAGTTGTGCCATAAATACCGAGCCCATCAGGCTTCACCTCTTTTCGGATACAGAAGCATTCCTGCAAATAAAAATAAAATGCCGACCAGACTCAGTACAACCAAAGGCATCCCTAAAGACGTACCCCTCTCCAACTGAATCCACTCGATCACCGTTGACAGCATAAGCCCATTCGGCGTCCATTCGCTGATGCGCTGCAGCCATTCAGGAAATAGATAAATTGGAACAAAGTTCCCTCCGAGAATGCCAAGCGCCATCGTAAAGAGCAGGATAAGCCCGTTAGCCGCATCCATTTTGTTTGTTCTAAGCGAAATGGAAGTATAAAAGGCGGAAATACCGGCTACGGTCAGTGCATAGACGGTGATCATCAACAGAAGACCGATCCAAAAGGAGAGCGGCTTTCCCGTAAACAAGCCGAGCAGCAAATGCGATACAATTACAACAAATGAAAACTGCAGCCAGACCAAAACAAAAGTAGCGCAAGTCTTGCCCATTAAATAAGACATGGGTTTCGTATTCGCTGCGACGATCCGTTTGATGACCTCTTCCCGCTTTTCCGCACCCGTCTTCTCGGCTACAGTTGAAGCAATAAACAGGGAAAACAGCGCTCCCATTGCCATCGTAAAGTATTGGCCCATCGTGAACGGCTCGGCACCCTCCAAAGCTTCGCGGCCGCCCTCCGGCATGGCCACTGCCTCCGCCGCCGTCCTATCGCCTCCCGAATGTTGAAGCGCAAGCTGGAAATTCATCTGGTCGAAAAATTCGCTAATCATCATTTGAATGACCGTCACATTCATGGAATTTTCAGCTACAACAAAAGGCAGGCTGACTGCAGAGGCCTCCTTGTCGAGCATGATCGCATTCAACATGTCATAGGTGTACCCTTGCGGGATTTTAATCCAGCCGTCGATCTTCTTCTCCTTCAGCTGTTGAAGCGCCTCGGATTCACTTAACTCATAGACCGTCAACCAATCCGCAACCTCCGGGCGATACAGATATTGCTCTAGGAAGGCAATTGGCTTCATGTCTGCACTGTGTTCCATTAGTGCTTGAGCTGCGGTCTGATCCTCAAGCCTCTCGATATCCGCTATAAATTGTCTAATCCCTGCCTCTTCCGCATCTTGATTGACAATAGCCAATTTAAGATCAAGAGGACTGGTACTTCCTCCTGCAACACCGGAGAAAGCAAAGCTTAAGATGACAATCAGGACAATCGGCGTCACGAGGACCGTGAGGATCTCCTTGCGATTTCTCCAGAACAGCAACAGGTCCTTGAAGATAAAAGTAAGCATCGTATTTCCCCCTAGTCTCTCAGTGTCCGCCCCGTTAAATGCAGAAATACATCCTCCAGGCTAGGCGTATCCACCTGGTAATTGATCAATTCGGCGCCTGCCTTCTCGGCTTCACGAACCAGCAATCCCAATGTGTTGCTGCCCCTTGAGGTAATAAAACTGATAATCTCTTCCTTCGTCTCCACGTGATGAATATTCTTCAGTCCCTTGATCGCCTCGACAAAGGATGCGCTGGGCCGGTCAAGCTGAATCTGGATCTTGTCCTCATTGGAAAGAATGCTCATCAGCTCCGCCTTGGTGCCTGCCGCAATGATTTTACCATGGTCCATGATGTATACCCGTTTGCACAATTGTTCAACTTCCTCCATGTAATGGCTCGTGTATAGCACTGTCGTACCGGAACGCTCATTCATCAACCGGACCATCTCTAAAATATGAGTGCGGGATTGGGGATCAATCCCTACGGTAGGCTCATCAAGAATCAGAATCTTCGGTTGATGAAGGAGGGCGGCTCCAATGTTCACTCTTCGCTTCATCCCGCCGGAGAATGTCTTGACGATTTCCTTCTGCCTGTCCTTAAGACCAACCAGCTCAAGTATATCCTGGATGCGTTCTTCTAGCAGGCGTTTCTCAACTTTATAGATCTTCCCGAAAAACTTTAAATTTTCATAAGCTGATAATTCTTCGTACAATGCAATTTCTTGCGGAACTACACCGAGCACTTTTCTCAAAGCAGCCGGATCCTCCACCGTGCTTTTTCCATGAAACTTGATATCGCCAGACGTAGGCTTGATCAGTGTCGAGATCATCGAGATCGTCGTCGACTTTCCAGCCCCATTCGGACCCAGCAGTCCTACAGAGTCCCCTTCATCAAGGTAGAGGTTAATTTCGTCCACGGCCCGTTTGCCCTTATACGATTTGCAAAGCTTGAATACCTCCAGCATGCTGTACTCCCCCTGCATCCCTATAATTTTCCTAGAGCGTATAATAAAAAGACCGGAGCCGCTACTTACTCCAGTCACTAATTCCTATGTATGCATGACTTCAGTCACTTTTTTATACCAGGTGGTGCTTGATTGCATAAATGGCCAGCTGCGTCCGATCTCTCAGCTCGAGCTTATCCAGGATTTGACTGGTGTGATTTTTGACCGTCCCGATCGAAAGCGCCAGGCGCTCGGCAATCTCCCGGTTGCTCAGTCCTTCGCCAATGCAAGACAAAATCGCCCGTTCCCTTGGCGTCAGCGATGGATCCGGCTGGTTCGCTTCCTCCTGCTTGCCTAGCAGAGCAGGCACCACCTTCGCGGCAATCTGATCCTCAAGCGACAGTCCGCCTGCAAAGGCGCTCTTCACCGAACGGATTAATGCAGAGGTGTCTCCGTTTTTCAGCAAATATCCGCTTACCCCGATTTTCAAAGCATTCATGACATAATCCTGATCATCAAAGGTCGTCAGCATCAACAGCTTCACTTCCGGTGAACGCGCGCGGATAAATCTAGCTGTCTCAATTCCGTCCATTTCAGGCATGCGAATATCCAGCACAGCAACATCAAACTGATGATGCTCGCACAGGGCGACGGCTTCCAGGCCGTTATTTGCTTCTCCCGTCACCCTGATCTCCGGATCCGTCTCAAGCATCGCTTTCAAGCCTTGCCTGACCATCACTTGGTCCTCCGCCAGCAATACTCTAATCATCAGGCTCCCCCCTATCCGTAATATGAAGCCAGCCCCGCACCACAAATTGCCCGGAAGCGGCAAAGACCTCCAAATCCCCGTTTATTTTGTTCAGTCTCTCCCTCATTGAGGTTAATCCAAACCCCTCCTGATACGAGTAAGGATTTGTAATCGGGTTGCTGATTTCAAACCGGAACACACTGCCCCCCGGCGCCTCAAATAGAATTTTTGCCTCTCTAGCTTTGCTGTGCTTCATAATATTAGTCAGTGCTTCTTGAACAGAGCGGTAAATGGCGAAGGACTGCTCCCCATGAAGCGGAGCGCTGAAAGCACCATGGTTGACGGTAAAATAAATGCGTAAGAAGCTGTCGCTCTCCAGCTTCCGGATCAATCTCATAATTCCCTGCAATCCGCCTGTGTCTCCATGCCTGAAGGCTTTTACGGCCCTGCGGGTCTCTTCCAGGCTATCGTAGGCTAGCTGCTTTATCAAATCGACCTCCTCGTGATACGGATTGCCGTCCTTCAAACGAAGCGATTCGATCTGCATAAGGAGTGCGGTTAACTTATGCCCCACCGAATCATGGATCTCATGGCCGATCAGCATTCGCTCTTCCTGTCTCGCCGAATCCTCCTCGGTTGCCAGCCTTCTTTTTAAGCTTCTGTACTCCGATATCAAGGTGTTGTATCTTGCATTAGCAAAAGCTTCCCGTTCATGCTTTAACCGATATAGCACTGCGCCGGAATACAGCAGAATGACATAGATGGAAATAAACAGCCAAGAGGAAGGCTCCAGGCCTGCCCTCACGGCGACCAGGCAAAGTCCCGCAATCTGAAGCACAGCAGGATAAATAGCGGAGAACAGTGAAAGACGTTGAATTATTTCCCAGACCACCATGCATTGAATCAGTAAAAGAAAGGGATTAAAGGCCTCACTGGCCAGGGGATACAGGTTGACCACCGAGAGGATCGACAGGACGCATAGTAAGACAATCGTAGTTCTGGGCTTCTTCGTTAGCAGGGGCAGTACAAAGAAAGCTGCAAAATACGCTGCCGCGCCGAGCAGTCTCCAATACTCGGTTGTCATATGACTCCAATATGTACTCAAAGCTGTTGCCCAGACCAATAGCTGCAGAACAATCCTTAAAAAGTATGTCTTCAATCCTATCCCCCGTCCTCTTCAGAGCGTTCACACCTAGTATTGATTAAAGCATGACCTTGTACCTTTATTCAACGATTGACAGCATTAAGGTTTATATACTAAACTAAATTCCATGAAAAATAAATCGGAGCATTCGCAACCTATTAGCAGTCACGGAAGCAAAAGCTTGGGCCGCTTAATTATGCAGCTTAGAAAGCTTGAACGGCAGCCCCATACTTTTGGACAGGCAGGCAAGCTTACTCCCAGTGAGATCCATACAATTGATGCCATTGGCTGTGACGGAGCCATCCTCATGAGTGAATTGGCTGCACGTCTCGGCGTAACCAAGGGAGCGATCACCCAACTGGTTGATCGGCTGGAGTCGAAGTCATTAGTCCTGCGCTCCCCGCATCCCACCGATTCAAGAAGCTCCCTCCTGTCACTCACCGACATGGGAAAGGAAGCTTATCTAGCCCATGAATCGGTCCATATCTCTTTTTATGACCAGCTTCGCTCCCAGTTGACAGAACAAGAAATTGAAGTATTCGAAAAAAGCATAAATATATTAAACCGCATGTTAGACAAGTAATTTTTTTTGAATATTTAGTTTAGTTATTAAACTAAATCAAAAGTTAAGTCATTGGAGGAATCATCATGTTAAGAGACCAAATTGTCGTCATTGGCGGATACGGACATGTCGGACAAGGAATATGCCAAGTGCTTGCGAAGAGCTATCCGGGCAAGGTCTATGCCGCCGGTAAAACACTCTCCCGGGCAGATGCCTTCAGCCAGGCCACAGATGGGCGGGTTCAACCGATGCAAATCGATATACACGAAGTACCGGACGAGCAATTGCTGGCTGGAGTTAAGCTAGTAATTATGTGCCTGGACCAGCAAAATACGGCATTCGTCGAAGTGTGCCTGAAGCAGGGGATACGGTATATAGATGTATCTGCCGATTATCGGTTTCTGTCTCAAGTCGAGCGGCTTCATCCACTAGCAGTTGCAAACGGCGCAACAGCCATCCTGAGCGTCGGACTTGCCCCGGGTTTAACGAACCTATTGTCCCTTCAGGCTGCCAGGCTCTTGGATAAGACAGACAATATCAACATCTCCCTCATGCTTGGATTAGGCGATTCCCATGGCAAAGCAGCCATTGAATGGACAATAGATAATCTGCGTAGAGACTTTCATACGATAACGCAAGGAAAAAGCCAGCCGCACTCCAGCTTAACAGATGGGCTAAAAACCGACTTCGGCGGGAATTTGGGACGTCGTACAGCATATCATTTTAATTTTGCCGACCAGCATATTCTGCCTAGGACTTTGCAAGTGCCTGACGTTTCAACCCGGCTCTGCTTCGATCATACCTTTCTTACCTGGTTTATGAGCGCCTTAAAACGTATTGGAATCCTCAACATGCTAAACGTGGGTTGGATCCGGGATGGGGCTGTCAGCCTGTTCAGTGCTATAAAGCTCGGCGAGCCCCTGTTCGCACTCAAAATTGATGCCTACGGTAAATTGAAAGGCCTGCCTGCCCATGCGGAATGCTTTATGCAGGGCACTGAAGAGGCGGCGATCACGGCACGGGTAGCTGTCTTGCTGGCAAGGAGGCTCTATGCCGCCGAAATGGAACCGGGCGTATTCCACATTGAGCAATTGTTCCGCTATGAATCCTTCGAACAGGATTTGGCCGACATTGCGGACATGTCGTCTCAGGTCACGGTCAGAACATAGAAGGGACCGACACTATCACCCGGCTGACAGCAAATCGGTTAACATTCATCCTGAGCCAGAGATTTCTCATTATAAGGCGCATGATATTTAGGCGATTGAAATGTTATTTTTGCATAGACAAATGAGGGAAGCTTTGCTATATTAATCACTGAACAACGTTCAAATCATTGTTCAGTAAGGAGGACATGATGGTCCCAAGAAATGATGCTAAAAAAGCAATTGTTGATGCAACTATAGAATTGATTCAAGAAAGCGGAGGGAATATCGAAGAACTGACCGTAAGAACCATCGCCGAAAGATCCAATGTAGGAATAGGATTGATCAATTATCACTTTCAAACCAAAGAAAATCTGATCGAGGTTTCTGTTCAGCAAATCATCGGCGAGGTCATATCCAAATTCAAGCCAGATATGAACGGGAATTTGAATCGCATCGAGCAACTAAAAAACGTGGTAAAATCGGTTGCCGATTTCTTAGCGGGTAATCCATCCGTCGCCCGAATCTCTATTCTTGGCGATTTTAAAACGCCGAAAACATTCGATAATACAATGCAAACCGTGAAAGGATTTGGCCTATCCCTAAAAGACGTGAATTTTCCGGACAAGGACAAAACCTTGCTGATGTTTATGATAACCTCGGTCCTGCAGGCTGTTTTTCTGAGAAGGGAACTAAGTGAAGAGCTATTCGGATACCAGTTTGACGACAAGGTTCAAAGAGACCGGTTCATAGATGTCATCATGAACTATATGAAATGGGAGGGAACAGATTCCAATGAATAAACAGCTAGGTTTTTATTCCTCCATCATCGCCGGAGGTTGTACGATTCTATTTTTGATTGGACTTGTTACTTTTAACGGTTGGCTTAGCTATTTCGTATGCCTGTTGCTAGGCTGGGCCTATGTGTTGCTGGCCTGCGCATTCGCTCAGGAAGCGGAAGAAGATAAGAAAGGAGTTGCTCTGGGAGGCGTGGCGATTGCAGTTATTTATTCGGTTTTTACGAACTTCGTGTATTATTCGCAATTGACGACCGTTGCCCATCAGTCTGCAAGTCCGGCGGTCATCGAAGCAATCACCTTTACGCCTGGCAGCTGGGTGTTCGGATTCGACATCATGGGGTACGGGTTAATGGCATTATCCACCTTTCTCATCGGCCTAACCATCCGTGCACAAACTGGAAAAGAGCGGGTGATGAAATATATGTTCCTTATCCATGGGGCATTTTTCCCGGTTTGCGTGCTTCTTCCGATGTTCAACGTGTTTAAGCAAGGCGGCGAATCTGATATGTCTGGTGTAATCGCTCTTATCTTTTGGTGCATCTATTTCGCCCCGGTAATGGCCCTGTCTGCTCTTTATTTCGGGAGTCGAAAGCGAGAAAGCAACCCCCTTGCTTCTGCAAAAGCCTGATACCGCTCATCTGCTCTTTTCAGCATGGAATCTTAACACCGTTTTTAGCTTCTCCGGCTTTGTCTTTCGAGGGTCGGACAAATAGATTTCCCGATGCAGTTTACTAGTGCGGCTGTAACCATTCTCTGCACAATAGGCTTCCATTCGGGCAAAGCTCGCCGGCTCACCGTCGTAACTGCCAATATGCAGCATTTGACAGCATAGGCCTTCTTCCATGGACTCAAAACGGGCGGTCTCCAGAAACGGATTAGGCTTTTTTCCTTTTACCTGTTCCAGGAACCGCTGAAATCCTTGCTCCGTCAAAAAATCCGGTTGCCGTATCATCAATGTGTATTTGTAGTTGCTTTTGTCCGTTGAGGGTTTGGTTCGATCCACTAAATCCCAGACCCCCTCCATCGGAAAAACAGTATATTCGTAGTAACCCTCCGGCACATCCTTGCTTTTGTATGACATCCTTACGGCATAGCTTAAGCTGTACAAAGCCTCAACCGCCTTAGAGAACTCCTCTCCGTTGGGGTCTCCGGAGCCCTCCACCATTATAAAATTCATGTTCGGAACTTGGATAATCTCTGGAGACGACTTCGGCAGATACAGTTGCTTGAAATCCTTTTTGAAATCCACTTTACGATTCAATGGATATAACCCCCTAATATCATGTTAGCCTCAGTATATCACCCTAAATATGACATTTACCGAGGCTTTTTTCTAATTAATGAAGAATCCTCAGAATATTTTATATGGATCATTTACTACCGAAATAATACTTGATATACTATCGATATTAATCTATTGGAGGTGCTCTATGTTTAAACCAGGCGTAACCATATGGTACAGCGTGAAGAGCTTGAAAGACACAATCCACTTTTACAAGGAGCTATTGGGATTCGAGCTTGCCTTTCATGATGCTGACTCTGGAATGGCTATGGTAAATACGACGACCAAGGATTGTATTATCGGATTCTCCGAGGCAGAAGAGGTTATTCCTTCCACATCATCCACCGTATTTGAGGTTTATGATATTGAGGCCTCAAGACGATCCTTGGAGCAAAAGGGCGTAACCTTCATCGGTGAGACAGAGACCGTACCCGACATGGCAAAGCTGGCGACTTTTGTGGATCCTGACGGACACAGCCTGATGTTATCCGAGGAATTGAGTCCGCTCTGAGTACGGAAGGTCAAGTTCTTCAGCTCTCGCAAGAGCTCTCGGGACAATGGACGGTGCCTATTCTAGTATCACTGGAGAAATGCAGGGGCCGTTTCACCCCGATACAGCATCATTTGCAAATATCTCCGGGACGTTTAAGCGACAATCTAAAGCGGATGACAGAAAGCGGTCTGCTCCGGCATCTATCGCCCTATGAGCGACGTCATCCCGCTTTGCCCGAATATGTTCTGACAGAAAAGGGCCGACTGTTCCGGGAGGCAGCTCTGATGCTCCAAGCTGCCGAGCTTGAGCTGGGATACGGCAGATTGTCGGCTAAAGCCTGGAATATGCCCGTTTTGCTCGCGCTGCATTACAAACATGAGCACTTTCAAGATATCCGTCAGGCTTTGCAGCAGGTGACGCCGAGCATGTTATCTGCACGATTGGGTAATCTCCATGAGCTAGGGGCGGTGGACAAGCAATTAATAGCTCAGCCGCGCCCTTCATTTCTGTACCATTTGCAGCAGCCAGCGAAAAGGCCCATTCATCAGCTGGCGGCCAACCTGGATTCCATCGTGTAATTCTCGTTAAACGTAACCGTCAAACAAGCGCACATGATAGGCCATGTGCGCTTGTTTTTCCTGGGATATGATGCTGAATTCTTTTAATCAATGTTCGATATGCTCCCTTTCAAATCCCTCCCATTGAAATCCAGTCGCCTGTTCGCTCCATGCCCAGAACCGTGATGCTTCACTGGAATCCTCTGCTCGCGTGGACGGAGAAATCCGCTTCTTGCGATAATAATAACCGCCGGATTGCTCCGCCAACTCCGGAGCAGTGGCAAGGAATATGGCCGTAGAGGAGCCTTCCTCCGGAGAAAGGAAAAAGGGACGCAGCAGCTTGTGCACCATTTTGCCGAACCCGGTTTGGCGATTGACGCCGATGTCAGTCGAGACGGCACCCGGATGCAGGGCGTTCACCGTTACCTTCGTCGCGGCCAGGCGGGCTGCCAGTTCGCGGGTAAACCAGATATTCGCCAGCTTGGAGCGGCCATAGGCATTCCAGGTTTTAAAGCCTCTGTTCATGCCTGGATCTTCATAATTCATTCGCCCAATCTTGTGGGCGCCGGAGGAGACTACAACGATTCGTCCTGCGGTGCTGCGCAATAGGAGGGGCATCAGCAGCCCTGTCAGCAGAAAATGACCCAGGTGATTAACCCCAAGCTGCCTTTCGAAGCCATCCTCCGTCACTTCCCGCTTGATCGTAACCACTCCCGCGTTATTGACAAGAACATCGATATGATCGACCCGTTCCGCAATTTCGGCTGCCGCCGCACGAATACTAGCAAAGGAAGCCAAATCTCCCAATACCATCTCCGCATCGTTGCGACCGCTTCGGCGATTCACCTCATCGACTGCTGCCTTGCCCCGCTTGGCATCCCGAACTAATAACAGAACCTTCATGCCATGCTCGGCTGCGAGCAGAGCCGCTGTTGCCCGCCCCATCCCGCCGCTTGCCCCTGTTACTACAGCAATGCGGTCCTTGCCCACAAATGATTCCGTCCCATTGGCCACCGCTTTGAAATCCTCCATCTCCCCGCACATCCCTTCGCCCCATTCCCCTTATTGGGTTCCTGCTTCTTCATTTATTGGGTGCCTGCTTCTTCATTCGATTTCCAGATGACATTCTCTCCATAGTCCTTACCCCAGTCATACATCGCCTTCAATAAAGGCATTAAGCTCTGCCCATATTCTGTAAGCGAATATTCAACACGCGGCGGGACCTCGGCATACACCTTCCGCTCCAGTAATTGGTCTTCCTCCAGCTCGCGGAGCTGGTTCGTCAACATCTTTTGTGTAATATGAGGGATTTGTCTCTTCAGCTCGCTGAATCGTTTGGTTCCTTCCAGACCAAGATGCCATAATATAATCAGCTTCCATTTGCCGCCAATCACAGCAAGAGTCAGTTCTTTTTCACAGTTGATTTCCTGTAGATTGATTCGTTCTTTCACTTCAGAGGCCATGCATCAGAACCTCCTCTCGTTTATTCATTTTGAGACTCAAATGTATATTTATTTTACTACAGTGATGGACTAGTGCAAAACTCGCATCTTACGTTCCCTTCAATAAGCAGCAATGAAAAAAAGACCGGAGTCCTGTTCACCCAGGAGCTCCGATCTTATAGCTTCTTATTCCAGATTGGCATGCCGGCCAAACATATCTGCCCCCGTAATGCCTTCCATATCCATCAGTGTTAATACCAAGGCATCCAGACAGAGCAGAAGTCCTTGCTCAAACAGAGAACCCATCGGCTGAATTGTGATCGCCGCTCCGCTTGCAGCTGTGTCCTCCTTGGCTGATGCCGGAACCTGAACAATAGCTTCTGCCAGTCGTCCGATGGTGGATTCCGGCTTGATGGTAATCAGTCCAGCCCTTGCCCCGATCCTAACAGCCTTCTCTGCCATCAATGCCAGGCTTCCCGTCTCTCCGGACCCGGAGCATAGCAGCAGCAGATCATTCGGGCCAATTCCAGGCGTCACGGTCTCGCCCACCACATAGACCTGCCGTCCGATATGCATCAAACGCATGGCAAATGCTTTTCCCATGAGTCCGGATCGGCCAGCCCCGGCAATAAACACCTTTTCTGATCGGAGCATAAGCCCTGCCATCGCCTCTAGCTCCGTATTGCTAATACGGGTAAGCGTCCGTTCCAGCTCCTTCAGAATTTCGGTTGTATAATGTGTGCCGCTCATGCTGCTTATCCTTGCTTGATCAAGCGTTGAATTTCGGACGCCACTGCCGCTTTATCCTCGGCGCCGGTAATGCCGCCGCCAACGATAACAAGATCAGGGGCAGCTTTAATTACCTCAGGCAAGGTCTCAAGCTTGATCCCGCCGGCAACCGCAGTCTTGGCATTTGTCACGGCACGTTTGATCGTCAGCAGATCTTCGAATGGGTTCTCTCCAACCGCTTGTTGATCATATCCGGTGTGCACGCAAATATAATCAACGCCAAGCGCATCGACCTCACGCGCCCGCTTCTCAAGATCCGCCACGTTGATCATGTCCACCAAAATCTTTTTGTTCTGCTTTTTGGCTTCTTCCACTGCACCCTTGATCGTCATATCATTGGATACGCCCAGTACGGTTACAAGATCCGCACCCGCCTCGGCTGCCTTCATGATTTCATACCCGCCGGCATCCATAATCTTCAGATCGGCCAGCACCTCCAGATGAGGAAAAGCATCCTTCATCGCCTTTACTGCGTGCAAGCCTTCATTAATTACAATCGGCGTACCAATTTCAACAATGTCCACGTAGGACTCAACCTCTTTCACAAGTGCAATTCCTTCCGGAATATTTACAAGATCCAATGCCAGCTGCAATTTCATAGTTAGTAGCCTCCTAAGTCATTCAATTGACCTTATTGTAAAGATGAATGCTACGAACCGGAAGTACGCACTTTGAAGTGGGGTAGTTACCTGGAGGATACTAATGATATCTCTGGACATTTATACGCTATACGCCGTCTATACGCTATACGCCGTCCCTTTCAGATTAAATCAGGACTTTGCGTTGAGCCTAAATATTCATATTGGTACACCCGACCTGTAGCCCCGGAGGGCACGGCACGGAATTTCCCTTTATCTACAAGGAGCCGACAATACTTGATGACCGTTTCCTTGTGAAGCTCCAGCTCTCTGGCGGCTTTCGCAGGGCGAATCATCCGATGGTGACGAATGGCCAGACGCATCAGTTGCCGCTCAATTCTCCCGAATTTACGGAGAACGCCCCCTTCTTGTCCCGTCGGCGCAACCAAATATGGCGTCAATATACCGCGAAGCATAGCTACAATGAATAAAGGGTTTTCCTTCAGCTCATCCAATGAAATCTCAATATAATGAAAACCTTGCGATTGCAGATAGAGTCCACGATTCAAATCCATGCGATATTTCGTCCGATCCTGCCCATGCGAACCGTAATCCATAATCTCGAACACGAAAAAGTACTCACCCAATTTCCACATGAAATCCGTGTAATAAGACCGTCCCCTCCAATCCTTCACCTCGTATTCGGGACGCAAGCCATTAAAGTGTCCCATAAGCGGCCACCAAACTTTTTCTGCAAATAAACAGTTCCCATAACCATGCCCTCTCCTCAACGCATCCTTTCGATCTCCTTGCCGCCTGGCTAAATGACTTTCAATCCACTGATCGTGCTCAACCTGAAAACTCAACTTTTTCACCTCAATTCCCCATTTTTGCTCAAAAAAATACCCGGTCATCCTTTATCATTAAAGGAATACCGGGCGTGCTTCGCCAGTCATATCTAGATTTAATAATTATAGTATGTCATTCCCGTTCCAATTTCAAGAAAAAGATGAGCAGCGGGGATTTGTACGTTTTTCCGTATAAAAGTCACGTGTCGGCGTCTAAATTACTGCTGTTTATATGATATTTCGTACAAAATTTCCGATTTTACCCTCCATACAGGATTTTTTATACGACATTTCGTACAAATGCCCTCATAGCAACGGCACAAGCAGATCTTTATACGAAATTCCGCACAAATATCCGTTCGTCCACCCAAATACCGCAGTATCTGATCGCCTCGCCCGCTCTTTATACGAAATTCCGCACAATACTCCCATACCCGCTAACCTCACCCGTCCATTCCTTTCGAGAGCACTACCAGATCGCCATCCCAATCCGGGATAAAAAGACAGCCGTTATAGTGGGACGGCGGTTCTTATCCAGTAATCTGCTTGGGGCTTGGATTGAATTCATCCTATGTCTTCCATTTTGCGGCAGCCGAGTTTTCCCTCTCCCCGTGCCGGCATTTAGCTACTAATCTTTACAGGAATAAACACCTCCATCTGCCCCCAGCCTTGTGCTTCCATAACAGCCTTCGGCGTAATGATATGCCCCATGGAATAGTGATTCGGCCGGATATCAAGCTCAAGAAAATCAGAATTTTCAACGTAATCGAGCACTTCCTTTTGTAGCCTGTCATGTGCCTGCCCGTCACGGTCAGGATAAGCAAAGGTGATGTACAGCCCGCCGTCGAAATCCATGGTTTCAAAGCCACCTGTTTCTCCGTTTTCCGTTAATGCCCAAAGCCAAACCATTCCCTGCTGTTCTTCATCGTAATAAAGGAAGTCCCTGGGCATAAAGCTCTCGCTCGGTCTAGGTGTCACGCTTGAAAAAAACTTGTCAAAGCTTCTCAAAATCCCATCATCGGAAAAATCACCAACTTTGTCTAATCCTGATGTTACCGCCTTGAATGGAGGCAGTGAAATGATTCTGAAATTCATAAAAAACCTCCTTAATAGTGCTTGATCCATTTTTCTTTTTCATGTCATTTTGCCTTAAACTGCTCAATTAAAGCCGAAACCCCATCCATACAATCCGCAAAAGCCCTTAGCTTGTCAGCAATCTTCTTACGTTTGCTTTTATTCTGCAATGCCTCTAGGGTAACATTAAAGCCTCCGCCCAAAGCCTCTAAATCCGTACCGTTGTCATCATTCCAGTAGTGGCCTGTTTTGCGATAAAGCTCAATAATACTGCTAATAAATGTCATATTCGGATTCAAGGCAAGCGCCTTATCTAAAAAGCCCTTGCAACCGCCGCTGTTGGTGGCAAGACAGCAAACGTAAACCGTGTGCATCCCCCAGTTGTCGAATTCTTCCGGCGTGATTTTCTCGAAATAACCTTTTTCAATGTGATCTGCCCATGCATGAAATGCTTTTACTCCAAAGCAATAGTTCTCGCCTTCATAAGTGAGCAGCTGAGGCAGAGATAATATCCGCTCCCGATAAATTCCAGCCAAATCCTTGCTCTCCTGCTTTTCACCGATAAATAACCAGCCATGGCAATGATCGTCCTGATCTACATATCCCTTTGGCAATAAATCCTCCACGGATATGGAATCAGGCACCGTTCCGTCGCCGCCCATATAGAGCAAGGTTTTCCCGTAATCAGCATACCCTACCAGCACCCCCCAGCCAAAACGGTTATGCGGATTGTTGCCATAATCATTCAGAATAACGGGTATTCCCTTGTCAATATACGCTATGAGCATTTGCACATACATTTCCCTGTTGGATAGGATTTGCTTCAGCGGAACAAAGGTGCTCGCATACCCGCATTTTTCAAAGATTTCTTCAATAACGTGATGGTTCCCTTTTTCACTTAGGCGGTAATCCACTACGCCGCTACCCCGAAAGTAGTTCTTGGAAAAAATCTGCGTGAAGTTCTCCCCGGTTAGCCCCGCAAAAAACCAATAGTCGAAATCCCGTTCATCCAGACATTCCATCAGGTAGCTCGCACAGCCGTTGAACCAATAATTCTGACCGTATTCGGGATGAATGATCTGCCTTAAATCAGGCAGTGTGTTGTTGCTCTGCTTCACATTCATTTTCAATGCTCCTTGTATGGTATTTGTTTTCGCCGAGGTTTTCAGCTGTGAAATTTTGATTGAGCGAAATCTCTTTTTTCCCTGCCCGTTTGTACCAATTATTATCGTCTCCGGTGTATGTAAGTGTAGGTCCATATTCATATAAGGGAAGCTAACGCCGCAAAAGCGGACTTCACCGTTCAGAATGACCGCAAAATGCTTTTCACCCACAATCCACGTCAGCTTGTTATAGCGGTCATGAGGAATATTCCCGATTTCCGGATAGGAAAATGCATTCCCTAGTACAGGCTGCTGAAAAGAAAGCGCATGTTCTTTTAAAGCTTTATCGGCATAATTTTCGGCATTCATGGTGTAGGTGCAACCTCCGTGGGAGAACCAGAGGCTGCCCTCGGTTGTTCCCCAAAGGTATTCTTCACTCTCTTCCTCCGCGATAAATTCCATGTCAACCCGAAACGGGAGTCTCACGGCCACATTGGTATCCAGCTTCCTTTCGGAAATCCATGCGATAAATTCAGCCTCGCCATTCTCCAGAACCGTAAAATGGGGATCATAAATCGGCGTGATTTTGTGAAAATCAACACCATATTCCTGCAGAATCGGATTAGCTCTTTCGATTTCTTCATAAGTGATACACTCTGTAATTTCAAACTCAGAATAGTCCACAAAATTAGGCTTGCGCTGTCGTACAGGGACATAAATATTTATCCGCTCCCGATTGTTTTCTGGAGAAAACACAGCCTCGATCAACGCTTCATGACGTAAGCAGCCATTATGAAGAAAATCCACCTCAAAGCTTGGATTATCGTCAAAGCTTTGCAGCATCCGGTACTGTAAGGCCCCTAAGTCTTCATCTGTATAAGTGGACGAAACCGCAAACAAACCACCCGTAAACTCTCTGTATTCAAATGGGAATGCCTTTGTGGATTCGTTACACTTTTCCATGTCAGAGATTTGGCCAGGAAGCTTCTGCATAATAACAATATCCTCACCGCTCTGAAACTCAAACATCGTACGGCTTCCCGGCTTACCAAAGGGGATTTGATTGGCGGAAAGCCAGTCCCAAAAGCTCTCTATTTCCGATCTCCTGCTATCCGTTCTTATAGATGTAATCATAAGCATTGGCGGCAATGTCACAATATCCATCTCCAGCGGCTTAGCCAGCTTATCCGAAATGGTGTTCAAGGTTTCCATTGACAGATCCTGCTTGGAAGCGGACAGAAACTCTTTTTGCGCCTTCTCATAAAGTAAGGGCAGAGCAGAAATATGGGTGATTCCGTGGGCAGTCATGGCATTCAGAAAGTCGCTGACAAAGGCTTTTAATTGAGATAGCGTGCTTATTTCGTCATCAATTTCCTCCATGCGTTTAACGAAGCTATGTACTAAAGTTTCCATGTCCTGACTTTCGTAAATCCGCAGAATATCCTTGATGGAAATTTGCATTTTCCGCAGTACCAAAATCTGCTGCAGCCGATTGATATTATCACTGTCATAAAAACGGTGCTTCTCAAAAGGCGGACGCTCGCTTCTCAGCAAGCCTACCTGTTCGTAATATCTGAGTGTTCTTGAGGATATGCCGAATTTTTCCGTGACTTCAGATATTTTCACCAGACTCATAACAACCCTCCGTCTCGTTTTGCTATGATTATATCAGTTGACCTAACGTCAATTTCAATGCCTCGTACTCTCAATTAATGAACGTATTTTGAGCAATTAGATAAATAAAAAAGGGAGCCCTTTTCTTGTGGAAAAGAGAACCTCCCTATAAATCATTTACAACAGATTCGGATTAGCTTTAGTTATAAAAGTTGTTCCTGTCCATCTGCGATATTCAGCTTCTCCTCAAGCAGCTTTTTGTTATGAACAATACTTTTGTCATCAGGTCTATATTTCCTGGCCTCTTCGTTATGAAGGTATGATTCCTTATATAGACCTAGACGGTAATAACAAACGCTCATATGAAGATGCGGGTACCAGGTCCAGTAGGCAGGAAAACTGAAGCTCCACTGATTCGTATCGGCAGGCAGCTTTGTGGCCAAGTCGTACCAGAAAATAGCTGTATGATACTCATTTTTTCGATAAAAATAATATCCTAGCCGGCTTGCTACTTCAGCTCTGGGTTTACTGTAATCGAAGGAGCGGCACAATGCGGCAAATTCCTGCTGCATATTTCCGAGAAAACGATAGCAATCTGCCATATTGATGCATGCGTTGATTTTATCCTCGACCCATCCTTCTCTAAGCTTCAAATTTTCCTCATAGCTCTCAATGGCTTTTTCGTAATGACCATTCTCCCTCAATTCATTTCCATAGTAAAAATAGTCTCGTGCGCTGAAGGTATCGCCTCGGGCGATCTTGGTTTCGTAAATTTTCAAGTTTCTTCCGACTTTATGCTCCGTCTTCTTATGGGTGATAGCCACGTCTGAGTTGATAACATAACCGCTCACTTCCAAGTAATTGTGTACCTCTCCGCGCCATTGAAAATGTTTAGCTGTTTTAACCAAACGGTTACGGCGATAACGAAGCGTGACGTTTCCGAATTCATCCGTGCCCGCATTGTAAAACATAGAGACGGAATCCACGGCTGGATCTAATGTTTCTTTAAGCTCGAGAAATGCTTGTCGGTCTCCCTCGAGAATAACGTCATCGGCATCCAAATATAGAATGTACTCTTTCGTTGCATAAGTAAAAGCATGATTTCTCGCTTCCGAGAAGCTGCCGGTCCACGGAAAGTGAAAAACTCGGTCCGTATATTGTTTGGCGATTTCTATCGTACGGTCTGTTGAGCCCGTATCAATAATGTTAATTTCATCTACAATATCTTTGGCAGAATCCAGACAGCGAGCAAGAACTTCTTCTTCGTTCTTTACGATCATACAGAGGCTTATGGTAATCATGAGAGTTGTTCCTTTCATTAAAGATAATAAGAGGGGAGAAGGAAGAGGAGAATACTCCCGAAGAGGAAGTATTCTCCGAAGAAGCCAAGAGAAGAACACGATAACACTTAGGTCAGTCTGGTGTTTCGATATATCGAAATACATCTGTAATTGGACGACGAAACGTAGATGCATTCTGCAGTGCTGTATCATATGGTCTAGAAACCACAAGTGTACCATTCAAAATAAAGTCGTGTTGTGAAGTTCATAATATCTTCCGCCGTTGCAGTCCACTAGAGATGTTGGATAAAGAATCTGAAGCAAATTCCCTGGTTCAACTGTTCTTAGAATCACGGACCTGTAGGACCTGTAGGTCCAGTTGCTCCAGTGGCTCCAGTGGCTCCGGTTACACCAGTTGCTCCTGTTACTCCAGTTGCTCCAGTTACGCCTGTTGCTCCGGTCGCTCCTGTTGCTCCAGTCGCTCCAGTCACGCCTGTTGCTCCGGTGGCTCCAGTGGCTCCGGTTGCTCCAGTTGCTCCTGTTGCTCCAGTCGCTCCGGTCACGCCTGTTGCTCCGGTCGCTCCAGTTGCTCCAGTCGCTCCAGTGGCTCCAGTTGCTCCGGTCGCTCCAGTCGCTCCAGTTGCTCCTGTTGCTCCGGTCGCTCCGGTTGCTCCTGTTGCTCCTGTTGCTCCGGTCGCTCCAGTGGCTCCAGTGGCTCCAGTTGCTCCGGTGGCTCCTGTCACTCCAGTGGCTCCTGTTGCTCCGGTCGCTCCAGTTGCACCAGTTACTCCAGTCGCACCGGTCGCTCCAGTTGCACCAGTCGCTCCAGTTACTCCAGTCGCTCCTGTTGCTCCTGTTGCTCCGGTAACTCCAGTTGCTCCTGTTGCTCCAGTTACTCCTGTTGCTCCTGTTACTCCGGTCACGCCAGTTGCTCCGGTGGCTCCTGTTGCACCAGTTGCTCCTGTTGCTCCAGTCGCGCCAGTTGCTCCTGTTGCACCAGTTACTCCTGTTGCTCCAGTCGCTCCTGTTGCTCCTGTTGCTCCTGTTGCTCCTGTTGCTCCTGTGGCTCCTGTTGCTCCTGTTGCTCCTGTTGCACCAGTTGCTCCTGTTGCTCCTGTCACCCCAGTGGCTCCGGTCACTCCTGTTGCTCCGGTGGCTCCAGTCGCTCCTGTTGCTCCGGTCGCTCCTGTTGCTCCTGTTGCTCCTGTTGCTCCAGTCACGCCTGTTGCTCCTGTGGCTCCTGTTGCTCCGGTGGTTCCAGTCACGCCTGTTGCTCCTGTGGCTCCTGTTGCTCCAGTTGCTCCTGTTGCTCCTGTTGCTCCTGTGGCTCCAGTCACGCCTGTTGCTCCGGTGGCTCCTGTTGCTCCTGTTGCTCCTGTGGCTCCTGTTGCTCCTGTTGCTCCTGTTGCTCCAGTTGCTCCAGTTGCTCCAGTTGCTCCAGTCGCGCCAGTTGCTCCGGTCGCACCAGTTACTCCGGTTGCTCCAGTCGCACCAGTTGCTCCGGTCGCTCCAGTTACTCCGGTTGCTCCAGTCACGCCTGTTGCTCCTGTGGCTCCAGTTGCACCAGTTACTCCAGTCGCTCCAGTGGCTCCAGTCGCTCCAGTCACTCCTGTTGCTCCGGTCGCTCCTGTTGCTCCAGTTGCTCCAGTCACGCCTGTTGCTCCTGTGGCTCCTGTGGCTCCAGTTGCTCCAGTTGCTCCAGTTGCTCCAGTCGCGCCAGTTGCTCCAGTCGCACCAGTTACTCCGGTTGCTCCAGTTACTCCGGTTGCTCCAGTCACGCCTGTTGCTCCGGTTGCTCCAGTTGCACCAGTTACTCCAGTCGCTCCAGTGGCTCCAGTCGCTCCTGTTGCTCCTGTTGCTCCTGTTGCTCCTGTTGCTCCTGTTGCTCCTGTTGCTCCTGTTGCTCCTGTTGCTCCTGTTGCTCCGGTGGCTCCAGTCACGCCAGTTGCACCAGTCACGCCAGTTGCACCTGTGGCACCAGTTACTCCGGTCGCTCCAGTTGCTCCAGTGGCTCCAGTCGCTCCAGTCGCTCCTGTTGCACCAGTTGCTCCAGTGGCTCCAGTGGCTCCAGTCACTCCTGTTGCTCCGGTGGCTCCAGTCGCTCCTGTTGCTCCGGTCACTCCAGTTACACCAGTCGCTCCTGTTGCTCCGGTCACTCCAGTTACACCAGTCGCTCCTGTTGCTCCGGTTGCT
Organism: Paenibacillus apis; assembly: GCF_018333295.1. Lineage (NCBI taxonomy): Bacteria > Bacillati > Bacillota > Bacilli > Caryophanales > Paenibacillaceae > Paenibacillus > Paenibacillus apis. The sequence continues at coordinate 455,049 of NZ_BORS01000002.1, forward strand.
CCAGTCACGCCAGTCGCTCCAGTTGCTCCTGTTGCTCCGGTGGCTCCAGTTGCTCCTGTGGCTCCAGTCGCACCAGTTACTCCAGTCGCTCCAGTTACTCCAGTCGCTCCAGTTACTCCAGTCGCTCCTGTTGCACCGGTCGCTCCGGTTGCTCCGGTTGCTCCTGTTACTCCAGTTGCTCCGGTAACTCCAGTCACTCCAGTTGCTCCTGTGGCTCCGGTCGCTCCGGTTGCTCCAGTTACTCCGGTCGCTCCTGTTGCTCCTGTTGCACCAGTTGCTCCAGTCACTCCTGTTGCTCCTGTGGCTCCTGTTGCTCCAGTCACGCCAGTCGCTCCAGTTGCTCCTGTTGCTCCTGTGGCTCCAGTCGCACCAGTTACTCCAGTCGCTCCAGTTGCTCCTGTGGCTCCGGTTGCTCCTGTTGCTCCTGTTGCTCCAGTCGCTCCAGTTGCACCTGTGGCTCCAGTCACGCCAGTCGATCCAGTTGCTCCTGTGGCTCCGGTGGCTCCGGTGGCTCCGGTGGCTCCGGTGGCTCCGGTGGCTCCTGTTGCTCCAGTTACACCAGTCGCTCCTGTCACCCCAGTGGCTCCGGTCACTCCTGTTGCTCCGGTGGCTCCGGTGGCTCCAGTTACACCAGTTGCTCCAGTTACGCCTGTTGCTCCGGTCACACCAGTTACACCAGTTGCTCCAGTCACTCCTGTTGCTCCAGTTACTCCGGTCGCTCCTGTTGCTCCGGTTGCTCCAGTTGCTCCAGTCACTCCTGTTGCTCCGGTTGCTCCAGTCGCACCAGTTACTCCAGTCGCTCCGGTGGCTCCTGTTGCTCCGGTGGCTCCAGTTGCTCCGGTCGCTCCAGTTACGCCTGTCGCTCCAGTCACTCCTGTTGCTCCGGTGGCTCCAGTTGCACCTGTTGCTCCTGTGGCTCCAGTCGCACCAGTTGCTCCAGTTGCTCCGGTAACTCCAGTTGCCCCAGTCACGCCTGTTGCTCCGGTCGCTCCAGTCGCACCAGTTGCTCCTGTGGCTCCGGTGGCTCCGGTGGCTCCAGTCACACCAGTTACACCAGTTGCTCCAGTTACGCCTGTCGCTCCAGTTACTCCAGTTGCTCCTGTCACTCCAGTGGCTCCAGTTGCTCCGGTGGCTCCAGTCACTCCTGTTGCTCCTGTTGCTCCAGTTGCTCCGGTGGCTCCAGTCACGCCAGTTACACCAGTTGCTCCAGTTACGCCTGTCGCTCCAGTCACACCAGTTGCTCCGGTCACACCAGTTGCTCCAGTCACTCCTGTTGCTCCTGTTGCTCCGGTGGCTCCAGTCACTCCTGTTGCTCCGGTCGCTCCGGTTACACCAGTTGCTCCTGTTACGCCTGTCGCTCCAGTTACTCCAGTTGCTCCAGTTGCTCCTGTTGCACCAGTTGCTCCAGTGGCTCCAGTCACTCCTGTTGCTCCGGTCGCTCCAGTCGCTCCAGTTGCTCCGGTCACTCCAGTTACACCAGTCGCTCCAGTTGCTCCTGTTGCTCCGGTTGCTCCAGTCACGCCAGTCGCTCCTGTTGCTCCTGTTGCTCCGGTGGCTCCAGTTGCACCTGTTGCTCCTGTGGCTCCAGTCGCACCAGTTACTCCAGTCGCTCCAGTTACTCCAGTCGCTCCTGTTGCACCGGTCGCTCCGGTTGCTCCGGTTGCACCAGTTGCTCCAGTCACTCCTGTTGCTCCAGTTGCTCCTGTTGCTCCTGTTGCTCCGGTGGCTCCTGTTGCTCCTGTTGCTCCAGTCGCACCAGTTACTCCAGTTGCTCCAGTTACTCCGGTGGCTCCAGTTGCACCTGTTGCTCCTGTTGCTCCAGTCGCACCAGTTACTCCTGTTGCTCCTGTTGCTCCAGTCACGCCAGTCGCTCCAGTCGCTCCAGTTGCTCCTGTTGCTCCTGTGGCTCCAGTCGCACCAGTTACTCCTGTTGCTCCTGTTGCTCCAGTTGCTCCAGTTGCTCCAGTTGCTCCGGTAACTCCAGTTGCTCCAGTCACTCCAGTGGCTCCAGTTGCTCCAGTCACGCCAGTCGCTCCAGTTGCTCCTGTTGCTCCTGTTGCTCCAGTTGCACCTGTGGCTCCTGTCACGCCAGTCGCACCAGTTACTCCAGTCGCTCCAGTTGCTCCGGTCGCTCCTGTGGCTCCGGTCGCTCCTGTGGCTCCGGTCGCTCCTGTGGCTCCGGTCGCTCCTGTTACTCCTGTTGCTCCAGTTGCTCCAGTCGCTCCAGTTGCTCCGGTCGCTCCTGTGGCTCCGGTCGCTCCTGTGGCTCCGGTCGCTCCTGTGGCTCCGGTCGCTCCTGTTACTCCTGTTGCTCCAGTTGCTCCAGTCGCTCCGGTTGCTCCTGTTGCTCCAGTTGCTCCTGTTGCTCCTGTGGCTCCAGTTGCTCCGGTCGCTCCTGTTACTCCGGTCGCTCCTGTTGCTCCGGTTGCTCCTGTTGCTCCTGTGGCTCCTGTTGCTCCTGTTGCTCCAGTTACTCCTGTGGCTCCTGTGGCTCCTGTGGCTCCTGTGGCTCCTGTGGCTCCTGTGGCTCCTGTGGCTCCTGTGGCTCCAGTTGCTCCGGTCGCTCCGGTTGCTCCTGTTACTCCAGTTGCTCCGGTCGCTCCAGTCGCACCAGTTATGCCTGTTGCTCCAGTTACGCCTGTTGCTCCAGTTACGCCTGTCGCTCCAGTCACACCTGTTGCTCCAGTCACACCAGTTGCTCCAGTCACTCCTGTTGCTCCTGTTACACCAGTTGCTCCAGTCACTCCAGTTACGCCTGTTGCACCAGTCACACCTGTGGCTCCTGTCGCTCCAGTTGCTCCAGTCACACCAGTTGCTCCGGTCGCTCCAGTTGCTCCAGTCACACCAGTTGCTCCGGTCGCTCCAGTTGCTCCTGGTGCCCCAGTTACTCCTGTGGCTCCAGTTACACCAGTTGGTCCAGTTACGCCTGTAGGTCCTGTAGGTCCTGTAGGTCCAGTTGGCCCTGTAGGTCCACTCATGCCGTTAAATAGAAGGACTCCAATATCATCGACCAGGATATCAGCTGCTCCTGCTTGAGGGATCACGCTGATTGTAATAAGTGCTTGCGTAGTTCCCTGTGGAGCAGGAGTAGTAATGTTATACAACTCCAGCCATTGTTCAGATGTTACGTCTGGAATTCGACCACTATAGTTGATAGCGATTAACCCCATCCCAAGGAAGTTTATTGCTGCATCATAGAATGCAACGGATACACTAACCAATGGGCTAGGCAGTGCACCGATTTTGGATAGTGAATAAATGACACCTAGATTTTCTCCTTCCTGAATAGTAAAAAACTGTGAGAGAAAAGAGTTCGTAGGCCCTCCTGATAACTGTGCACTGAAAAATCCCGAGTGGCTATATGTTTCGTTAATTGTTGCAGCTTGTGAGAACCATGGAGTTAAGGTCCCAGTCTCAAATTGACCGTTAACTACAAGATTGATTAAATTCACTAAATCTTTCACCTCCATCATAATTACTCCAATGAAATCAGAGACTTGTACATCATATGTAGTTAAAGTCAAATGTGTCTCCGCTGTAAGTAACTAATAACAGTATATTTTTTTGACTCTATCTAAAAATCAGTGCTTGAGGATTAATGAAACAAATGATGTCGATTACATACCATCAGGATCCCTTCATTATAATGGCTTTGATTATATGACCTTCTTCCGTCACACTTGCCCATTAACAGCAATGATAATTGCCGACCTCTTCTTGCCAGGTTCGTAGGGTTCTTAATTGCAAAGGCGGGTGAGCAGTCATACCAAGTTGTGGCGCCTACGAGGATCGAATCCCTGACCTCATCGCTGCCAGTGATAAGTTCTGCTCGTGCGATTATTTCAACAGACTTAGCCGTTAGAAAACTGTGATTTCAAAAAAAACAACCTCTTGATCAATAGTACAGATTTTGTTAATTTGAAAGAGAATTATCGGTGTGAAGCACATGCCGCTTTGATTAATGAAAACACATGGTTTCATCAATCAAAGCGGTATTTTTTGTTTTAGAGAGGGAAGGGATTAAATTGTCACGTTTTGGATGGGCTGGGTCACTATGTGGGCTACCAATCGAAGATTGTTCTATAAGTGGTTTATTCCGCTTCTGCTGTCCATACAAAAATCACAATAGTACACTTGCTCAATATTCGTTCCCAATTTCGATTTAGAGATTATAATCAATAAACAAAAAAACTTATTCAAGGGACTGTTGACAAAGTGAGGCTAGGGGTCATTTCCCCTAGCCTCACTTCAGTCATTGCGTAGTTTCTTTTCATTGTTCCAAAACTACCCTCACACTACACTCGCCTTGCAATGGGGGCTTTTTTTATATGTCGTTTGGCAGCTATTTAATCCTTAATCAAAATCCCAAAGATTCGCCAACGAGGATAATCTTTATTCTCCCCGCCGGTTTACACATTCTTGTTTGGACGATGTAAGAACAGATACAATCATCTGTTTTACAATCTCCGCAAGCACCATTGATCAGGCAGGGCGTTTTTTGCGGCGAATGTAAAAACGGGCTGGACGAGCACGAACAGCGGTATGCATTAATGGGGGCCGCATATGTTCTGGCTCTTATAACTGCGTCTTCAGCGGTCTTGCAAACCTTATTCATCCCAACGATAGCAACAACACTTTTCGGTCCAAAGGTAATTGCCGCTGTTCGATTGCCCACACTGTCTATATTGACCAATATGCCATCTTCGCTAACGGCGTTAAAGCTCGTTAAATAGGTGTCGCACAAAAGAGCTTGGCGCATGAGGTCATAACGTTCCTCCATTGTTTGCGCTTTATCACGATCAATGATTGTATAACTGCCTTGACGTACTCGATTAAGAAGCCCGATTTCCTCAAGCGTGACTGACCCACCCCACGATACCGAAGAATGTTCCGGAATAAATGATAGTGCCTTTTCTACAGCGTCTATGGCGTTATCACAGTAATAAGCCTCAAACTTTCTGCTTTGCAGATTTTTAATAACCTTTGAGGCTAAAAGTCGATTTCTCGCTCTTATTGAATTTTCTTTCTCTTGCATTGTTTTTCCTCCATTCTGACATCAGAAAAGGTGACTAACTTTTTGTATATTTATGATTAATATAGTATGGTAAAAAGAAAAAGTATGTTGCACGTGCAACGAGGAGTTTCTCATGAACAACTTAGATTCCCTATGTCAATCACGTTTATTTTCGGGGATTTCTCCAAATGATATTCCCCAAATGCTTAAATGCCTATCGGCCACACGGAAAGAATATGCAAAAGATGAGATGGTTGTCCGTGAGGGCGATTTAGTTGATGATGTCGGCATCATATTGCAGGGCAGCGCTCAAAGTACGAAATTGAGCGTCACGGGAAAACAAATTATTGTATCCCTCCATTATCCGGGTGGATATACCGCAGTTTTAACAGCGGCTAGCCGTGGAAGAAGATGCCCTATGTCAGTACAGGCAATAGAACCGCTTGAGGTTCTGTTTATTCCTATCAAAAGCATATTGAGCCGTTGTACGAAGTTATGTATGGCACACGAACAATTACTTGGCAATCTTTTTGATAGTATTGCAGAACGAGCGTTAGAACTGCATGACCGAAATGATTGTCTGATTATGCCTACTATTCGGGATAAGGTCTTAACTTATTTAACAAAAGTTATGCGTGAAACTGGAACAGAAACTTTTACTATTCCTTTTGATAGAGAAGCGATGGCCGAGTATTTAGATGTAGATCGAAGTGCTTTATCCAGAGAGCTTGCATGGATGAGGCGGGACGGCTTGATTGACTTTTATAGAAACGAATTTAAGCTATTGCAAAAGCAGTAGAAAAAGATTTTCACTAAGCGGCAAGCAGGGCAAGTGTATTGACACTTGCCCTGCTTGCCGCTTAGTTGAATTAAAGAATTTTTTCCTAAACAGCTACAGGCATGCACTAATAGATATACTGTCCACAAACATCAATTGAATATATTGGTAAAATTTCTTTTTGTTGTGAGGATATTGTAGTATTATAAAACTGATACCGTTTATACTGTCCGATTTGTAAAAATACTAGTAACCGTAGAAAATTTGGGGGTGTAGGAAATATCTCTTCTATTTATGACCGTCCTAGAGGATGAGAACGATAAAGAATTCATGATAAATTTGTATCAACTTTATTATCCAATAATGAAGCAAAGAGCTTATATCCTTGTAAGAGATTATGCAATAGTTGATGACCTGATTCAGGAAGCCTTTATAAAATTAATCCCAAAAATTCCTTTGCTGCGTTCTTTAGATAGTTACAAAATAGCTTCTTATATCGTCAATACTATAAAGCGCCTTTGTATAGATTACATTCGTAAGGAATCACGACATAGACAACATAACTTTTCTGGATCGATTGAAGATATTGCTGACCAAATATCGGATCAACAGGCAGCAACAGAAGAATACTATATAAAAAAAGAGGAATTTGAAGATTTAGCCCAAGCACTCTTCCTACTTTCAGAAAGAGACAGAGATCTACTATACTTTAAATACAATTTAGAACTCAGTGACAAAGATATAGAACTATTGTTGGATATTCCTGCACACCATGTACGAACATACATAGCGCGAGCAAGGAAACGTGTATTTCATACCCTGTTTAAAGGAGGCTCATTTAGTGGGAATGAATAATAAATCAATGGATAAACAGGCTCTCCAAGAAGAATATGAAGAAATCAAAATAAAACTACTTATGACTCAGTTTGCAGAGATGGAAGGTAGGATACTTGTTAAAGAAAATGAGGAACTCAAAAAGAATGCATTATATCTTCCTACTGAAAAGCAAAAAACTACATTTTTCAAGCGGTTTAATCGCTATTTTTTTTATCATCGATTTAAAAAAAACATTAAACCTTTATTTCAATTTCGTATTACTAAATTAGCTGTTACAATACCACTGTTGGTCATTTTGCTAACAACCACTTTTTTTAGTGTAGAAGCATTTAGAAGCGGAATTTTAAATTTGCTTATTAAAGTCGAAAAGGAATATACAGAAATACGATTTGGAGTAGAAAATCAAGAAGAAGAAAAAGGGCTGCTTGAAATTGAACTAAAGGATACGTTTGTCCCTTCAAAAATTCCTGAAGGTTATACTCTTGCAAATGTAACTAAATATCAGACTATGAACTTAATAGAATATAGGAATAATAAAGAGAATGGATATATATTGTTTCAACAGAACAGCGAAAATAGTGGAATAAACGTTGATACAGAAGAAGCTGATGAATTGACTTCAATGACTATTCAAGGACAAGAGGCCCTTGTTATACGAGAGGATAATCGAATTACCGTAGTATGGCAAAAGGAAAATTCTTTTTTTATGATTATTGGCGAATCACCTAAACTTAGCAAAAACGACCTAGTTAGTATGGCTGAAAGTGTAGAGTTGCACAAATAATTTCATTATTAATCTGTTACAAAACCCCTGTTTTGTCGTCTTCATTTATGAGGGGAATTATAAATGGAGGGTAATATGAAAAAAATATTAAGCACAGTTTCTTTATTAGCTATATTGTTGTTTCCTATGCAAGAAACAATCGTTCAAGCACAAAATAACTCAAGCACTTTAAATTCGGATCATATAACTCTGTTTTACGATTACATATCTGTAATTGGAGCTTCAATAGATATCGGTAATTTGGGCAAAACTGCTTCCAGTGGATTTGTTCATTATTCTGGCGATTATGATTCCACACTTACTGTTGAACTTCAGCGCTCAGACGGAAACGGTTGGTCAACAATAAAGACATGGAGCAAGTCTTTTTCAGGCGCAGGCCTTCATAGCTTAGAAGAGAATTACTACGTCACTTCAGGTTATACATACAGAGTGATGAGCAAAAGCACAATTAAAAGTGGAAATACTATTTTAGAAACCGCATCAAGCACCTCTTCCGTAGTCAAATATTAACAGAAATATACTTTACAAATAATCCCCTCTCCATAATAAAAATGAACATTATCTGCTAAAAATTGCTTTACTGCAGATGATGTTTATTTTTTATACAACAAAGTTCTGTTGTTAGTTGGTTTTGTAAGTCAAATTTCTTCCTACACAATTTCAAATTTCATATCACAGGTTGTTACATTCTTCTACATAAAGCGTCTTTATAATTAGATGGGACAAACAGTATAAGAGTATGGCTTGCATCTATAAGCCTTAAAGCAAGCTACTTAGTTGGTGGTTGTACCAAAATTATCAGGCCATTCGCTGCTTGGTAGTTTGTTACAATAAATTGGAGCCGATTTCCAGATGAATTTGAGGGTAGCAACTGGAAACCGACTTTATGCGCTCCTTACTTAGGTATACAAAGCAAGCAGCCTAGACTCATTATACATATAATCTAATTTTGTTCCAAGTAAGGAATAGCTCACGTAGAGAGGAGGAAACATCAAGCTTAAATTAATTTGAATGGATTATTTGAGTGAAGTAAGTGTCTATCCAGTTTCTAAAATAACATTTATCGAGGAGGATTTTTGAAATGAAAAAAACAGTTAAAATGATGGCTGCCGCAACGCTTGTATTTTCTACTGTGTTTGTAAGCTCCGCTTTTGCTGCTAATGCAACATTTAAAGGATCACTTCCTGCGAAACAAGGGGATACAGAAATAAGCACGGTAGCGAGAGCAAATGACTCAGATGTTGTCAAATACTTTAGCATAAAAATCACAGATATCGGAGCAGGATATTCTTCAGTTAGAGCATTTACAGAAAGAACTAACGGTGCTAACCTATCTGACCCATACACAGAAGTAGCTGCTGATGGAGCATGGCATACTGTGAACTATACTACTGTCCCATCAAGTGGCACTAATGTAGTTTTAAATCTTGATAATCCAGTTTATGTATCAACTTCTGTTCCAGTCGAAGGAGAATGGAGCCCGAATTAACAACGTTCTTAAATAAAAGCTGTAACATAGGGGCAATAAACGATGCCCCTATGTTACTTATTGAACTTATATTTATTATATTGCTCAATTATTAAGGACTGAACACAGGAGGTGCCGTATTTGAATTATTTTAAGATAGATATACAACGACTTTTTACCAATAAAATGGTGCTAACATTAATAGTGGTTTTGCTATGTATCTCCATAATCGACCCAATCACAGTATTTAGGCATTTTTCTAAGTTTCCTGAATCTGCTAATACAATAGGCCAAAATCCATTTCAATTTTGGATGCTAATGAATTCAGTTAGTTGGGGAAACTCTTTATATAATAATATGTTTTGGATCATTACAGTAATATTAACTGGTTTAATTTATTATGAGGATAAAAGCACTTCTATGTATATGTATCAAATAATTAGAAAAGGAAAAACACAATATTTGGTTTCGAAATTTCTTTCAACTGGTTTGTTCTCATTTTTTATCGTATTCCTCATTTTAGAAATTAATATTTTCATGACCTATACCATATTTTCTGATACAAATAACATAACCGATTATTACGGTAGATTAACTCCTCACGAGGGAAGCTTTGTATATAAAGCATTTACAGAAAATCCAATAAATGCGGTTCATATATACACAATTTTAAACGCCTTTGTAATATCCTTATTTGCTATATTCTCACTATGCATAAGTATGCTTCTGAATTTTTCTAATAGATATGTTACCCTTCTCCTCCCTGTTATTTTGCTCTATGGTATTCATTTTATTTTTGATTCATACCCTGTCCTTTTTGACTATAATATACGAATGATTCTTCAACCTAGAGCAGTCAGTGCGCTAACAAATATTATAAGTTGGAATGATGTCTTCATTTCATTAGGAGGATGGTTGCTAGTGAACCTCTTATTAATGTGTACAATATTTTATAAATTGCGAGATAGCTATGAATAGAACTCTGTTTTTAATGATGTACACAATATACATTTCATTTACAGGAGTTATTGGTTTAACTAAAATTTCAAGCAGCCAACAATGGTTTACTCAATGGTTTTTTGATAAATTTTTTATATTCCAATTTATGTTAGTAGTTACTATAGGATTGGCCATAGAAAGTAATTACTTTCATAATATATCTTACATAAGGATAGGAAACAGAAGAACAATTTTAAAAAAGGAGTTATTTAGCTACTATTTGTGCGGAGTAACTTGTTTAGCGATTATGTTTTCTTTTATTATCTTTGGAGCACTAATACTAAAAGAAAATAATTATATTCTCCCTCTTACAGAATGGTTTATAAGATATTTTTTAGGGATAATTATTTATATTAATATAATGTCATGCTTAAAATCTTCAAAAAGCCTTATTCTAAGCAAATATTGTTACTTATTTACTCTCATTTGGTTGGTGTTTGAACTAACCCTTTTAAAACCTTATTTGAAAAAATTCACTTCTCTTGATGTTAATTTTATTTTCTCATGGATTTTTAATAAAGGTATTACAAGCTACTATTTTATGTTGGTATTAATTCTTATTACTGTTTTTCTGAACATTAAGATAAATGACAAGAGGGATTTCATATGACATCAATTATTCCTAGAAGTATAAGGCCCTTAACTTTAATAATTTTAATAATAAGTATTGTTTTGATTTATGGGTATTTAAAAATCCTAAATATTGGCGATCTTACTACTATGTTACTAACCATTTTTGGAGGGAAACCTCTTCCTGGAATTATGTTAAAAAGCTTATTCATTATGACTTTTCTATTGCTACAATATATAAATGTTGATTATATTTCATTTTGTATTGATAACATGGAATGTTTATCAATTAGATATGAGAGTAAAAAAAGATGGCTTAAAGTTATGTTAACTGGCTCTTTAGTAATTTCTGCTTTCTTTGTAGTTCTATTTTATGTTGGAATATTAACGTTGCATTGGATTTGGGGAGATTTTGAAGTTTTAATGATAAATTTAGATACATTTGGAGTTATATCAAGGATATATTTATTCTGCATCATTATGGTTCTACTCCAAATATATTTATCTTTAAAACTTAGTAAATCTAACACCTTCATGATAATGATATTACTTTCTATAATTTTATCAATGATAAGCCATTACCAAAATTCTATTGTTGGTATTTTGCCTCAATATCACGATTCACTTGATAATGTTGTTGGAAATTTAGTGCTTGTTTTAGTGTTAATCCTTCTTATCAAAAAAGCCAGTTTTAAAAAGGAGTTGTCTTTTTATGAAAGTTGAAGCAATCAACTTTACCAAGTCACTCGGAAATACTATTGTTCTTGAAAATATAAATGTTCTATTAAAAAGTGGCAACATATATGGTGTAATAGGTAAAAATGGAAGTGGAAAAACAATGTTTTTAAGAATGATTTCTGGTCTCATATTACCAACAAGTGGCGAAGTTAAAGTAGACGATAAAGTATTAGGAAAGGACATGTCATTTCCTAAACACTTAGGAATATTGTTAGAGAGACCAAGCTTTCTCCCCCATCTAACGGGTTATGAAAATCTAAAAATGCTAGCTAAAATCAGAAAAATTGCTAATGAAAAAGATATTCAAGCTTTTATGAATTTGTTTAACCTAGATTGGGAGTCAGATAAAAAATTCAGAAAATACTCATTAGGAATGAAACAGAAATTAGGGATAATACAGGCAATAATGGAGAATCAACAAATAATCGTATTGGATGAGCCATTCAATGCACTAGACGAAAATTCCGTTGAGACACTTCGACACACGCTTATAAAATTGAAGACAGAACAAAAGTTGATAGTAATGACATCACATAATAAAGAAGATATTGAACTGTTATGTGATTATACTTTTTTGATTTCAGAAGGTAAATTAATGAATACCTAATACTTTGGCAGATCCTTGCTTCTCATCTACCGGAATACTATAGTTTCTGGTCTGCTGTTTATAGCCGATTTCGACGCTGGTATTTGGGATCAAATACTTGAGCATGTCTCCATTGAACCCGACTTTGAAAGTATAATGATTGATGCAACGATTGTCCATCGAGATGCTGTGCCAGATGGAGCTAACGAAAAGACAAGTCTTGGCGGATCCCGCAGAAGTGAAGCATTCCCGAAGATTAGCGACCCGCTATGAACAAACTAGCCTGCTCTTACAAAGCATGTTGCCCCCGTTCCTGTCCCTGCACCAAAGGTGGATGCGAATCTCAGACTATTTTGATATGGGGTTACGATTGGCATGGTTCCTCACCTCCCTACCTAAAAATAGTGTATGTGGTAGATTCGGAAGTAGTAAAGGCAAAGGAACGGGGAATTCCATTTTACACTTGAACATTAAATTGTACAGTCTCAATAATGATCGGCGTACCGGCAAATATGGTGCCGCTTTGTGCAGGAAAGAACAACATGTCGGGACTTACGTTGTACGCATTGCCTGGTTGCACGAGACCGTTAATGAATAGATTATTAAAGCTGTTTGTGCCTAGTCCAGAAAATTCGGTAACGCTGTTTCCATCATCATCGCTGAACTCCCCCGCAGGAATTGTAACAGAGGAGGATAAGTCCAGATCTGTAGGTGGGAAATAAAAGTACCGGTTTGCGGTAGGAATAATTTCGATTGCCGAAATGTCACCCGTCGGGCCTGTTGCACCGGTTGGCCCGGTCGCACCCGTGGCTCCTGTGGCTCCAGTTACGCCGGTTGGTCCTGTAGGTCCAGTTACGCCTGTAGGTCCTGTAGGTCCTGTAGGTCCAGTTGGCCCTGTAGGTCCACTGATGCCGTTAAACAGAAGGACTCCAATATCATCGACCAGGATATCAGCTGCTCCTGCTTGAGGGATCACGCTGATTGTAATAAGTGCTTGCGTAGTTCCCTGTGGAGCAGGAGTAGTAATGTTATACAACTCCAGCCATTGTTCCGATGTTACGTCTGGAATTCGACCACTATAGTTGATAGCGATTAACCCCATTCCAAGGAAGTTTATTGCCGCATCATAGAATGCAACGGATACACTAACCAATGGGCTAGGCAGCGCACCGAATTTGGATAGTGAATAAATGACTTCTAGATTTTCTCCTTCCTGAATGGTAAAAAACTGTGAGAGAAAAGAGTTGGTAGGCCCTCCTGATAACTGTGCACTGAAAAATCCCGAGTGGCTATATGTTTCGTTAATTGTTGCAGCTTGTGAGAACCATGGGGTTACGGTCCCCGTGTCAAATTGACCGTTAACTACAAGATTGATTAAATTCACTAAATCTTTCACCTCCGTCATAATTACTCCAATAAAAATCGGGAGACTTGTACATCATATGTAGTTAAAGTCAAATGTGTCTCCGCAGTTAGTAACTGATAACTGTGCATTTTTTTAAAGACTCCATCTAAAAATCAGTGCTTGACGGTTAATGAAACAAACGATGTCGATTGCATTCCATTAGAATCCCTGCGACATTGATTATATTACCTTTTTCCGTCATCCTTGCCCATCAAGCAATGATAATTAACGACCGCTTCTGCCATTTCGTAGGGTTCTTAAAGTGTTTTGAACTGCCTGATGAGTGACTCGGGTGCCTTATGTACAAACCGATTTTGGCAATTGCAAAGGCGGGTGAGCAGTCATACAAAGTTGTGGAGCTTAGGGACAAACCCCTGACCACTCCACTGCCAATGATGCGATCCCCACCTTTAGCCTGCTTCACTGACAAACCTAAAAGGCCCGACCTCTTGATCAAAAGTAAAGATTATGTTAATTTGAAAGAAAACTATCGGCGTGAAGCACATGCCGCTTTGATTAATGAAACCACATGGTTTCATCAATCAAAGCGGTATTTTGTTTCACAGAGAGGAGGATAAAATTATAAATTTTGAAATTGAATTTGAAGAATGGATTTCTGAACAGACCGCTTATGAATCGAATCCTAGAAGGCGAGAGTTGCTTGGGAAAGGGCTAGGTCACGGAACCGTGGAGTTTCTTAGAAGGATATGGTATCCGGCCATCGGGAACTTCAATGATTTGCATGCGGAATGGGAGGTGCGGGATCTGAACAATCGGTACCGTTATCTCGATCTTGCGTATATGCCAGCCGACGCAAAAGGATGTATCGAGATTCATGGATTCAGTTCGCATGCAAGAGATATCGAAGCTTGGCGATTTAAAGACTTATGTATGAAGCAAGCTATCTTAAGCCTTGACAATTGGTTATTCCTACCTATCGCTTACTTGTCCATCAAGGAAGATCCCTCCCTTTGTAAACAGCTTGTTCTCTCCTTTGTTGGCAAGTTTACCTCTTTTCCCGCTTCGCAATCCTTAGATTGGACTGAAAATGAGACTATCCGCTATGCGAGGCGACTTCTACGGCCATTCACTGCTAAAGAACTCTCTTCCCATCTCCAACGTTCAGAGAAGCATGCAAGGCGCATTCTACAGCAACTTGTAGATAAACACTGGCTGACTGTTGTTGATGACAAGCAAAGGTACCGTACCTGGCAGCTTCCGCCACACATGTTTCTCTAATGGACATTTTGGAATGTTAGAGCACTCTAATATGATCCTTTGATCGATAACGGACATTTTCTGCCGTTAGGATGCTCAACGAGCTTTTTTCTGCCAGAAGTTGCTCCTAAGATGACAAAATGTCCGTTAGAACTTTTTTGAATGAAAGAACGGCTGCTAAGGAGATATAATGTCCGTTGATATGAACGAAACCTGTCAAGCGCCTCTGTGACTCTCTCGTTTTTGACGCGCTTAAATAAGAGCCTGTCAAGCGCCTTTCTTGACAGGTGGCTCTTTCCGGCGATACTTTTTGAATGTCCCTGGCCAACGCCAGGGGCTGCCTTACGGCGAGTAACGGGTGCAGGGAGTGCACTCCCTGCGTTTCCCCTTGTAGGGGACGGAAGGGGTAAATCATGCTTTAGCTTGGCGGCAAAAACAATTCGCTGGTTGGCAATCTGATATTCGTGGATTCACACACATTCTACATACGTCTGAAGAAGCTGGCCGCTAACTAGAAACGTGCGTGGAAGCCGAAGCTTTGCACAAACGGACATCGCGGGTCTCTTCTTCACCTTGCCTGATTTTGCCGCCGAGGTAAATCACGATCTACTCCCAGCCTCACCTCCTTGATTCATCCATCTCTACTTTGAACAACCCTCTGTCCGTCAAACGGTTCTCTCATTACGAAGCCTTGGCTTTCGTCATTTCCACTTCTTTCGCAATCGCCCACACAAACCCGGCAAGTTCCCTGGCAATGGCCACCGCGATGGCCCCCTTGTGTTTTCCCATGCGTAACAAGCTCTTGTACTTTTGATGCAAACGATGCTGGGCCTTCCAAGCGATTCGCTGTACTTCAGGCGGTAGACCCAAAATGCGCTGTCTCATCTTCTTTTTCACGGCGGGACTGTATCGATAGCTCCAAGCGGCTTCCACTAACACTCTTCGGAGATGTGCATTCCCCGCTTTGGTGATCTTCCCTTGCCGGCGGCTGTCTCCCGTCGAATTTTCACTAGGAACCAATCCGCAATAGCTCATAAAAGCCGAGGCCAACGGAAATCGCGCGGCTTCGATCATTTCTGAGGCCAGGGTGGTCGCGGTAAGCACGGCCACTCCTCGTAACGCTTGCAGAGCCTGAATGAGCGGAGCTTGCGCACAGCTTTCGGCTTGTCGTTCGATCTCCTGCTCGTACCGGCAAATGCGTTCTTTCGTTTCCCAGATCGATTGGCGATACTCTTGAAACGTGACCTGCTGACAGTGATCTGCAAATTTTAAGCTGTCCAACCACGCTTCATACGCATGCGTCCATGGGGTG